>NZ_CP025120.1:994878-1326505 GCF_002838765.1 Kangiella profundi | reverse complement strand
CCTTATGGATAATCTCGCTGTCCACAGCGCTGGTTGACTCTAATCTCGCGCCAAGTCCAAGAGATGTTATCCGATTTTCTACCATGTCACTGACATCAGGATGATGAAACACTCTGACTTTACGTTGTGGCGTATCAAATTCAAGGATTACACCTGGCTCAAGACTGTCCAGAGCCATCCGGATCATGCCCTCCTCTGATGGACAATCCATTTTAGGCACGTGGTATTCGCTTATATATGCCCCTTCAAATAACTTGTCGTTGCTAGCAATATCTTGCGTTATATCAGTAGCATCTGCTTTGCAGTCACGGTTACATTTCTGGCTCATAGGTATACCTTGCATTTTTTGATATTGGCTTTCCCCCTCCCCGGCGGAGAGTCCTCGATACGAAAATGGGCGAGCTTTCAGCATTAATGGGGTGTTGGTTCAAACCATCTTGCTATTATAAAGTATTGCCGACTCCAAAATAGAGCCGGCAGATTGCTAGTTAGTGTTTCTCCTTCAACTTACCTTTTGAAAACCAGGCAAACAAAACGGGCAACACAAACAATGTTAAAAATGTGGCTGTTATCAGCCCGCCTACGATAACACTGGCAAGCGGTTTTTGTATCTCTGCTCCAACGCCATTTGATAGCAACATCGGTATTAGGCCTAACGCAGATGTTACTGCTGTCATCAATACCGGTCTAAGCCTGGATACGGCACCATCAAAAGCGGCTTCACTGACAGGTAGGCCATCCTTGATACGCTGATTGATACTTTCAACCATCACTACACCGTTAAGTACCGCGACGCCAAACAGGGTAATAAATCCGACCGAGCTGGGCACTGATAAATACTGCCCTGACAGCCAGAGTGAGAATACCCCACCAATAATGGCTAGAGGTACATTTACCAGAATCAGCATAGCCTGACCAACCGAAGCAAAGGCAAAATAAAGCAACAAGGCGATAAGCGCCAGCGATAATGGCACGACCAGCGACAGACGCTTTTGTGCTCGCTGTTGATTTTCGAATTGTCCACCTATATCCACGGAGTAACCCGTTGGCAAATCAACTTGTTCAGCAATCGCTGCGCGAATATCTGCTACCACGCTGCCCATATCACGCCCTTGCACATTGGCCTGAACGACTACTCTGCGCTGAACATCATCGCGGCGAACCTGCGGCGGGCCGGAAGCAATATTTACAGAGGCTACATCACCAAGGCGAACCCAGGCTCCTGAAGGTTCCTGCAAACGAAGGTCAGCAATAGTTTCGCGATCTTGGCGAAAACGTTCATCCAACCGAACATAGATATCATAACGTTCGTTACCATTGATGATTTGTCCAGCGCTGGCACCGCCAAGCCCATTTCGAACCACTTCCATGACATCCGCTACGTCAAGTCCATAACGAGACAATGCGCGGCGATTGGGCTTTACGACCAATTGAGCTTCACCGACAATTTGCTCCATGGCAACATCGCGCGTACCGTCGATCTTTTTGACCACTGCCTCAATTGCCTGCCCTTTTTCAGCCAGCACATCAAGATCTTTACCAAAGAGTTTTATCGCTAGTTGCGCTTTAACCCCCGATAACAGCTCATCCACACGGGTGGCAATTGGTTGTGAAAAATTGAACAGCAATCCGGGATGTTGTTCCAGCTTTTGCTCCATCAGGGATTGAAGTTCATAACGATTATCGGCGCTGGTCCATTCTGGCACTGGCTTAAGACCAATATAGATCTCAATGTTATTCACTGGCTCTGGATCACCGCCAATTTCGGCACGTCCAATGCGTGATAACGCATAGGTGACTTCCGGGAATTCCATCAGCATTGCTTCGAGTTTTGGAGCGACTTCAAGCGCAGTATCCAGGCTGGAGGACGGAGCGAGAGTTACCCGGAGGTTGACCGTTCCTTCTTCGAGTTCAGGCACAAACTCGGTACCCAGACGCGGTATTACTAAAGCTGCCGCAACCACGAGCGTTACAGCAATACCAACGACGACCTTACTGTGGCTCATAGCCCACGACAAACCCTTGCGGTAGAGTTTATCAAGTGGTTTCAAGACGAAACTCTCCCGCGGGCGTATCCCTTTGCGAAACAGGTAGGTGGCTAATGCTGGGACTATGATTAAAGCTACAACCAGCGCGGACAGCATAGACAGCATGATACTGATAGCCATCGGCTGGAACAGTTTGGCTTCGACCCCTTCGAAACTGAATAGCGGCATGAAGACAACTAAAATAATTGCTGTCGCAAAAAATATAGGTCTTGCTACCTCTCTGCCAGCTTCTTGCAAGCGTAAAGCAATCCCATGGCTATCATGAGCTGCATCAACAGGATCTGGATCATCCTGAACCATTGTCTGTCTATCTTTGTCATGGGTGGCATCGGGATGGGTCAAATGTTTGAACATGTTTTCGACCATCACTACAGAGCCATCCACGAGCATGCCAATGGCCACGGCAATACCGCCTAGAGACATTAAGTTTGCCGAAAGACCAAACCACGCCATCACCATCAAAGCAATACCGATGGAAATTGGAATTGAGATCAGTACCAGTAAGGTAGCACGCAAATTCATTAGGAACAGCGCCAAAATGACCACAATGAAGACAAACGCCAGTAACAGAGCATTGACAACGGTATCAACCGCTTGCGTCACCAGATCGGCCTGATCATAGTAAGCCTCGAACTTAACTCCTTCCGGTAACGCCTGATTAATACGCTCGATACGGGCATTAACCCCATCAATGGTGCTTTTGGTATTGGCGCCTAAACGTTTTAATACAATGCCTGAGACGACTTCGCCTAGTGTCTCAACTTTCCCATCCGAAGTTCGGCGTGTCATGGTCACTGCGCCCTGGCGGATTTCGCTACCCAGATTCACTTTGGCTACATCCGATACGGTGATAGTGGTGCCATCCACCGTTTTCAGGGGAACTTGACGGATCTGCTCCAGCCCTTGCTTGCCATGATCGAGCCAGCCGGTACCTCGGATCACCAATTGCTCCTGACCACGGTTCATATACCAGCCGCCAACATTGGTGTTGTTACGCTCCAGAGCCGCCATGATATCGTCCTGGGTCAGATCGTAAGATAACAGCTTTGACGGATTCAGATCGACCTGATACTGACGCACCTCACCGCCGAAAGACAGCACATCAGTCACGCCTTCGGCCGGGATAAGCAACAACTTGACCACCCAGTCATTTAAGCTGCGTAGCTCCATGGCATCGAAACCCGAACCGGGTTCGGCAACCAGTAAATACTGATAGACTTGCCCCAGCCCAGAAGTGTTTGGCCCCATTTCGGGTGTACCAACGCCCTCTGGAATCAGCTCTTTGGCAGCCTGAAGTCGCTCGAATACCAGTTGCCGGGCAAAGTAAATATCAGTGCCTTCCTTAAACACAACAGTAACGCCAGACAAGCCAGTCTTTGAAATAGACCTTACTTCTTCTACATCAGGCAGAGCGTACATGACAGCTTCAATCGGATAGGTTATCAGCTGCTCGACTTCCTCAGCAGCCAAGCCAGGAGCTTCAGTATTGACCGAGACCTGAACGTTGGTAACATCCGGAAATGCATCAAGATTCAGCCTTGGAATAATAAAAAAGGCGCTGACCGTTAGTGTAATGAGCGCAATCGCCACCAGCAAACGGTTAGTGACCGCCCAATCGACAATTCGATTAAACATAGAGTCTCCTTAATGCTTAGTGGTTATGCGGATCAAAACCGCCTTTGGCGATTTGTGAAGCAACAAAAAAGGCACCGTCGGTAACAATACGTGTTCCGGGAACAATGCCGTTAATTTCACGCAACGAACCTAGTGCTCGCTTTAGTTCAACTTCTTGAGAGCGAAACTGCCCTGGACTCTCTTCTACAAAAATTGCCCAGTCTCCATCGGGATTTCGCATCAGTGCTGACTCTGGCACAGCCAATACCGGCTCTTCTGTACGAAAACGGAAGAAGACCTCTGCAAACTGTCCCGGATGCAGCCTATGCTCCAGGTTGTCCACCAATAAGCGCACTGTTCGGGTTCGTGTAACGGGGTTTATGGTATGTGCTTCTTGGGATACCTTGCCTTGAATTCGGATATCACCAGCCACAATGTCAGCCAATGTACCGAGAGGAAGTGATATAGACTGATCTGCTGGAAGGTGTGCTTCGACCCAGAGCTGCTTCTCATTGGCCAGCTTGATCAGAGGAGAACCAGCTTCGACGCGCTGCCCCTGCTCGAAGTCGTCAGATAACACAGAACCATCGGTTTCGGCACGTAGGGTATATTCGCCCAATGCCTTAATATCTTGCGATGCCAGAGACTGCAAATCTGACTCAGCTAACCCATAGGCCTGCAACGTTGCCCGAGCAGCCTCCCAGCTGGTTTTGGCCTGGATATAACGCTGCTCTCCAACGGTTTTGCGACCGAGCTTGCGGACTCTTTCCCATTCAGGCCAAGCGGTGCGATAGTCTGCCTGGGCCTGCGCCACATCCTCACTGAACAGGGTTACCAGTGGCTGACCTTGTTCGACATGAGCGCCCAATGCTACGTGACGACGTAATACAACGGAAGCTACTCGCGGTGACACTATGTAGCTAGTGTATCCATTAGAAAGAACTTCCCCTGGTGCGTAGAACTCATAATCAACGCGCTCGGCAGTGAGAGGAGCAACCTGGATATCAGCAATCGTCATTTGAGTAGCATTTAGTGCCGTAGTGGCAGAAGCTTCTTCTTGATGCCCATGTCCATCTTCTTCAGTATTACTTTCGCTGTGTCCCGCATCATCATGACTTTCATTGTGGGAACTATCGCTAGACCCATGTTTTGTATCACCATGACGCTCATGTTCATCCGTGGCATTTGATGGGTGCTCCTTGTGAGACGCATCATCCTTATGCTCAATAACCTCTTGAGCAGGCTTGCTCTTATCATGTTCGTGCGCCTCACCACTCATCGTTTCTGCAAGCCCTATGCTTGGTGCAGTCATTGCGGCGCTTAGCATCGCTATCAATAATCTATTCATGTTCATTATCCTATCTTTAATTCAGTGGCTTAGTCGCAGTTGGTGCAACAGCTCTGAGCTGGCCGGAGTGCAGCAACACTTCGGTTAACGCAAGTTGTGTGTGCTTTTCGAGTGAGATTCCTGCCAGCAGGCTCTCCGAACGCTGGTTGAGAGCGAGCAGGTAGTCAGTTGTTGATAGATCACCGCTTCGCCACTGGCGTTCCAACAAGTCAGCACTATTTTCAACTCTGCCACGAGCCAGCTCGAGCCAGCGTCGGTATTGCTCGTCATAACGTTTCCAGGCAGCTTGTGCAGCCTGCCAGTCAAACCGTAGATTGCGATAAACGGCCAAGAATCGGGCCTCTGCTTCTAGTGCTGCACGATTAGCCACACGAGTTTCGGCACTGTAGTCATTACGTACATTCAAAGGAATCGAGAAGGTCAGGCCGACAGTATTTTCTCCACCGTCGCGACCAGCATTGACTCCAAAGGTCGGCTCTGCTTTGGCTGCGCGGCGGGTTGCTTCGGCCTCTTCCTTGATGGACTTCCAGCGAGCCTGAGCGCTGGCAACATAGGGATGTTGTAACAACTCCTGGTCAGTAATGGACACTGGCTCCGAAGGCCAGAAATCTTCGGGAATGCCTCCTTTTTCAGGAGTCCACTGTGGCAAAAGTTCGCGCACTCTGCTTTCGGCTTTTTGCAAAGCGACTTCAAGCTCAGCGACCTGTGCCAGCTGTTTTGATAAAGATAGAAAGGTGAGCTCAGCATCAATAGTGCCTATATCCCCTGCTTTTTGGCGCTTTTCAGCCACTTGCAATAATGCATTAAGCTGCTCTTTTTGTGCCTGAGCAATAATGGCGGCTTGATTACTGGCACGCCACTCAACCAATGCTGATAGAGCCTCAGCAGTCTTACTCATAACCTGTTGCTGATACTGGGCTTTGGCTGCTTGTCGGATAAAAGCCGCCTGCTGCTGTTTAGCACCTCGTCTATCCCACCAGTCAACCGTTTGAGAAACACCTACACGGTAGTTATTTTCTTCACCAACCTGTTCCAGCTCAGAAGATAACTCCGGGTTGTAAAGTGGCTGTTCCGCTGCGTCCGCAGTAGCTTCCGAGCCTTGCAGTTGCTCGCGGGCCGCGATGATGTCTGGGTGCTGCTTTATCTGTGATGCCAGCCAGCGCTCCCAATCAACGGGTTGCGCTTGCGCCGAAGCCGACAGCAAATAAATAACGGCACACATCGCATAAGAAACGGATAGTTTCTTCATGAAATTTCCTCACAATTAAAATCAAAGTACATCAGGTACAGCTGGGTTGGCATTTGCACAACGCTATACCTCAGAATAAAAGTTTATTTGTACTGTATTTAACTGATCGGAGGGGGATTATCAGGGAAGGCTATATGGGAACGGTAATGGGAAGGGTTGCCTAAAATAGCACCCTTTTGATAAAGAGAAGCAGAGATATCTTGGCGACCCAGAAAGAAAGGGTGTGATGAGCCATGACAGTGACAACAATGGTGGCAATCAAGCTGGTAGCTTTTGCTCTTTTCTGATTCTAACCAACGCTTGTCATCATCTGGTATTGGAGAAGAGTGAGCTTTTTGATGCTCGTGATCAAAAGTAAGATGCTCAGAACCGGATTGATGAAACTGATGAACGTCCGCCACAGCAACTACCGATTGCAGGGCAATCAATATGGCTAGAGCGAAAGTTAAAAGTTGACGGTTCACGGTAAAAAAGAGTCTCTACTCGTTCTCATAAATGCAGGGCAGTAGACTAGCAGATTATCAGTTAGTTCACAAAAGATAAGTGGATACTAACCAACTATTACACAGCTTTGTGCTTAAAGGCTAGCTTTTAGACTTGGCTACTTCCTGTTTTTTTGCGAGTTTCTCGGGCGATTTCAATTCCTCAACCTCATGCTCTAGCTGAACAACGGAAGTGTTTAGCTCATTGTTTTCTTTGGTTATAGCATCAAGTTGCGCTAGTAGCTCCTCTCTGTCAGTACTGGCTGACTGCACCTGTTCAGTTAACGCTTTTAATGAGTTTTGAAGTTCGCGCTGTGACTTGGCCAACAACCGCTTTTCGGTGATTAGCTCAGCGTTCTGACGGTTCAACTGCGTGAGTTCTGACTGTTGAGAGGCAATGGTTTGCCCCAGCTTTCGCTGCTCTGCTCGCAATCCCGACACTTCTTCAGCGTGCTTGCGCTCTTGTTGATCACGCTGTTCTTTAGCGGATTCGCGGAAGTGGCTCAAGTTGTCATAACTGTGTTGCAGACTCTTCTCCAGATCGATAATTCGTTCATCTTTTTGTCCACAAACGGCTGTAAGTTCTTTCAAGTCACTTTGAATACCTTGCAACTCAGTGTTCAGTTGCTCACTCTCACGGCTAGCAGTATTGAGCTTCGCCTGTAGTGAGTGAATGTTATCACTTAGAGCTTTATTTTGCTCTGTGGCTTGGCTTAACGACTCCTCAAGTCCTGACTTTTCTTGATTCCAAGACTTACGCTCTTTATCAAAGGCTTGCTCCATGTCTTCAATGGTTTTATTCGCTTCAGCGTTGAGCCTGGCAGCAAGCTGGCTTACCAGGTGCCCAATGGCGTCGGAGACTTTGACCTCGGTGAGTGTACCGTTAGTACGGGTCTTTTTAATGTCTTTGAGGTATTTTGAGATGGTGGTTTTGGAGCCAGTGTTACCCAGCTCAGCTCGTATTGCATCAATTGATGGGTTATTTACACCCTGTGAAGTCAATGATTTATATGCTTTTTCAACGTCAAATTGAGAGATGCCTGTGCGCGCCATTTTTTAAGTCTCTGATTATTTTGTAATGTAATACATAATATGTATATACATATTATTACTGTGTCATCTACGTGTCTATAGCTTTCGAAAATTCATTTTAGATAATAGTAGATTATCTATTGTGATGTGCGTTTTTGGGCGATATGATGAGGCAAAGCCGTACATAACACGCAATCATGCCCGATTCTAAAAATACTGATTTAGTCAGCTTTTACGTCAACGCCGCCACTCGAGAACACACGGTACGCAGTTACCGTGCCGCCGTTGAGCACTATGAGCGTCACTGGGGCGGCCTGTTACCTGCAACACCTGATGCGATTGCGCAGTACCTCAGTCACTATGCCGATAAGTTGTCGTCCAGTACCTTAGCACATCGTTTGGCCGTACTCGCTAAATGGCACAATGAGTACGGTTTTCCCGATCCCACGAAAGCTCCCCTGGTTAAACAGGTGATGAAAGGCATACGTCAAACGCATCCGTACCAACCTAAGCAGGCTCGACCGCTTCAGTTAGAAGAGCTCGACACCATTATTCAGTCGTTGGATTCATTGATTACAGAAAGTAAAGATTACTGGCAGCGCTTAAGGCATATCCGAAACAAAGCCATTCTGCTGCTCGGGTTCTGGCGAGCCTTTCGTGCAGATGAACTCACCAACATCTACATTGAGCACGTAATCGTGATCCCCAATAAAGGAATGTCATTGTATTTGCCAAACTCCAAAGGCGATAGAAACAATAAAGGTACGACCTATAAAGTACCGGCTCTGCAAAAACTCTGCCCAGTCACCGCCTATCAGGACTGGATAACAGCTGCTGAATTAACCGAGGGCCCACTGTTTATCGGGATCGATCGCTGGGGGCATTTCAACCAACACAATATGACGCCGAATACCATCATCAATATCGTGCGCGATTGCGCCAGGGATGCAGGGCTTGAGCAT
This sequence comes from Kangiella profundi, assembly GCF_002838765.1. NCBI lineage: Bacteria > Pseudomonadati > Pseudomonadota > Gammaproteobacteria > Kangiellales > Kangiellaceae > Kangiella > Kangiella profundi. Next base: position 1,317,770 of record NZ_CP025120.1, on the reverse strand, counting down.
CCTGAGAGCTTTAGCAGTCATTCTTTACGCCGAGGATTTGCTTCATGGGCAGACAGTAATGATTGGAGTCTCAAAGATTTAATGGAGTACGTTGGTTGGAAAGATCCCAAAACGGCTCTACGCTACATAGATTCATATAATCGAATTCAGCAACGCTTTATTGAGCCACTCAAGTAGTGCAATACAATAAAACTGGAATGAAGACTACAATGTTCCACAGGCCTCATGAAATATGAATGTTAAGCATTAATTCAATATAGAGTGAACTTGAGCACGAAATGTCTAGGGCGGGTTCATTAAACTGCGCAACATTAAATATTACTATAGGTAAGGTGCAAGGTGTAGCGACTGAGCTAAACAGCTGAACCTTTAAAAGGTAACCAAATGATCAAGCCACCTAATTGGCCATGATATCCGTGGACGTTATTTTATATCTCTATGACAACAATCAATGAAACCGCTTACCCGCGCATTAAACCCAACATGAGTCAGTCTGAATTATAGTCTGTATATACACCGACACCAGAGGACATGGCCTATATTCGCCAGCATCGCCGGCGCAAATTAGATCAGCTTGCCCTGTTAGTTCATATTAAATTAACTCAGCGCTTAGGGTATTTTCTCAAATCTTCTGACATCCCAAACAAGATTGTTACTCATATTTCTGAGCTGATGAAAATGGGCGACACTCCCAAAAAGTACTTAGCACGCTTTGACAGGGGTGGGAGTCGAACCCGTTTAAAGATTTTAGTGAGGCGGTATCTAAACATTAAGCTTATTGAGAATAATAATACAGCAACATTATTGCTTCATAAGCTTTCATCCGAAGCATCAGAAAAAAAGCATGAGCTCGCTGATGTTATCAATGTAGTTATCGAGGAGCTGGTTAAACAGCGCTATGAATTACCAGGCTTCTCAACTCTGGTTAAACATGCCAAATCAGCTAAAAAGCAGGTCAACGATACCTATTTCAAGCAAACACATAAAAAGCTGAATCATGAGATGACAATTGAGTTGGATAAAATGCTCAATAGCTCTGGAAGAAAAACGCGCTGGGACTCGATTAAACGGGAGGTCAAAAAGCCTACAAATAAAGAAGTCAAAAGCTACCTTCAACATTTGAAATGGCTACAAGACTTGGTCGAACGATTGCCAAATATGGAATTCTTACCGTTAACGAAAAAACACCATTACACTTTAGAAGCTCGTTCACTGGATGCTTTTCACTTAAAAGAAATGAAGCAAGCTAAACGTTACACACTGATGGTGCTATTGATCCAGTCAAAATTAAGTCAATCGTTAGACGATGTGGCGGGTATCTTTAAGCGTAAACTGAATAAGTTGCACCAGTCTGCGGAGACTCGGCTGATGGAATACCACCAGGAGCATACTCAGCGAACGGAAAAGCTCATCAACCAATTTCGTAATGTCTTAAAAACTTATGGTGATAATGAAGCTGACATACAGCCGTCACTGGAAGATATCCGAAACGCCATGAGCGAAGAGCCATCAGTACTATTGGCAGAGTGTGAAGAGCACTTAGCCTATGCCGGAAATAATTATTATCCCTTCATGCTTAAATTGTATAAGCCGCAACGAGCCCAGCTTCTAAACTGTTTGGAGCTTTTAGAGCTAGGCTCATCATCTGAAGATAATTCGATCCTAAGGGCGCTAGAAATCATCTTGGAGTATCGAAATACCCACAAGCAGGAGCTCGGCCACTATGATGACTTTGTCGCACAGCCTTGGATGAACGATAAATGGAAGAAGCTGATATTCAACGCAGACACGAAAACGATTAACCGCAAATACTTCGAGTTATGCGTGTTGTCTCGGATCAAGAACGAACTCAGTTCAGGTGATTTATTCATTCGTTACAGCCAGGAGCATTCAGATTATCGTAAAGAACTAATCAGTTGGGATGAGTACGAACAAGGCCTGCCTGAATACACCAATATGCTAGGGTTTTCAGAGGATAGCAAAACCTTTGTGACTGAACTAAAAGAAACGCTTAGCGAGTTATCAGCTCAGGTGGACGAGCAATTTCAATCCAATGAGTTTCTAGACTTCAATAACGATCAGCTTGTGATCAGAAGACATCAGAATACTCCAGAGCCCAAACAGCTCAAGCAGCTGGATGAAGCCTTACGAGACTCTCTTGAGGAAAAGAGCATTGTCGATATTCTAGTGGAATCAGAGCAATGGCTGGACGCCCACAAGCTATTTAAACCCATATCAGGCTTTGAGAGTAAACTTGATAATCCGCGCAAGCGCTTTATTTCAACGCTTTTTTGTTATGGCTGTAATCTTGGCCCAACTCAAACGGCACGCTCCATCAAAAACTTAACCCGCAAGCAAGTTGCTTGGCTGAATCTAAAGCATGTCACTGAGGAGAAGCTTGAAAAAGCTATTGTGAAAACCGTGAATGCTTATAATAAATTTGAGTTGCCATCTTACTGGGGTACAGGCAAATCGGCCTCTGCTGACGGAACCAAGTGGAACGTATATGAGCAAAACCTGTTGTCAGAATATCATATCCGTTACGGCGGCTATGGTGGTATTGGCTATTACCATGTCTCGGATACTTACATCGCGTTATTCAGTCATTTCATTCCTTGCGGCGTCTACGAGGCTATCTATATTCTTGATGGTCTCATTAAAAATGAATCGGACATTCAACCTGATGTGATTCATGGTGACACTCAGGCTCAAAGCACGACTGTCTTTGGCCTAGCTTACTTACTCGGTATTGATTTGATGCCCCGAATACGGAACATCAAGAAGCTGGTATTCTATAAAGCGGATGGTCGCGTTAAATATAAACACATTAACCGATTGTTTAGAGGTAATATTAACTGGTCACTAATAGAGCGACATCTGCCTGATATGTTGCGTGTGGCGCTGTCTATCCAAGCCGGCAAAATAGCGCCATCGACCATACTCAAACGCTTAGGCACTTACAGTCGGAAGAATCGACTGTATTTTGCGTTTCGGGAGTTAGGACGAGTGATCCGAACAGCATTCTTACTGAAGTACATCGGTGATGTGGAGCTCAGGCGTACCATTCATGCAGCCACCAACAAAAGTGAAGAGTTCAATAACTTCACCAAGTGGTTGTTTTTTGGCGGTGACGGCATTATTGCTGAGAATGTCCGGCACGAACAGCGTAAGGTCATTAAGTACAATCAACTTGTAGCTAATCTGGTTATTTTGCATAACGTTCAATCCATGTCAGAAGTTCTATCGCAATTGAAGCACCGTCAAATCCCAGTTTCAGAAGAGGTGCTGAATTTTCTTTCACCGTATCGAACCGAGCATATTAATCGCTTCGGTGATTACCATCTAGATTTAAGCAAAAAAAGTAAAACTCTGAATTACAAACTGGATATCACAAAGAGCCAAGTTCCGTAGTAGTGGGTGAGTCGAGTTTGCATGATATTGAATACACCCTTGGTAATTACAAGGAGATACGGTATAGGTGTTAGAAGTGAAAGCTTCCGATAGACATATCTGATAACTGTGTGCAGATCAAAATATGCAACCAAGATTTTTGAAAGATTACTTATAATTCATGAGGTTAAGTATATTTTTGGTCGATTTGTAACGAATCGTGGCCGTACCTCAAATAGCGTACAACAAGCTTATGGCGAACCGAGTCTTGATTAAAAAACGACTCCCATTCGCGATGTTTTTCAGTGACGTCAGAGGGTAAAGGCATCGGCTTTTTTGAAATTGTGATAGCCCAGCTTAATCAAACTCTTCAATACCGCCTGTACTTGCGGAGGTAAAGGCGCCATACCATAGGGCATGGCGGATTTTGGATCAATTAAGAGGTAATCATCAATCTCACTTTTAGTCGAACAGGATAATCTGCGGTTGATATCCAGTGGGAAATTTTCAGGTAATATCCGACCCACTTGAAAAGTATTCTGTGATGTTACGTTAATGAGTCTGAATAGGACATCACCATTGTGCTGCGTGCCACCTGTTGCCGACATCCCTGACGTTATCACCTCATGAAACCCCAGCCTTCGCCTGTCGGTGACGGATTGATTATCTACAAAAAGCCTTGTGGTGATGCCTTGATGGGTTATAAACAGTTGAGACGTTGCACCGCGCAAAAGTCCATCGTAGGAGCTGAGTTTCAGTTGACATGGAGCTCATAGCAACCATGGCAGACCATACATCGGCAATTCAAAATTTTCTTTACGTCGGTTGATTTTGGCATCAACAAGCCGTCAGCCAAGACGTTGGCAGCAACAGACAAACTTCACCAGCTTCTTTATTAAATACAAGAATTTCACAACCAACGTTTAAGTATCATAGCCACACGTCCCTGCCACCTCGTTACACCATCACGCTTTTTCCAGTCGTTAAGTGATATACATTCCGACAATGATAAATCCTCAATGAACTGCTGCTTGAGCTTTCTCGCCAGTTGTTGGTCGATGGTTGCAAGGTTCAGTTCGTAGTTTGTGAATAAACTTCGATAGTCCAGATTGGACGTACCCACCATCGACCAATGATCGTCGGTCACCACGGTCTTTGCGTGCAGTACCCGGGGCAGGTATTCGTATATCTTTACACCAGATTCAAGTAGCGATGCATAAATATGTCGAGCGGCCCAGCGCGCTATGCGTACATCGGTTTTGCCGGGGACCAATAGCCGGACATCCACACCCCGCTCTGCCGCCTTGCATAATTGCCTGAGCGTATGATTGTCGGGAACAAAATAGGGTGTCGTCAGGTAAATATACTTTTTAGCCTTGCTAAAGGCTTCCCCATACACACAGCGCAGACGGTGGCGACAGCTTAGCGTTTGATTGTGCAGAAGTTTGCTACCTTCGGCCTTTTGTAGAGGCTGCGAACGCAGCTTCCCGTGCCAAAATGCATCAAACAACTGCGCCGCCACGCTGACAAGCGAACCATCAAAGCTCACATGGGTATCACGCCAACGGGCCTCACCATAGTGTTTGCAGGAATTTTCCTTGTGAATATTGAAACCGCCGAGATAGGCGATACGGTTATCAACTATCAGCAATTTACGATGATTGCGGTGGTTATAGCGCCATGGTCTGCGCCAGCTCCAACGGTGGAACCAGCGCAGTTCCACACCATTATCGCGCATGTGATTTTGCATCTTGCGCGAGAACCAGAACAGGGAACCCGCGGCATCGATATGAACTTTCACTTTAATGCCAGACCGCGCCCGTTCAATCAACGCCCGACAAAACTCTTGCCCCACTATATCATCGGCAAAAATATAACTTTCCAACTGTATGCTGTCTTGTGCCCTGTCGATCGACCTCAGCATCGATGCATAGAGTGCATCACCTTCAATAAAGAGTCGGAAGGACTCGCTACTCATGTGTGGCAGCTCCGTACACCTACAATCAGATGTATTCGTGTTCATAATGTTATGCAATTCCTAATTGACCTCTCTCAGTTATCAGAGTCCAGATTGGAAATCTCAATTAAATGCCACCACTGGCTTCTCCTAGGAATAAACATAGGCACTCGCTGCTGGTACGTTAGATACACTCGGCCAAACTCTGCCTGCGCTTTTTTTTCTTTTTTCCAACATGACGTAAGCGAACACAATCACGCGAAACAGGACAACAGAAAACAGCGTGAACTAATTGACAACACATCCGTCGAATAATGCAATAAACAAACTGAAATACTAAGGATGTCGAACCAAACCTGCAACCTTGCAGTATGTTGTAATAACTGCTGTATGCAATGTAAATCGCAAAGGCTATCACGATGCCAAAACCTATTGGGCAGGGGAAATCGGTATATTCGGTAGTTTATTATCTGATCTTTCTATCATCTATTTACCTTTTAAATTTTCAGAAGAATTCGTTTTCCGGCACCATACCTTACCATGGCCTAGCTAACTCGTTTGTCCATCAGCACCGATTTCAAGCACTTTATTGTCTAGATAATTTGGGGAGGAATAATCAAGTTCGTCGGTGCAGGGACGCCCTTAAATACCCGCCCTGCGAGATCAAACTTTGAACCGTGACAGGGGCAAAAAAAGAGTGCATGCTTAACTTCTGCTCGTCCATCCGGCTCATAGTTAGGCACGCAACCCAAATGGGTACAGATACCCACTGCCACAAAAACCTCCTTTTTGATACTGCGATAAGTATTCTTGGCGTAATCAGGTTGTTGATTAACTTCCGAATCCGGGTCCCGCAATTCTTCACGGTGACTTTCGAGATCCAGGTTCTTGAGATTTTGGCGGGTTCGCCGCAACACCCAGACCGGCTTGCCCTGCCACGCAACCGTAATCATTTGCCCCGGCTCGATTTTGCTGACACCCACCCTCACTGACGCACCCACAGCTCTGGCTTTAGAGCTAGGGTTCCACGACTGCACAAAGGGAATGGCAATACCAACCAATCCAGCCCCAGCCACAAACGAAGTGGCGCCTATCAAAAACCGACGCCGGGTTTCGTTGGGTTCATTAATATCGTTCATATACATTTTCCCAAGTTAACAAAGTGATTTTTAACTTTGAACAGTAGGCATCAATGCTGGTGCTTACCGTCTTCGTGTAGTAGTCGTTGCCGTCTATTCGAATGCAAGAACCACCTCTCGCCCGCTGCGATCAGTAACATCGTGATAAGAGCAACACCGATAACCCACGGGTCAGCGTTCAGTTTCACCCAAACAAAACCGAACAGTGTCAGCAAATCGAAAATAATGGCTACAATCGGTACCCAGCGCATTGCTTTAATTTCATCCGCCAAATAACGAATCACGCCCCAATGAATGGCAATGTCCATGACCAGATAAAAAACAATACCCAGGGCGGCTATCCGCGACAGGTCAAAAAAGGCCGTAAGAAAAATACCGAGTACCACGGTATAGGCAAGTGTATGTTTTTGGATACTTCCCGGCATGCCGAAATGTCTGTGGGGAACCAGTTTCATTTCGGTCAACATAGCCAGCATCCGGGACACCGCAAAAATACTGGCAAGAATGCCGCCCGCAGTTGCCGTCATGGCAATTGCGACTGTAAACCATACTCCGTATTCTCCAAGCGCTGGTCGCGCAGCCGCTGCCAGGGAGTAATCGCGAGTATCTATGATTTCACTCAGGGATAGGTTACTGGCTACTGAAAAGCCAACCAGGGTGTAGATGACTACACACGCAACAATAGAGATAACGATAGCTCTTCCAACATTTCGCTTAGGATCGATTACCTCAGATCCACTGTTGGTAATGGTGGTAAAACCTTTAAAAGCCAAAATCCCGAGAGCGGTAGCACCAAGAAAATTTCCGGAGACTTCAACGTTACCCATGTGACCGAAATCTAGCGCTAGGCTATCAGCCACCCACACACCGATAATGCCGAACACCAAAATTCCGCCAATCTTTAACACTCCGATAAACCCAGCTACCTTTTGAATAAAGCGGTTACTTAACAGATTGACGATAAACGCAAAAATAATCAGCCCCACACCCAGCATCGCCACCATTTGTCCGGATTCATCACCGCCGAATAATTGCATGGTATAGGAGCCAAACGTGCGCGCCAGGAAACTCTGCGCGATCACCATGGAGAAGTACATCAACAGGGCATTGAACGCTGTCGGCAAGCTGTCGCCATAGGCCTTATGTAAATACATTCCTATCCCTCCGGCTGAGGGATAGGCATTGGAAATTTTGACGTAAGAGTAGGCACTGAAAGAAACGACCATCGCTGCTGCCACAAATGCCAGCGGGAACAGTACGCCCGCCATTTCCGCCATTTGCCCGGTCAGTGCAAAAATGCCTGCGCCTATCATGACTCCTGTCCCCAGCATCACGGTACCGGAGAGCGTTAAGCTACCCTTATCATAGTGAGTCGTGCGATCTGTGTCTTGCTTCATTCACTCTCCTCCCGAACTTATTCTTTGTAGAACTTCTGCTACGATGAATTTGTCACTACACTGATTCGCTTCCAGCAAGCCCTGCGTATCCAATGTGCCACCGCGGTTGCGATACCCAAATGCCAAACAACGGTCACTACCCAGATCTAGAGGTCGACAAACACCTAAAAGAACCTCAGGCCGCATATGGGATACAAATACACGCAAGCGAACTGAGTTATCAAAAAATTGTGACTTCTCTACAAGCCTGCTGACAATGGCCTTTTCATGCTCGTCGCGTGGAATCCTAAAACGGCCAGGTTCAAGCAGGTATGTGATACGGCTGCCAATGCCATTATCTCGCAATGCCTGACGGACTTCATGGCACACGCGTAACTGGTAGGCTCCAACCGCCACCAGTTCCACAACGACGGTGTCATCCTCTTCCACTGTCAGAGCGCCCTCTTCGACCAATTGTTGAGCCTGTTCAGAGCTGAAAGTTGTCGTGATTTCCTGTTTGGGAATGGTCATCGCCCAAATTTGGCCTTGGCTCTGATAGCATGCATCAAGGCAGGCAACAGCAGTGCTAGCATCTGCGGGATAAACAACGCGCGTCATATCGCTCATTTCACCTAACAACACTTCACCAAACGATGAATCCTGATGGGATTGCTCATTTTTGCCATTCTCCCACAAATGTGAAGTAGCAATAACCGGAAGCGATAGCCATCGTGCAGGTCGATTGAGTTCTTTTTGGTGCCGTGCAAAAATTATTTCCTGACGTAGTGCGCCAATCATTTTCATGGCAAAGGCTTCATAACTGACCACCAGATTCATGCCACCTTTATTGGCCAGTGCCGCGCTTACTACGGCCTCCTCATTAAGTGCGGTAATGACAGAACCATGTATCGATTCGGCCACACCATCTTCCGGGTTTAATACTCGATGTTTGAGAAGATCCAACGTTTTGCCCATGCGATTACTTCGCAATTCATCAGGGTTGCCGATACGTACGCGCACGCCCGGATTGGCGAGATGCCACTCACACAAGCGCTTATCTACGGCTGCCATGGGTGACAATGCTTGCCCCTTTTCGCACTGTGGTGAAGCAGTTGGTAGTTTTAAAACGACATCACGCTGACCGAGCGCATGGTATTTTTCCGGTACCCGGTTATCCGCCTTATGTTGTGTTATTTTTTCGATTGCACTGGTCAGCTCAGTACGCGGCAGAAAGAGCCTGGCAGCGTGTTCATTGAATAGCTGCCGAGCCCCGGCATCGCTACGAGGGTTGCCGGGCAAAGGCGTGCCGTGGGCTGCATTGGTGCCAGCACCGTAAAAACCGTAGCCTTTTTCCGTTTCGGCAATCAGGTACGGCAGTTTCACCGGATAACACATTTTTCCTGCACGAATATGTGCACTGCAGGCTTGCAAGCGTGCTTCAGATTCAAATATTCCCCAGATAAACGCAGCTGGATCGCGCCCGTCGATGGCGATCGGATGAAAGTCGTTCTGCTCCAAATGCTCATAAAACCAGGTCAGGCCGCCCTGCTGATACATGGTGGAGCGCTGATCAATACGCCGGCCATTGGCGATCATCACCGGTGTTACCAGACCACAGTCCTCGGCCCGCCACCAACGGCTGGCCCAGTCACTACCGCGCTGTTCTTCAAAAGCACCGTCACTCAGGAATGCCACCAGGCGTTCACCGGGCAGAGGCATATGCACGTATTGCAGCTCGGCAAAACCCAGGTAGCCACCTTCAATCAAACCGCCCGCCGTGTGTGGATTGACATGACTGCCTAATGGGACACCGGGGCAACCATCATCCGTAATCGCGTAGCTGTAAAAATCCTTGGCCAATTGCGACAGACCTTCATCACTTAGGGGGTAGCGCTCCCCCTGTTCCGGATAGAGGTTCTGCAGTAACACATTGACCGCGTCTATGGCCGCCACACAGTGGCCCTGCCCCATCAACCAACTTCGGGTTATTCCCGTCAGACGGTTAGCTACCATGTAAGCTACATAAGCAGGCACCATATTGAGCGAGCCGCCCGTATGTCCCTGAGGATTGGACTTAAAATCTTCAGCGTCGAGGGAATTACCGGACAAGTCCACTTTGGTGCTGTAAGTCATATGCACCACCAACCACATCGCCGCACTTGTCAAACGGTCAGCAGCTGACAAAATATCCAGCACATCTTCAATTTGTTGGAAGCGCCCTTCACACACCAGTTGCTGGCACAGATCAAATATGCGAACTTGTGTTTCATCGCTGTGTTGTATAACCCCGTATCCATCTGCCCAGTGGGCAAAAGCCGAATAGGTTTCGCGATAAAGTCTTGCACGCTGTTCGATGCGATGGTGATTTTGTGGGTCAATTGTATACATATTACATCCTTAGTCGGCTACTGAAAGCAGCTAAAAATCGTCTGCGAATTGTTGTTGTACCGCGTGTAGCATTGTACTGGCTTCATCGACAGCGACTACCCGGCACTGTACTTTTGATGTCTTAGAGGAGAGTAATATAGGCAGGTCACCGCTGGCCGATTGTGAACGTAACTCGATGCCCAAATGTGATAACCCCGATAATAACTCTCGGCAAATGGCCAGGCTATGCTCAGCAACGCCCCCACTGAGCACAACTCCATCAAGTCCACCTAAAATCGAAAAATATGCTCCCAATGTTTTCTGGAATCGATATCGAAAAAGGTCAAATGCCAGACGACATTGAGGGTGTTCACTTGCAAATAGATCAGCCATATTATCTATGCCTCCAGACAGTCCCTTCCAGCCGGCTTCCGTATTAAGAAGATGATCGATTTCGTTGGAGGACCAACCTTCCTGTTGCTGTAACCAAATCAGTAAACCGGGATCAATCTCACCGCTGCGTGTTCGCATTAGTAGGCCGTCATTAGGGGTAAAACCCATGGTAGTATCCACCGGTTTGCCGTTGCGAATCGCCGTCATTGAACAGCCGCTACCCAGCTGTGCGGTCACTAGCGAAAATTGTTGCCGATACGGATTTTCTATACACCACTGACGCACCATATCTTGGTGCGCAAAGCCGTGAAAACCGTATCGGCGCAACTGATGCCGTTCAATCAAATCCAAAGGCAGGCCGTAGATTTGTGCCACGGCCGGTAGGTTGATAAAAAACTGTGTATCAAATGCAGCAAATACACGAAGGGACTCATCATACTGCTGACAACTTTCGATAAGCTCGATAGCGACCCTGTTGTGTAACGGCGCCAATAAATCGAGTGCTTTGAGTTTATTGAAAATGTAATGGCTGACCTCTATCGGGTGTGAAAACTGCGAACCGCCGTGCACTACCCTGACAATCACAGCGAAAATCTTATAAGCCGCTGTTGCTGACACAATATGCTGAAACACATCGCTCCCAACAATTGTCAAGGCAATCTGTCCATGATCAATCGCAATAGGATCTTCATTGAGATCCTTGGTGAAGCTACAAAAGACCGTCCACTTTATGCTGGAACTGCCGGGATTAAGAACCAATATGCAAGTCATAACAGAGTCTTGCTGCTAGTCTTAGTCCAGCAAACGGTTATATATAGCAGCAAGTAGCCATCCCAAAATACCCGCTACTAGAGCCCAGGCTATCCCTCCCCAAACTACACCGGTAATGGTCAGATGCCAGCCCATATCCTGCAATTGCATGTGTAGCATATCTCCGGATATGGACATAGCCATTGAAGGAATCACCGCCACTAGGACACTGCAAATAACCCAAAATACAATGGCACTGATTAAGCAGGCCAGGCCAAATTTAAATGTATGTAGTTTCATACCAAAACTCCTTCTATCGTGTAAATTTACCAGTCTACAAATCGCTAAACCGATTTGACGATTGCACTATGCGCATCATTTCGTGTTCCTCCAGCGAAAGTAATGAATTCAATAACTCCATAGCTGATGGAATTTCCGCGCGCGATGCCAGATAGCGATATAGTTCGATAACCTGCTGGTGTTGCTCGATAATCACGTCCATAATCTGCGAAGCATTGAGTTCGGCAAAAGGAGTGTCACAGTGGGCGTGTCGAGTAATAGGGTGGCGATTTACATATTCATAACACCAGGTTTTGAGAGCGCTTGCTTCTCCGGATTTTTCAAAACCACTGACCACATCTTTCAATGTTTTTTCATGTTCGGAAAGATATGTCAGCATCATCCTAGCCCGCTCATCAAGGTTTTTATTTGCGCAGTGGAACAAACACTGGCTCAAGTGCTGGTGGAACTCTTTAGTCCAGTGTAGTACATCTTTCAGGGTTTCAATTTGCATGATCTTTTCCTCTTATTAACCTTGTACGTATTTCAAAAAACCACCTCGATTACAGATGCAAAATATCGCGATAACCGGCAACATCGACCTTATAATGTGTTTGTTCCTGAAAATGTACACGCAAGCCTTCCAATGCTTCAGGGTCACCGTGAATCAGTTTAATTGGCGTTGTACTTGCCAGTTTTGACTGACGTAGCCATTCGGTAAGTTCGAGATAATCCGCATGCCCAGAAAGTCCCGAAATTACCTCAACATCTGCCCTCAGAGGAATCCAACTACCATGGATTTTAACAGCACCGACACCTTCAAGCATCTTAGCGCCTCGCGTTCCTCCCGCTTGGTATCCGGTAAACAGCACTGTTGTTCTAATATCACTTAATAATCGTTTAAAGTGATGCAGAATTCGCCCCCCGGTGGCCATCCCGCTACCTGCAATGATGACATGGGGAAATGCCTGTCCTGCCAGCGCCTTAGATTCATCTACTGTGCGGGTATAGGTAACCTGATCACACATACGGTGACATTGCTCATTGCTTAGTCGATGTTGTTCGCTGTGATGACAAAATATGTCCGACACCTTGATAGCCATAGGACTGTCGAGATAGATAGGCAGCCGTGGGATGGCTTCCTGCTCCATCAAACTCGCAAGCAGATGCTGTAAAGCCTGCGCCCTACCTACGGCGAATGCTGGTACCAGTAAAACACCACCGTTTTTTGCAACGCGATTAACTACGGCAGCTAATTGTTGAGCAGCGTCTTGTGGATCGTGCTGTCGATTACCATAAGTGGACTCCATCAGTAACAAATCAAGTTCAGGCAACGGGCGTGGCGGTTTCATTAACACGTCATCGAAACGTCCCACATCACCAGAGAACCCAATGCGTTTGCCTTCCGCTTCAATGATGATACTTGCTGCACCGAGAATATGCCCCGCCGGTTGCAGGTAAAAACGAATATCACCGACTTCAACCTGCTCATCAAAGTCAATCGATTGAAATAGAGCCATACTCGCTTCGGCAGTTTGACGGTCATAGAGCGGTTCGGGGTGTTCGTGTTTGCTTAATTTATGCTTGCTATAGTATTTCGCATCCTCTTCTTGAATATGACCACTATCGGCCAACAGGATCTGGCACAAGTCTTTAGTGGCGTGATGGGTGATAACCGGACCCCGGTATCCTTGTTTATATAAGGCGGGTATATAGCCAGAGTGATCTAAATGCGCATGAGTAAGTAAAACAGCATCGAGCTTGTCGATATCCAACGGTAGGGACTGCCAATTGCGCTCCCTTAACCATTTGTAGCCTTGATACAGGCCGCAGTCTATCAGCACTTTGCTACGTTCAGTTTCCAGCAGAAACTTTGAACCGGTTACGGTTTCTGTGCCTCCTAAAAAGGTAATTCTCATAAAACTTCTCCTGTGAAATCTGATCTTGTTAATTGCAGCATAGAATTAATGGCTGTCATCAGTCGCGGCGAGATATCAATAGCATTGGAGGAATGTGGAATGGTGTTAGTTGTTGCCAGCTGGCTTAAACCGGCTTTGATCAGGACTTGATCGGAATCATCGGCGAAAATCCCATGTACGGCAATACATTGAATGTGTTCGACGCCCTTGGATTTAAGGTATTTTATGCATTCCAGAATGGTCTGCCCGCTCGATATCACATCATCAATAATAACGGCTGTTTTATCTCTGTATGCATCAATGTTTGGCAAGGAGACTTCTACATGACGATCACCGAAACGCTGTTTCTCACCGATCACAAACGGGTGCTGGCTATAATTGGCAATATCAGATACCCATTGTTCACTCTCACTATCAGGCCCTACCAACAATAGATTTGTTTTTGATTTTAACCACTGTGCCAATGCCGGAGCACCTTGTACAACTTGACTAGGTACAGTGTAAATTTCGTCGAGGGAGTGATAGCGATGTAAATGTGGATCAACTGTCACCAACCAATCTATATGTTGAGAAAGGGATTTGGCAAAAATGCGTGAAGTCACTGCCTCCCCATCTACAAAACGGCGATCTTGGCGCATATAGCTAAGATAGGGCGCCACCAAGCCAACTTGCGAAGCCCCCAGTTCTCGCAGGGTTTCGACCAAAAATAGTAACGGCAGATACTTCGCATTGGGGTGCGACAAATCAGCAACAACAATACAGACACGCCCTTCCACATCGGAGGTGATACGTAAATAGGATTCGCCATCGGGAAATTGACGTACGTCAAACTTACCACGCTGCACACTCTTCGTCTTTGCAAGTGAATCCGCCAACGAGTGATTGTCCAAGCTAAACACTAAGGGTTTCCTTCCTAAAACTGTCTTCGACTCACTCATGAGGCATCTCCAATGGTAAAAATGTTGGATTGTCGGTAATAAGCCAATGCGTATTGCAATTCGCCTTCTGTGTCACTGTACAGTGTGAACAGTGGTTCACCTCGCTCTACCTTTTCACCGACACTTTTATGCAAGCGCAAACCCGCTGCTGCGACATTGGGCGCTCCCGCCAGTTTCGCCAAGCGCGCTAATTGGCGATTATCAATCGTCTGCAAAGTGCCGGTTGATGCGGTGGTTACCGTATGTTGAAAATCTGCAGAAGGCAAAGATTTCATCCCGCCCTGGGCCGCTATAATTCGGTGAAATTGTTTCCACGCCGCACCGCTATCAAGAATTTCGGTAGCCTTTTGCAAACCTTGTTCATAGGTTTGCTGATACGCCAGGGAAAACAGATGGGCCGCCAAAAACAGTGCCCGCTCTCGAAGGTCCTCGGCAGCATCGCTGCTGCGCCGCAAAACAGCCATTACATCGCGGACTTCCTCTACTGGACCAACACCGCGCCCGACGGGCTGACTACCGTCCGTTATCAAGCAACGAACCTGAAGTCCGCACGTAGCACCAACCTGTGTAAATAGTGAAGCGAGGCGATCGGCGTCTTTTTGCGAACGCACTTTTGCAGTAGGGCCGACTGGAATATCAATCACCACATGGGTAGAACCCGCAGCGATTTTTTTCGACAATACCGATGCAATCAACTGCCCTTCGCCATCAAGATCCAGCGCACGCTCAATTCGAATCAATAAATCATCGGCGGGGCTAAGATTCACCGCCCCACCCCAGGCGAGACAGCCGTGAGTTTCTGCAACAACTCGTTGAATCTGTGAGAGGCTGAGATTGACTGTCGTCAGGGCCTCCATGGTATCAGCTGTACCTGCCGGTGAAGTGATGGCACGTGAAGATGTTTTCGGTATGGTTAATCCTGCTGCACTGATAATCGCTACCACTAAAGGAGTGGTGCGATTACCCGGCAATCCACCAATGCAATGCTTATCCAGCACCATGGGTGAATCGGGCCAGCTTAGACGTTTACCGCAAGCCACCATGGCCTGTGTCAAGGCAATGATTTCATCCACATCCAGACGACTGCCCGCACAAACGCTGAGAAAGCTGGCAATTTCGATATCGGAATAACGATGGTCGCTTATGTCCTTTACGATCTCGGTGACTTCCTCGTCGCTGAGCTTATGGCCAAATATTTTTTTGCGAACAGCTGCCAGCGATGTCACCACCGGTGCATGACTGACGCTAATCGATGTCCCTTCGGCAACTCCCAGCCGTTGCATGGCGATTTTGGATAAGCCAGCGCTGCCTGGTTCAATGACCTTCTCATCCACCACGTTGATCGTTGCGATTATTTGGTTTTGGCCATCATCCACTGAAACGCGACTGTTAGCCGTAAAACCTTCTGAGCGGCAGATATGGCAGTCACTGCGCATATAAACAACAGGTTCCTGGTGGGTATCGATACCTATATCAATAACTTTAAGAGCGTTTGCTGATCCCATCTTTTTCACCGTCATTGCTATTTTCGCTTGTTGTGTGGTGGTGACTTGTGACAACTCCACGCCTCATGCTCCGCGTTATCTTTTATGTTTTCATCCACAAATTTATAATATCCTTCTTTGAAATGCGTCCACCAGTCTTGACCAACCTCGATACCATATTTAGCCAACACATCTTCAATACCATCCAGACTCAAGCGGGAAGCATCGTATGCAAGGTTTAAAACCTGTGACCTTTCGTCAAATGAAACCGCATCCAAACCATACAATTTATCGATTTCTGTTATTGCATCGTGGATATTACTAATTTTCTTCGCGTCAAGTTTTAAATGACGAACAACGAGATTGACTTCAGACACACCCAGTCGGTGCTCTTCTTGTTTCATAATTTACCTCCAATATCTAATCTCTGTTTACAAACTATTTCTCATCACCAACAGTCTATTATTTGTGTTGATGCTCGCTAGATTTGCTTGCCTCAGATTGACGATCCATCATCCCTATGTGTTTTTCCATCATATCCATACGTTTTGTCATATCCATTTTGTCCATTTGCTTACCGCCTTTCATGCCGTTCCCCATATTAATCATCTGCATACCTTCTTTCATTGTGTGTATATGCTCATCCATTAATTATTGACGTTTTTCTGGGGCGGTTTCGGCTTTGAATTTTTGCCATCAATTCATGCACTTTTCACATATGTTCATGCATCGCCATCATCTGCTAATGGTTCATCATGATCCTACTGTTAGCGCCTTGGTTTTTATCACCGTGATCATGCGCATTTTCTGCAAATACTGGTGAAGCCATTGCCGTAGCAATAACGACGGCGGAAACCATAGTTCTGATAGAATTACGTTTCATTGGTATATCCTCAATAGTTTGAAGCGGCTTTATTGGTAGAAAAATTAGGTACCCACCCTGGGGTCGATTCCATATAGCGAAGATACACGTCGCCAAATTCCTCAATCGCCATACGCTCTTCACGCTTAGCGAGCCTCACGTACACTACAACTAAAACCGGAAACATCACCAGCGTCGGCAGGGTCGGCCACTGCAACAAAAAACCAAACATAATCATGATAAAAGCGATGTATTGCGGGTGTCGGCAACGCGCGTACCAACCGGTAGTCGCTAAGGAACGGGTTTGCTGTGCTTTGTGCAAAACATTCCACGACGAGGCGAGCAGAAAGAAACCGAGTACGATCAGAATATTGCTAGCGAGATGCAGTGGATCAAAATGTGGATCACCGTCAAATCCCAGCAGGGTGTGTAGTAGATGGCCATTTTCATGAGAGAGAAAATCCACGCCGGGATATTTTTCTGCCAACCAACCAGACAAAAAATAGATGGTTAACGGAAAGCCATACATCTCAGTAAAGAGCGCAATGATAAAAGCTGAGAACGCGCCAAAACTGCGCCAGTCAGTTTTTGTTTTCGGCTTGGCAAAACTGAACGCAAAAAATATGAATATAGCCGAATTTAGTATTACCAGTGTCCAAAGGCCGTAAGCAGAATCACCGTGCATGGTTAATCTCCTGTGTTAAATGGATTTAATGGTGGTGTCGGTTTTCACTTTCCCGGCGACCATCTTCCAGTCCACGCTGATAGGCATCCTGATCTGACTCACCTTCATGCTGATGATCTCCACCATGACCACCGTGCCCTCGGTTGACTCCATGTCCTCCGTGCATAAAAAAATGCATAAAAGGACATGCCAGTAAAATCAGGAACGGTAGAAACTGCCAGACATGCTGCCGATGTTCGATCAATAGAAAATACGTGGCAGCGCCGATAAGCCCCAATGCTGCCAGCCCTTTTGGAGTTAACCAGAATGATGATTTTTGCGTTGCCATGTCACACCTCACTGATGAAATTTAAAGTCGCCGTCTGTCGCACTGCACTTATCATGAATCCAGAACAAGTCATTCACCGGAACAATGCAAACCAGCCCTTCGCTATCAGCGTTGACGTGTGCCGCCTCTACAACCACTTGCGCGATGTCATTGGCCTGCTCTGACATGGCGTAAACCTCCATTTGAATGTGCTTAATCAAGTGATTCTCGTTAAAGCTGTCGAAGTATCGACCGCGACCACGCACCGGGTGCAGGGTAAAGCCTCTAACGCCGTGTTTGATCAGCGCATCTTCTACGTCTTTCAATCGAAATTCGTCAAAAATGGCGGTTACTTTGCCTCCGACGGTTGTCTTGTTGTGGCGCTATTCCCTAATTCACTGTGATCTGACCGCGATACATCTGCATCTGGCAATGAAAGGCATACTCGCCCGACTTCAATGCTGGCAACTGGATGGATTTCAGTTTGTTGAGCGGTAAAGTGTCGCTGATTTGCAGTGCGGGAATCAGCAATGTTTCGGAGCAGGGTGATTCATCTTTACGTATGAATTTAAGCTCAACCGACTCCCCTGCGGGTACTTTAATTCGAGAGGGCGAATAGGTGCCATTTTCCACCGTAATCACCAGATCATTTTCACCCAACGCTGCCTCTTTGGGTTTGTATAACCAAAACCACCATACGATGAGTGCGATTAAAACAACGCCTACAATATTAATTATTAACATATCTACTCTCCCAAACGGGTTGCTGTTGGAATTGCCATTAGTGTTCCTGTGCCTTGAAAAAGCGTAGTCGATTGGCATTGGTCACGACCGTAAGCGAAGAGAATGCCATTGCGGCACCGGCAATCACTGGATTCATAAGCATACCAAGCAAGGGATAAAGAACACCCGCGGCCACAGGAATACCCGCCACGTTATAAATAAACGCTCCGAACAGATTCTGTTTGATGTTACGCAGTGTTGCCTTGCTCACGGCAATGGCATCAGCGAGTCCATGCAGTGACCCGCGCATCAGGGTAATATCAGCGCTCTCAATGGCGACATCGGTGCCTGTGCCGATGGCAAAACCCACATTGGCAATTGCCAGCGCCGGTGCATCGTTAATACCGTCGCCCGTCATGCCGACCACTTCGCCTTCCATTTGCAGCTCCTGAACTTTTTTTGATTTTTCTTCCGGTAATACCTCGGCGAAAAACTCCTTAATACCGACCTTTTCTGCAACCGCTTTTGCAGTGGCGCGGTTATCTCCGGTCAACATGACGACGCGGATGCCGTTGTGTTGCAACCGCTTGATAGCGGCAATGGAGTCTTCCTTGATGGGGTCAGCCACCGCGATAATCGCTGAAAGTTGGTTATCCACGGCGAAATAGATCGGTGTTTTCGCCTCGGACGCCAGGGTTTGAGCCTTTTCGACAAAACCGCCGAGTCCAATATTACGCTCCCGCATCAGTTTTTCATTGCCGAACAACAAATTTTTGCCATCCACTTCCGCCTGTACGCCGTGGCCGGCGATGGCATTGAAATTAGAGACCTTCCCTGTTTCGATATCTTTTTCCTGGGCAGACTCGACAATTGCCAGTGCCAGCGGATGTTCGGAGCCAGATTCCAGCGTTGCCGCCAATTTCAGTATGGTGTCTTCATCCTGCTCTCCCGCGACTACAATGTCGGTAACCTTAGGGGCACCCAGGGTGATGGTGCCGGTCTTATCTAGAATCATTGCCGATATCTTTGATGCAGTTTGCAGGGCTTCGCCATTACGAATCAGCACACCCGCCTCGGCGGCTTTGCCCACACCTACCATGACCGACATGGGCGTCGCCAGACCCAAAGCACATGGGCAGGCGATAATCAGTACCGTGGTGGCCGACACGATGGCAAACGCCACGGCGGGAGCGGGGCCAAAGTTGAGCCAAACCAAGGCACTGATAACAGCTATAATCATCACCACAGGAACAAAATATGCGGAAATTACATCAGCCAAACGACCGATAGGTGGTTTGGAGTTCTGCGCGCGTTTGACCATATTGATAATTTGCGCCAATGCGGTGTCTTTACCGACACGGGTGGCCTTGAACAGAATGGAGCCGGTTTTATTGATGGTGCCTGCCGCAACACTATCGCCAACGGCTTTTTCTACGGGCATTGGCTCACCGGTTAACATAGACTCGTCAATGGCGGTATGACCTTCAATGACGTCACCATCGACAGGGATTTTTTCACCGGGACGTACACGTACCACGTCGTCCATCAGCACCTGTTCAATGGCGATATCCAGTTCCTTATCATCGCGAATCACTCTAGCTGTTTTCGCCTGTAGACCAATCAGTCTCTTAATGGCCTCCGATGTCCGACCGCGAGCTTTTAATTCCAATGCCAAACCCAGATCGATAAGGCCGATAATGATAGCGGTCGCCTCAAAATAAACATGACGGGCCTGCTCGGGAACGGCGGCGGGGAAAAATATCACCACCATGGAATACAACCAAGCCGTGCCGGTACCCAGCGCAATCAAGGTGTCCATATTGGCGGAGTGATTCAAGAAGGATTTCCAGGCGCCGACAAAAAAATGTTTGCCTGAGAAGTACAAAACGCCAAAGGTCAGTATGCCAACGATCAGCCAAGCGATTCGCTCGGTTGTGGTATTAACATTAACCTCCCCGGTAATCAGCGCATAGGCCATTAACGGCACACCCAGGGAAAGGGCGATCCAAGTTTCTTTCATCAGGCGCTTGTAATAAGCCTGATCCGCCTTTTCTTTTTCAGCCAGCGCATCATCCTCGCTTTCTGCGGCCGCGAGCTTCGCGTTGTAACCTGCTTTTTCCACCGCCTTTACCAGATCAGCTGCTTCGGCGTTGCCCGTCACACTCACAGTGCGCTGGGCGAAATTCATCTCTGCATTTTCAACACCGGGCACCGCCTTTAACGCTGACTCGATTTTTCCAACGCAACTGGCGCAGCCTGCCCCCTCAATGATGAGTTCGTGTAGACCAGCGTTACCAGCTTGATCGTGATGATGTGCATGATGATCATGAGGGGGAGTTGCGGTCCTACCTTCATGGCAAGAGGAGCTGCCCGACTCCGTATTGATTGAACTCATACTTGACTCCTGATTTGTTCAATGACAGTTAACGGATGACTACTGCGGGAAAGCCCCCGCGTTTCAATGCTACAACAAGCTGATCCGCCTCAACTATGCCAACGACTGAAGCAATACCTGTTGCCAGATCCATGGATGCCTCACTAACCCCGGAAACGGATTTCAAAATCTGTTCGATACTTTTCACGCAACCTCCACAGGTGGCACCCTGAACCTGCAACCTATGAAGTGGTTGTGATGGTTCCCGGACATTGTTGGCGTCAGAGACCGTAGATGAAACCGATGACTTTCCTGCGCAGCAACAACCACGTTGTTGTTGATTTCCGTTCGACGTTTGGTGTGTATTCATATTCATTCCTCCACAGAGAATTCTTCAATTAAATGGCAAAGCATATGACCCGTAGGTGCCTTGTCAGGCTTCTGATTCCACTCCAACACAGCGCGTTGCATCCGCTCCTTTAGTTTCAAAGTTTCAGCAAACCTCTCTTCGGTTTCATGCAGGCGCTGGTCAATCAGGCGGCGCACAGTCGGGCAAGGTGTTTTTTTCTTGTCCGCATGGCTGAGAATTTCCTGAATATCCTCGACCGAAAATCCCAACTGCCGGGCGCTTAACACAAACCGCAAACGCTTAACATCGTTATCGCTGTATTCCCGATAACCATTGGCCCTGCTTTTGGTCGGATTCAGAACCTTGATCCGGGTATAAAACCGTACAGTATCAGGCGTAATCCCCAACAATCTAGCGACCTCGATGACTTTCATGCCACCCTCCTCTTGATCCAGTCATGCCATCCTAAGCTTCCGCCGGGATCAGGACCTTGATCTGAGTCAATCACCGGTTATAAACCCAGGTGATACACTTGGGTTTATAACCGCGCACTAAAGGAGGTTATACACCTGTGTCATGAACACAGGTCAAGCATTTTTAGCGTGCGGATTCATGCCATCTATTAGCTATGTTAATGAGAAGAGACTGACACTTAGATGACCCCAACATTACATAGCTGCAATGTTGGGGAGGGCTATTTGATCCGGATCAACTCGATTGAAATCTGGCTAGACACCTTTATTAGCGCTTTCTCCAAAGAAGGTAAACGGCTGGCAGCACTAGTAAAGTCAGAATGACCGAGCTCAACATCCCGCCGACCATGGGCGCAGCAATACGACTCATCACTTCCGAGCCAGTTCCTGCACCATACATAATCGGCAACAACCCGACGATAATGGCGGCAGCTGTCATCATCACCGGACGCACCCGCAAACCAGCACCGTGTAATACCGCGTTGTACAGGTTTTCTAGGCGAGGTTCCATGCCCTTTTGCGCACACTCCTCCAGCATATGACGATAAGCCTGGTTGAGATACACCAGCATGATAACACCAATTTCCACCGCGACACCGGCCAGCGCAATAAAGCCCACTCCTACTGCGACTGAGAAGTTGTATCCGAGCAGGTACATCAGCCAGATAGACCCCACCATCGCCAGGGGCAAGGTCCCCATGATGATCGCAACCTCAGCAAAACTGCGGAAGTTAAAATAGAGCAATACGATAATGATGGCCAGCGTCAGCGGCACCACATAGGTCAGTTTCTCTTTGGCTCGCAGCATGTACTCATACTGCCCGGACCAGTTCAGCGAATAACCTGCCGGTAGCTCCACCTGATCGGCCACCACATTCATGGCCTCTTTGACGTAACTACCAATATCCACCCCATCGATATCGACAAATGTCCAGCCGTTTAGGCGGGCATTTTCACTCTTGATGGCGGGTGGACCGTCCTCCACATAGACGTTCGCCACGTCCGCAAGGGCAATACGTTGGCCGTTGTTTGTCACGATCGGAAGCAGTGCCAGTTGCTCTGGGGAATTACGGAAATCCTGTGGGTAACGCAGATTCACCGGGTAGCGTTCCAGGCCTTCAATGGTTTGGGTGATATTCATGCCGCCGATGGCTGTAGCCACCACCTGTTGTACATCAGCAATATTCAACCCGTAGCGCGCGGCTTTTTCCCGCTGAATATCCACCTTGATATAGCGCCCACCAGCCACCCGTTCAGAATAAACAGATGCCGTGCCCGGCACGTCTTTCAGGACTTGCTCCAAGCGCTTGCCGATCTTTTCAATTTCCTTGAGGTCAGGTCCGGCCACTTTTATTCCCACAGGGGTTTTTATGCCTGTAGCCAACATATCGATACGAGTTTTGATAGGCATCACCCAGGCGTTAGTCAGGCCTGGGAATTTTACTAACGCATCAAGCTCCTTTTTAAGCGAGTCGGTGGTCATACCTTCGCGCCATTCATCCCTAGGTTTGAGCTGAATAAAGGTCTCGATCATGGTCAGTGGTGCCGGATCGGTTGCCGTTTCTGCCCGACCGATTTTGCCGAACACGCTTTTCACTTCCGGCACAGTGGCAATCAGCTTGTCCGTTTGTTGCAGAATCTCACGCGCTTTACCGATGGATAGTCCTGGATATGTCGTCGGCATATACATCAGGTCGCCCTCATCAAGCGGCGGAATAAATTCGCTGCCAATTTTACTCACCGGCCAGAATCCGATAACCATCACCACTAAAGCTAATGCCAAAGTGGTTTTTGGCCGGTTAAGCACAGATTTCAGCGCGGGCATATAGACGGCAATCAATGCCCGATTTAGTGGGTTTTTATGCTCAGACAAGACCTTGCCACGAATAAAATAACCCATTAGAACCGGCACCAGGGTTACCGACAACGCGGCACTGGCCGCCATGGCATATGTCTTGGTGAAGGCCAGAGGAGAAAACATCCGTCCCTCTTGCGCCTCCAGAGTAAACACCGGCACGAAACTCACGGTGATAATCAGCAGGCTGAAAAA
The DNA here is from genome assembly GCF_002838765.1 of Kangiella profundi. Taxonomy (NCBI): domain Bacteria; kingdom Pseudomonadati; phylum Pseudomonadota; class Gammaproteobacteria; order Kangiellales; family Kangiellaceae; genus Kangiella; species Kangiella profundi. Next base: position 1,293,955 of record NZ_CP025120.1, on the reverse strand, counting down.
CAGCGCAGGCCCCACTTCAGAGGCAGACTCCGCCACCACTTGCCAGCGATTTTCCTTGGTTATTGGCGTACGTTCCATGTGCTTGTGCATGTTTTCAATCATCACTATCGCCCCGTCGATCATGGCTCCGATGGCGATGGCAATACCGCCTAGAGACATAATATTGGCGTTCAGCCCTTGCAGGTGCATCACGATAAAGGCCGTGAGAATCCCTACGGGTAGACTGACAATGGCCACTAGACTGGAGCGAATATGGAACAAGAACACCATACACACCAGCGCAACGACGATGAACTCCTCCAACAGCTTATGCCATAAGTTGTCGACGGCGCGTTCAATAAGACCGGAACGATCATAAACCGTAACGATTTCCACACCTTCGGGAAGACCCGACTTAAGGGTTTCCAGTTTGGCTTTAACACCATCAATGGTTTTCTGGGCATTTTCACCAAAGCGCATCACCACGATTCCGCCGACGGTTTCGCCTTCTCCATTTAGTTCGGCGATTCCCCGACGCATCTGCGGACCTACGTCGATATCGGCCACATCTTTTAGCAGTAGCGGCGTACCCTTCACATCAAGACCCAGTGGAATATTGGCCAGGTCCTTGCGCCCCTGGATATACCCGGAGGCTCGCACCATGTATTCAGCCTCTGCCATTTCCACTACCGAGGCGCCCACTTCCTGATTACCGCGTTGGATCGACATCTGGATATGCGACAAGGGGATGTTAAAGGCACGCAGCTTGTCTGGGTGTACCTTGACTTGGTACTGCTTCACCATGCCACCCAGAGCAGATACTTCCGACACACCGGGTACGGTTTGCAGCTCGTATTTCAGGAACCAGTCCTGAAGGCTTCGTAACTGGCTGATGTCGTGTTTACCAGTGCGATCTACCAGCGCGTACAGGTAAACCCAACCAACACCCGTAGCATCTGGCCCCAGTTGTGGCCGGGCGTTGGCTGGCAAGGTGGGCGCAACTTGCGACAGGTATTCCAGCACCCGCGAGCGCGCCCAATAGGCGTCGGTATCCTCATCAAAAATGACGTAAACATAGGAGTCACCGAAGAAGGAATAACCACGCACGGTGACCGCACCCGGTACCGAGAGCATGGCCGTGGTTAACGGATAAGTGACCTGATCTTCCACAACCTGTGGCGCCTGCCCGGGGTAGCTGGTTTTGATAATCACCTGCACATCCGAGAGATCGGGTATAGCGTCAACTGGTGTATTTTTAAGTGACCAAGCACCGGCTCCCACCAGGATCAGAGTAGCCAGCAATACAAAAAAACGATTCTGGACGGACCAGCGAATGATGCCCTCAATCATGACTTGCCCTCCCGGGTATGCTGACTGTGTTCCATATTCATCGAGCCGTGGTTCATGTCCTCATGGTTCATGTCCTCATGGTTCATGTCCTCATGGTTCATGTCCTCATGGTTCATGTCTTCATGGTTCATGTCCTCATGGTTCATGTCCTCATGGTTCATGTCCTCATGGTTCATGTCCTCATGGTTCATGTCCTCATGGTTCATGTCCTCATGGTTCATGGATTGATGTTGACCGTGATCCATTTCCAAATCATCGGAGCTAATAGAGGGATCACCATCGGCCATCGGCATGTCATGGGATCACCATCGGCCATCGGCATGTCATCAGTAACCGCATCGGGTCGATGGATTTGACTGATCACGTAGTTGTTGTCGCCCTCTCTTGTAACCTCTACATGCAGCGTCATGCCTGGCTCAAGCCCTTCGAGATCTACCTCGTTCGCAGCGGTAAAATCCATGGTCATGGCGGGCCATTGCCAGTCATCGATGGCATCATGCGCCAGCGTCAGCATCCGGTGCTCGGCCATCAGGCTTTTAATACGTGCGCCGACCCAGACCGATGTGGGTGCCGCAGTCTCAGCCTTATCATCCGAACCATGATCCATGCGCCGAAAGTCCGAGGTTTTGCTGGACTCGGAATCAATCAGAAATTGTGCTGACGTCACAATGCGGTCGCCCTCATCAAGCCCCGACAGGATTTCCGCGTGATCATCAGTGATATGCCCAACCCGCACAGCAACGGATTTAAATCGGCCTTCACCCTTGGCCAGCACAACACGGGATTGACTACCGGTACGAATCAAAGCCTCCCGCGGAATTAACAAGGTGTTATCCATGGGCTCCGCATCAATGCGCATCTGCGCAAACATACCCGGTTTCAGAAAGCCGTCGGGATTGTCAAAATGCACTCTTACCTGAGCCGTGCGAGTCGTGGTGTTAAGGCTCGGGTAGACATAGTCGACCTGGCCCTGCCACTCACGCCCCGGTAAATAACCCAACTGCATATGCACTCGATCACCCATCTGCACCAGGGAAGCTTGTCGCTCAAAGACTTCACCAATCACCCAGATATGCTCCAACTGACCGATCGCCATGATTTCCATGCCGGGTTTTACAAACATGCCTTCGCGCGCCATGAGGTTGTCCAGCACGCCAGATTGCGGTGCTGTGATGGTGATGGTCTGGCTCACCTTGCCGGATTTTGTCAGTCGGTTGATTTCTGATTCCGGCACCTGCAGGGATGCAAGACGCTCCTTAGCGGCTTCAATCAGCGTGGCGTTATTGCGCTTTAGTGCCAAGAGTAATTCCTCCTGCGCATTAACCAGTGTCGGTGAGTAAAGCGCATAGAGAGGCGCCCCCTGCTGCACTGGATCACCAGAGGCTTTGACGTAGAGTTTTTCGATCCAACCCTCCACCCGTGGGTGAATATCTATCAAACGATCTTCGTCGTACTGCACATAACCCACGGTATTGACCGACACGTCCATCTGGCCGCGGGTAACGGGTGCCGTGCGTACGCCAAGGTTATTGACCACATCCGGCGAAATGGAGACGGTGCCAATCTCTTGATCACCGCCAGCTTCTTCGTACACCGGAATCAGGTCCATCCCCATGGGGGATTTACCTGGTTTATCACGCTTGTAATTAGGGTCCATCGGCGCGACCCAGTATAGTGGTTCATTTTTGGCAGTGACATCACCAGCATCTCCCGCCACCGGCCTACTCCAGGACGCTGAGTAATAAGCAATGATTGCTGTCGCAATCAGCAACGCAACGGTAATGAAAAATGATTTATTCAATTGAATCTTCATGGGGTCATTCCTTCAGTCGGTTGCCGTTTGTTGCAGGGGACTGCTTTGCGGCAAGAGATAGTTCAATTCAGCAATGGCTTTGAGTCGGTCGACATTGATGGTCAGGAAATCGATTTTGGCGTTTAGCTCGGCAATGCGGGCTCGCACCGCTTCAGCAAAGTCACCATCGTCGTTGTTATAGGCAGTCAGGGAGGCTTCAGCCTGTTCCGCCATTTGCGGCAGTAGCTGCTGATCGTAGAGTGCGCGGCGCTCATTCAGGCGCTGTATTTGCACGAGTATTGTGTCCAGTTGCGCCATCAGTTTTCGCGCCATCAGCAACTTGTCCGTTCGAACTTCCTCGACTCGGGAGGTAGCTGCACTGACGTCCTTATCTTGCCTATTGCCTGTAAAAATCGGCAGATCAAATGTGACGCCAACCGAGAACAAATCGGCGCGATCACGGCCCATGGGGTCATCGTCCCGGTAGCCGTACTGGGCGGTAAGGCCCCACTCGGGCTTGTACTTTTGCTGGGCCAACTTAACCCCGGTCTGCATGGCCTCGATACGCTGGTCAAAGGCCAATAACAGGGGATGCCGATTGATCTGTTCATAGAGCCAGCGATCATTTCTAGGCTTACTCATGACTAAAGTTGGCTCCTCACCCAATTTGCTGGATAAGGTTCGCGCCAACGGCAGACTGGCTTGACCACCAATCCACTCGGAGAGTCGCTGCTGGGCGGATTCCAGTTGTTGTCGCAGCATCGTCAATCGATCATCCAGCCGGGTGAGTTCCAGTTGTGCCCGGATAATATCCTGCTGGCGGGCGCGGCCCAGTGCGGAGGAATAGCTAGCTTTGGTGGCATCCACCAGATGTTCAAACAGTGAGCGATCCTGTTCAATCAAACGGATACTTTCCTGCGCCCGGTATGCGTCCAGCCATAACTGAGTAACTGTCACTGTCACTTTGTCCTGACGGTCCTGTCTGAGTAAAGGTTCCTGGGCCGCCAACTCCTGCTTCTGGCGGCTCGTTAACGCCAGACTATCTCCGCGTGGAAACATCTGACTAACACCCACAGTCAGCTGTGTCATAGGCTCCTGATTAATATCGAAACTATCGGTCGGGAAGTTAGCCGCCATCAGACTGACCTTGGGATCAGGCAGGGTTGAGGCGGAAATGGATTCATTGGTCAGTGCTTCTTCTCGGGAGTGACTGCCGTTTAACCAGGGGTCGGAGGTAATCGCCTTCGCAATTGCCGACTCCAAAGTCAAGGTATTGGACTTGCTTTGAGGAAGCTGTATTTGAGTAAATTGTTCTTGGGCAACTTTTTCTTGGGCAAAAGCAGGAAGCCCCACCAACAAAAACAATAATAAAAAACGCCGTTGAATGTTCATCGTGATACGTCCTATTGCTGATCGCGACTGTTCACTGAAGCAAACACTTCTGCTGAACCATCATTTTTAAGCAACCACACTTGGTAAGGCATAAATTTGTTGCCCATTTCCATCCCGGGGCTGCCCACAGGCATGCCCGGCACGCTCAGGCCAATGGAACCCTCCGATGGATTTTCCAGAAACTGCTGAACGAAGTGTGCGGGGATATGACCTTCGAACACATAGCCGTCACTCGTCACCGCCGTATGGCAGGACTGGTATTTGGGTGCAATGCCATGATCGGCTTTAATGCGATTCAAATCTGCCGGGTGGTGAATTTTGGCCTCAAAGCCGGCGTCTTCCATGTGCTGGACCCATTGCTGGCAGCACTGACAGGTGCGACTTTTATAAACATCCAGTGTGGCAATTGATGCGGTTTTAGCGGCATGTTCTTCGCCTTCCGAACAAGCGGCGAGGAACAACAGAGAAACAATCAGCGCAATATGGCGCAGATAATCAGGTAAAGGTTTCATGGTGACTCCTAATCACGAGACGCGATGAGCGCATTCAGTGGTGCTCATGCGTTTAAAATAAATGTGTTGGGAGTTTTGCTGACTCCCGCTTAAAAAATAGTCAGAAGCCCGAATTTTAGGCGTACCGACCCTATGTCAGCGTGAAATGGGGGGACGGAATAGCGAGGTAATGTTCTGAGTAAGGAGGGAAACCGAATATTCTGCATTAAGTGTTTGAGAAAATTGAACGGAAAACGGAGACTGTGTGCTTACACCCGCTACACTTGCAGAAATACAGTTCATCTGGGAGCAATCATTCTGATTGCAACAGCCACTCGCACCAGCATTCTCAGCTCCGGCGTGGACCAGATGATCCATATGCGCAATATCCGTTGTTTCTACCATTGCAGGAGCGGTGGAATGATGATTCATCTGTTCGCAGGGCAATTTCACAACAGCAAACCACTGGCTGGTAAAAGCCAGTAACGCGAAAATTGCTATGTAAAGTCCCAATTTGTTAAATCGCATAAAATAATTATACCGCTAATTACATCAGGTTATTCTGCTTTGCTTGGATCTTCAATTCTTTGATCAACGTTGAGATTAATTAATGAGTTTAGCATTTCATCATCTCTAAGTTGTAAAACTTGATCGTGCGAAATGTTGAAGACTAAACTCTAGTAGTAATATTATCAAGCTATAATCCTGACAGATAAATGACGCTTAAATTACAATATCGTCATTAACATAACTTATGTTCATGTTATACCCAAAGGGTTCACAGTGGTACCGCATAAAGATTGTCACCAAAAATCCACCGTGTGATATCCGTTGTAAAACAGAACACCCATTTTGAAGCGGTCTCCAGCCACTGATTGAAAATGTTTCAGTCCGGTAAAATATCTTACGCTAAACGTTGCTACTGCCTTGATCTCAACGGTAAAACAGTCACCAGTGGCGTTCTAGATGATCACATCAACCTCCACCTTACCCTTGTCCCAGTAACGGCAGCAGTTCAACTACTCCACGATCCGAACGAACTGTTTGCGTTATTCGTTGTAGACAAAAGATTCCAACATTAAACCTAAATCACCTGGCTGCTTAAGCAGGCGTTACCAGGTCAGGCCACGAACCGCACGTGTAAGTTATGGCTCAAAGGCGCTTCCTGGTTCAGCAGTTTGACTAGAAAACTAGAGCTATGCGTCTGAAACTAACAGTCTGAAAGTTTTATCAGTCGTACCGAGTCCATTCGGACTGGCCAGTGAAAATAATAGCCCGGGCAAGAACAAGGAATTGTCGAGACCTGTCAGAACAAATCGTCCAATCGTCCGCGGCTCGTCCACAGCCTGCTTGATAGAGACGAACAGCTCTGGCAGGCGTTGAACCTCGTCGAGTGCAATGCGTTTTGGCAGCAAATTGCAAATAAATCCGACGGGATCAGCTTGGACGGTCTCGAACTTAGCCTAGTCGTCCAACGTGATGTATTCCATGTCTTCAACGCAATTTCCTCGATAAGCCCCTTAACTAGGGTGGTTTTACCCACCTGACTAGGCCCCATCACTAAGACTGCTGGATTTTGCTCTGAGCCTCTTAGACATCAATTTCAGAAAATCGTCGGTACATGAATGGTTCTCGTCTAATAAAGTAATTAATTAACGTCCAATTGTTATTGTAATAGCGTCTAATTAATATAATCCGCGCCATGCGGCTAAAGAAAGTCAAATACACTCATAAAACATCGTTATCGAAATTGCTCACGAGACTGGACTCAAGGGTTCCCAATGACTGCTAAAAGACGTAACCAGAACCACGCATTGATGCTGTCAACAAAGGAAAATTGAGTTAATGGACCTCATCTACCAGATAGCCTATCCACGGATAAAATCGGATATAACCCAAGAGTAGTTGAAGGGGTCTATACGCCGCCCCAAAGAGAAACGATTTGCACTGCGCCACTATAAACTGTCGAGTGCATCACTTTGAGGTTAATGGTTCAGATGAAGACCACTCAACGATTAGATCAATTCGTTAGCCTAGGTGAAATTCCAAAGGTGAGCATCGCTAACATCAAAAATCAATGCCGTTTACGGGAAACACTCAAGGATCTACAATCCTATTACTCATCGGGTGCAAAAGTCAGTAAGCCATAGGCACCTACACGAGAAAGAATAAGGCTCAGAAAAGATAAAATGAGCAAAGTGCCCAGCTGACACAGGGCACTTTAGGCATAAAATTTAAAACACTATTTACCGAAGGTGGCTCGAATATAGCCAAGAACAGCTTTGACGTCGGCATCAGTCAAACTAGCGTTACCGCCACGAGGTGGCATGGCCATGGGCGAACCAGGACTCTGAAACCCGTTAATCATGTTGCTTAACAGTTCTTCATCATTTTTGTTCAATGGGCCTTTGGCGTTGGTGAAATCCGGTGTGCCAGGCAAAGCACCCTTGCCGTCGCTGCCATGACATGCGATACAAGAACTTTTGTAGACTTCTTCACCAGATAGTTTTGAGCTAATCTGATTTATAGATACGGGCTTTGATATTTCCTTTTCAGGTGGCGTGTTAGATGCTTGCAGGAAAGCAAGAATATCTCGTGCATCCTGCCCCGTTAAACCGGCTCGAATACGCATGTGATTGACAGTAGTTTCCCAGTACTCATCCGATAACTCCTTCGGATCACGCATGTTATGACACCGAGCACAATTATCCGCCCATTTTTGGGCACCCTTTACAGCATCATTGTTTGCTTTAGCATGCGTCGGTGTAATGATGCTTACAGCCAGGAACAAAGCCGCAATACTGGCAACAAAAAGATCATATTTCATACTTTTACTAATATTCATTTCACTTCTCTCCTAAAAACCGTAAGCCAATTGTAATTTCACAGTGTCCTGTTCACCTGCGATTGATGAGTCATAGTCTTTCATTTCATAATTGAACTTGGCGATAACATGGGGTGCAAACAGGTAATTCAATCCAACTGTCCGTTGAGAGTAATTTTCGCCAAAATGAGGCGTCTGCAATTCGCTGGTCCGAATAACAACTTCAAGGGGGGTCGTTGGAATTTTGTAGGCCGCCTGCAGATACCAAGCCTTCCATTCACCAACCTCAGCATCATCAAACTCAGAAGGACCTAAATAATCCTCAGGCAGGTCATCGCTGTGAAGTGCAACACCAGCACTACCTTCACCAATCTCGGTTTTGATATATTCACCTCGCAACTCTAGGTTCTTCCAGCCATAGCGAAAATCGGCACCTATAGCGTCATAATCAAACTCACCCGATGATTCAATATCAAGCTCAGGCCCATCATGTCCACCCGCAAAAGCATCCGTCACAGTGGCTTTACCTTTAGCTGCAGAAATCCCAATTTCGAGACCGGAAAATGGCAAAAACCCAAACCGGCCACCAAATGATTTCTTCCCATCAGGGTCATTGGTACGGCCTTCGGTTTCTACTTCCTCTATAGCGAGTTCGTAATCCCCTTCATGCTGCTCTACTACAGCGGCGAGAGTGGGCCCATTTCCAATATAGAAAGCATAATTGGCACGCATCTCACCTACAGGAAAACCGCCACGCAATTGCAAACCCGTCTCACTTAGTGGAGCGGCTCCACCATGGCCAAAACCGGCAGGCGCCGATACTGCCTTATTGATCCAGCTAGGGTGCAAATTTTGGCGAAATTGTCCAATTGGGCTTAAAAATTTACCCGCGACAAGCGCAACAGAGTCGTTTAGAAACAGGTCAACAGAGGCATATTCCAATGCCAACTCAGTTCCACCATCAGCAGTATTTGACAGCTCAAATTCTGTCTCGAACATCAACCAGTCTTGATAAGTATAATGTATGATAGGGGCTACCATTACTTTGTTAAAAGCACCGACACCAGAATCCGAGTCCGCGTACTCGACCGATCCATAACCTGCCATGTGAAATGACGAATCTGTATTCCTTGTGGCCGCCGCGTTTTCCAATCGTTCAACTTGCTTTTGAAGTGCATCGACCTGCTCCCTGAGATTGTCGTCTTCATTGTCAGCATAAGCAGCAACTGGCAGTATTGCAGCCGTTAGTGCCATAAGATGCACTTTAAGTTTTGCTTTCTTCATGGGATTTCCCCTTAGTTGATTATCAATATCTACAAGAGTGATTCGGATCACAGACCAGAAATGTTCTTTAGTTATGATAACGAGACGAAGATGACACAAGGCTTACGCAAATATTGCAGGACTGTAATGTTGATGCGTTTAGACTGATCTAGATCAACTCATTCGCAATAACTGATTAAGATCAGGAACGAAGAGACATTATTTCGTTCTTTAGGTTCATGTCTGGTAACGCCACTCTTGCTGACAAGAGTAATTTTCTGATGTATCTATTGAAATAGAGAAAGAACTTGAGATCTTTACCAGAATCAGCTAAGTGTACTGTATGGGACGCCAGAAAAAAAATTCGATATGTATAAAAACCAAATTATCAAATAGTGAACCAGCCCCCACAAAGCCTCATTCCTAAACCGCCCCATCTATATATAAAAGCTCATAAGTGCCCCTTCAGAATAACAAAATCCGCCACAATTGTTTTTGTTTTATGATCGTTGCTGTCTGTAAATTAATTTTTTACACACTTTCGTGGACAGTAATTTTGTGTAGTGAAAATAGAATTTTTGTATTAAATCACTCTAATTGTTGACGACAATTGGTGCACTAATAATTTTAAATCGTTGCAGTAATATCGAACTTTTTTAATTATTCATAATAATGGGATATACAGTATTTAAAGAAGTTTATAGGTAGCAAGGATACGCCACCTCACTCAATCATCAGGATGGTTTCGATTCCGTTGCGGCTACAGCTTGTCCACTCTTTGTAACTTGTATGTAGATGGTTTCTGATGTCTCTGGGTGTTTTACTTCAAGCAAAAAGTTACCACCAATGATGTCGATAAGTGTGACATTTTCCTGACTGATACTTTTCCATTGGTCTCCAAGTTTTCCTACGTCGAAGCCAAAGTCTTTAAACGTCATCTTTTTCACCGTTGTAGCAGCTACCAATACAGCTTCTTGATCACTAATGATGCCATGACCACCGCCATGGGCTGAAACTTGCGCGCTGCCCGTGATAATTACTAATGCTGCTAAAATGCTAATAAGTTGTTTCATGATTACTCCAATTTACTGTTTTAAACCGATAACTTCGAATTCACCTTCGACAATTAATTGAATTGCCACATCCTGGTCCGAGTTATTCTTCCAGTACCAACCGTGCGAACCTGCAAAAGGCGCTGTGAATGAACCTTTCATTTCGGCATTGGTCGCTATAACGTAACTTTCAAAATAACCCGTGGTGTCACCTTCAGGCTCACCATGAAGATCAAAATAAAGTGATTGACCATCAGTCATCCACTCATATTTAAGCTTTGAGTACTTTTCCATATCAAACTTGTACTCAATTCCCCTACCCGCAGGCACTGTGACCTCAATAACTTTGCTTTGAGCATTTGTATCACTGCTTTGCTCAGTCATAGTTTCTGAATTTTCTTCAGTTTGGCTTTGTGATAAGACTGTTAAGCCGAGTTTTTCTCCTATACCCGTTGGATCGATATTGTATTCCGATGGTAGGATTATTGTTACCAGCGCAATTGCTGAAATAACTAAAGCGATAATTGTCGCTTTGAGTAAACTTTTATTACTAACTGTTGGTTGCATAAGATGTCTCTTTAATTAATTTAAATAGTAACCAGTAAGCTGGTAGCCCATTAACATAAATCCAGCACTCATCAATAGTGTATTGGTGGCTATAGAAAAACGTTCATAAGAAGGCAGTTTTCTCCAAGCGTTCATCACCAGAAGGATTATGCCAAGTGCTGCGAACTGCCCTATTTCTACACCAATATTAAAACCAATGATGTTGCTTAATAAACCATCTTCAGGTAATTGGAATTCCTGTAATTTGGTAGCAAGACCAAAACCATGGAATAAACCAAATATTAGTACTGCTAATTGAGTATTTGGCTGTTTTCCAAATAACCGTTTAAAGCCTCCGAGATTATCAAAGCCTTTATAAACCACCGATAAGCCGATAATGGCATCTATGATGTATGGGTTAACATTGATTTCGTTCAATACTCCATAAAGTAAGGTGATGCTGTGGCCAATAGTGAACATCGTGACGTACAGCAGGACATCCTTGCTTTTGTATAAGAAGAAAATGACACCGACCAGGAACAACAAATGGTCATATCCAGTGACCATGTGCTTAGCACCTATATAAAGGAAAGGGATGAACTGCACTCCGGTATTGTTTTCCAGAAAACTACGAGTGCTGTCATTGACACCATGAGCAAATGCATCAATTGATCCAAAGGCTAATATAGCCACAAATATCTTCAAGAATAGAAAGATAAATTTTTTATTCACTGTTTTGCACCTTAATTGGAGTAACGTCTTTGTGTAGTAATTTATAGAGTGCGGGTATTACAAATAGTGTTAAAAGTGTGGATGAAATAATACCACCGATAACGACTGTCGCTAAAGGTCGCTGTACTTCTGAGCCAATTCCAGTATTAAGAGCCATTGGAATAAAGCCCAGAGATGCAACGAGTGCTGTAGTCAATACAGGCCTTAGGCGAGTAAGAGCTCCTTGAAAAATTGCCTGGTCTATTGTTAGACGATCTTTGATTAGCTCTCTGATGAACGAAACCATTACCAGTCCGTTTAATATTGCTATACCCGACAAAGCAATAAAACCGACGGCCGCTGAAATAGAAAATGGAATATCACGAAGCATTAAGGCCGCGACCCCACCAGTTAATGCAAGCGGTACGCCAGAAAAGATAATAAGTGCATCTTTTATAGAACCAAGGGCAAGGATCAGTAAGCCAATAATCATCAGCAGTGTTAATGGCACAACAAGGCTAAGTCGATCTGATGCAGACTGAAGTTTCTGATAAGTACCACCATATTCAATCCAGTACCCAGCAGGAATTTCAACGTCCTTAGTAATAGCCGATTGAATATCTGCAACAAATGAACCTAAATCTCTTCCTCTGACATTGGCGGTGACAACTACCCTTCTCTTGCCATTCTCACGATTAACCTGATTTGCACCAACAACCTTTTTTACAGTTGCTAACTCCTGCAAAGGCAGTACTGTTTTATGATTAATCTGAATAGATAATCGATTCAGGTTATCCATATTAGAACGGCTTTCTTCATTAAGTCGAACCACTATATCTGAACGAATATCACCTTCATAAAACTTACCTGCTACGGTACCACGCATTGCGGTAGCGATTTGTTGTTGAAGCAGTGATTTAGTAATTCCATATTGAGCAAGCTTCCCTGTATCAGGCTCAATTACCAACATAGGAAGTCCAGTAATCTGCTCTACCTGCAAATCGGCAATTCCCTCAACCGAGCCAATTGCCCCTTCAATTTCATCGCCGATTTCAGCCAGTTTCTCTAGGTCGTCACCAAAGACTTTAATCGCAAGTTCTGCTCTTACACCGGCCAACAACTCATTAAAACGCATCTGAATTGGTTGCAAGAATTCGTAACGATTGCCCGGTATCTGGTTAACAAGATCTGATAACTCCTGAACGATCTGAGCTTTTGGTTTATCGGGGTCTGGCCACTCATCGCGAGGTTTCAAGATAATAAAATTATCCGCTACACTCGGTGGAACAGCATCGGTCGCCACATCGGCAGTACCAATTTTCGCAAATACTCTTTCAACTTCAGGCATTTCTTTAATTTTTTCTTCAAGACTTTCTTGCAGCGCAATGGCCTGACTTAATGAGGTACCAGGAATTCGTAATGCATGCATGGCAATATCGCCTTCGTCAAGATTAGGTACAAACTCACTACCCAGTCTTGTCGCCTGGTAACCACTAATTACAACCAGCAGTGCGGCAACAGATAACACTATCCAACGAGCTTTTATGACCCAGCCAAGCGCAGGCTGATAAAGCTTAGAGGCGGCCTGCATAATGTAATTACGCTTTTCTTTTACAGGTTTCTTAAATAATAGTGCTGTAGCAGCTGGTACAAAGGTTATCGATAACAGCATAGCACTTAGCAATGCAATAACCACGGTGATGGCCATTGGATGGAACATCTTCCCTTCAACACCTTCCAATGCAAATATTGGAAGATAAACCGCTGTGATAATGAAAACTCCGAACATTGCCGGGCGGATGACTTCTCTTGTTGCATTGAAAACGATATCAAGACGTTCGCGCAAAGGTAACTGTCCCTGTTGGTGACTATTTTGGCTAAGTCGCCGTAAACAGTTTTCAACAATAATAATGGCGCCATCTACCAACAAACCAAAATCTAAAGCACCAAGACTCATCAGGTTTGCACTGACTCTGGTCTGTACCATTCCGGTAATCGTCATCAGCATTGCAAATGGAATAACCAGAGCAGTTAAAAATGCAGCTCTAATATTTCCCAGCAACAAGAACAAAATAACGATAACGAGCAACGCACCTTCGGTGAGGTTTGTCGTTACCGTTGTAAGTGTCTCATCGACTAACTTAGTTCTATCGTATACTGCAGTTGCAACAACACCATCAGGAAGAGTTTGATTGATTTCTTTCAGTTTTTGACCAACAGCATGTGCAACGGTACGGCTATTCTCACCAATCAGCATGAACACCGTGCTCATAACAACTTCACGGCCATTTTGAGTTGCTGCACCGGTCCTTAATCCGTGCCCTTCTGTTACTGTTGCAACATCCGATACTCTGACACTTGAGCCATTTTTAGTGCTGACCGGAATTGACTCAATTGCCTCCAGTGAATCTACCTGCCCTGGCACTCTAATGAGCCACTGAGCACCACTATTCTCGATAAATCCGGCACCCTGATTGGCGTTATTTTGCTGAATCGCCGAAATAACATCGCTTTGAGTAAGGCTAAAAGACAGCAATTTTTTTGGTTCGAAAGCAACCAGTATTTCTCGCTCATAACCACCAATGGGATTAACTTCAACAACGCCAGGGACTCGCATAAGTTGTGGGCGAATGATCCAATCATGAACCGTTCTTAAGTCCATAGGAGTGATTGGCTCGCCAGAGTCATTAACAGCACCTGGCTCAGCATCAACGGTGAACATAAAGATCTCACCCAGGCCGGTAGCAATAGGACCTAGCTGTGGTTCAACACCTGGTGGCAACTCAGATTTTGCAGAAAGAAGGCGTTCATTAACCAACTGCCTTGCAAAATAGACATCGGTTTCGTCGTTAAAAATAGCAATTACTTGTGACAAGCCGTATCGTGAAACCGAACGCGTATTAGTCAAACCCGGTAGTCCGGCTAAAGCTGTTTCAAGTGGGTATGTTACTCGCTGCTCTACCTCAAGAGGCGTGTAACCAGCTGCTTCTGTATTGATCATGACCTGTACATTAGTAATATCAGGTACTGCATCAATTGGCAGCTTTTTAAAGTTCCATAAACCGAGTCCAGCTAAAGCAAGAACCCCGAGTAATATTAAAAAGTTTCGCTGTATCGAAAAGCGTAAAATTTTATCCAGCATTACTCACTCCTAATGGTCGTGTGATGCGCCGGATTTTTCGATATCGGCTTTGATAATGAAACTATTTTCCGTGACGTACTCTGTGCCAGGCTCTAGCCCACCCAGAACTTCAATCCACTCAGCATCCTGTTCGCCAAGTTCAAGCATTCTAACTTCGTACTGCTCCCCTACTTTCGCATAAACTACTGTAAAGTCTCTAAATGCCTGTAAACCAGTACGTTTTACGGCTAGTTGAACTTCTAGTGTATTAACTTCGATTTGAGCAGTTACAAACTGTCCTTCGCTTAATCCCAGTTCGGTATTGTCAACTTTGACTCGATATACTTTGGCTTGATCGGATCGAGTTTGAGGGAGGCTACTGTCAATAACTGATTTGATCGGAGTGCTCAAACTATTAACACTTAACTCAACCGGTGCATTCAACTTTACTTTTGTCCGATCAGATGGGAAAACCGCTAACTCTGCTATGAGACTGTCAGTAGCAGTTACTTCAATCAATGTCTGCTCATTAGCTTGCTCGCCTTCGCTTGCAAATAGGCCTGTAACCACTCCTGAAAGTGGTGAACGGATAGAGTAAGGACTTAGACTCTCGTTACTTTCAATGGTCAATAAAGTTTGTCCTTTTTCAACACGGGCACCAAGTTCTACGTGAACCTTGCGCACCTCGCCATCGAATCGAGCTTTTAGTTGCCTTTGTGCTCCCGGTGGCCATTTTAACACTCCATATACTTCAATAGTCTGGTGCAATGTTGCAGGGCCAGCGATTTCAGTTTCTATCCCCATTGCATCGGCGACTTTGTCAGCAATCTGAGTTCTTCCCTCAAAATTTTCATACTCCCAACGATACGATTGGCCTTGATGCTTTGCTGAAACCGTAACTAAAAATGAGTGTGGTTCATAAATGACCATATCGCCTCTTAGGTAGTCATTTTCAGGTTTGAAATTGATATCATCCACGACACCGCCTAAGCGTGTAAGTTTGACGTTTAAATCTACTGATTCAGGTGCTAAAGTTTCGCCATCTTTTGTGGCCCATACGCGAAACTCAGGAGGAACTCCCGTTTCAAATATTGAAAGCTCAATTGCAAAACCATCTTGGCGTAACATGCGTCCATTATGAGGCCCTTTTTCTACAACCACTTCTTTTTCAGCAGCCCCAGAAAATGCAAAGGTTTCTGTAGAAAAACAAACCGAAGCCAAAAATAACAAGCCGACTAATATCGATTGATAGGTAAGTTTGTGCATAATTAGTTCTCTATGGTTTCTAATGTAGTGCCAGTCAGACGCTGCAATTCAATATTTTTCAGGTGTAGCATTTTGTAGGCATTGATTAATTCTAAATGAGCGACTAAATAATCCTGATGAATATTGAACCATTGAAGATAGCTTGTGCGCCCTATTTGATAAGCTTTATTAACCTCTTCTTTAGCTTCTTTTAAAAGAGGGATTATTTGTTGCTGATTGACGTTAATGACATGCTTGCTGTGTTCAATTTCTTGTAATAAGACATAAAGCTGAGTGTAAAGCTCTCGCCTTAGGACCTCAGACTCAACTTCATAAATAGATCGCTCAGCTCGCAAAGACTGGATTTTTCCGGCATTGCTGCCACTGCTGCCAAGAGACACAGAAAAACCAGCAACGATACCTACGTCACTGGTTCTTTCGTAACGTCGTAGGCCTGTAGAAAATTCCCATCTTGGCTCAGCTTCTATACGCGCCAATTCAATTTGTGACTCCAGGACTCGGCTTTTATTAGCAAATGCTAGCAGTCGAGGATGTTCTTTGAGTTTGGCCATAGATTCATTCAGATTATCTATAGCAGGTATTGAAAATAAGTTTCCTTTGGGAGTCATCAACTTAGCTTCTTCACCAAGATTATTCATGAAACGTCTCTGTGTGGCTTTCAACTCATGCTCCAAATCTTCAATCATCAGTTCAGAGCGAGCAACATTCGCTTTCATCTGTATGGTATCGATAGTTGAGCCTTTGCCCCTTTTATTCAGACTGACAATGGACTCATAAGCTTCCTGGGTCTGCTGTAGATTTAGGCGTGCCAGTTTGATTTGCTCTTGAAGTGCTATGTGCTCAACAAAAGTTTTGGCCGTATCAGAAGATAAATCTAATGCTTTAATTTCACGTTCAAAACTAAGCTGTGAAGAGGCTTCCCTCGAAGCTTTAATTCGACTATCAACCAGGTCCCCATCAAGTATCCAGCTTATACCGATGGTAGTCTGAGCAGCATCAAACCCGCTGTAATCACCAGAGCCAAATGCATCTTCAATAGTCACATCGAGCTGTGGCTTTTGGCTCACACCTGCCTGTTTGGTAAGAGCATCAAATTTTTGCTTTTGGTAACGATAGCGGGCCATCTCAGGATGATTATCTAAAGTTACTTGTATAGCTTCTGATAGACCGATCTGATGGCCGACATTTGAAGTTTCTGCTACTGCATTGATACTAAAAAGAGTTAAAAGTGCCGTGAGAAGCATTGTGATATTGAACTTAGTTTTTACTGAAAACCGATTGGCAATCGGTTTGCCAGGCCTGTTCAATGAATTATTAAACGACATAAGTAACCTTAATTAATGGTTGAATAAAGATTCTACGAGGTGATGAGAGGCATCAATTGCGGAAAGCGTTACCAGCATCATTAAAATGATACCGATAATACTCATGCCTTTAGGTAAAACAGTTAGAGCATTAGGTGCAATTAACTGCTCAACACGTAAGCTGATATGCTCACTACCGAAGTGGCAGAAACTTAACTGTGATTTATGCATTTTTTGAAGTCTTGCGACCTTCACCAATGTTGATGCAACATCTACAGCTTTATATGACTTAGAGACTTCCTGATCCGCAATTTGCTCAAGTGCCAAGATATAATTTTGTTTGATCTGAAGTCGTATTTTACTCGGGTAGAAAATAGTCAACAAATTAAAAAGATACTTTGATAAAGCGTCTTTAAAGTCTATGTGTGCCTTCTCATGCTTCAACACAATATTAAGCTCATTTGAGGACAGTTGTTGCTTTAAGCCAATTGTTAAATAACACTTTGGTTTGATAATTCCAGCGACAAATGCAGCGGGACTTTTACTGTCTAATAAAAAGTAGTTTAAATCGTTACAACGTCTACCGGTATGTACACCACTCAATAGATTCAGACTTTTGATGTCAGAGCGCTGACTACGCCACTGTCTGACAGCCAGAAACAGCTTCCATAAAAAATACAGTATAAAACTAACCAGCAAAAAACCATGCCAACTATTGAAGTTAAAAACATAAGCATGGTGCCAATGAGCAATATTATTTAGGATTTCGTGTGAACCTGTAATTGAGAGGTAGAAAAATGCAGTTACAACCAAGCTAAGAATAAAAGGAGATACTACCCATGATAGTAGTAGGTTTTTTCTAGACTGCGGACATAGAGCCATTAGCTTTTTTTTAATTAATAGCCAGCCTATCGATTGAAGCGCGTGAGCTATAAAAAGCCCCATCAAACCGATGCTTGCTAAATTAAAGACTAAGGCCCAGTCACCTATTATCATATAACTCGTTAGCCCCTGGCCTGTCTTTGTTTTTGTATGAGCTGTTCAAGCTCTTCAAGTTGCGAGTCATCGAGATCTGATGATATGGATGAAAATGCGGCGATAAGACTATTTTCACCAGCACGAACAAAGTCACTGGTGACATTATCAATTAACTTTGCAATCAGGTGCTCTCTATCAAGTTTAGCCTTGTAGTAATAGGCTAAACCCTTCTTTTTGCGAGAAAGCAGACCTTTCTTGTAAAGGCGATCAAGAGTGCTCTGAATGGTATTCAAGGTTCCCCCACCACGTTGATTAGACAAAACAACGTGTACCTGCTTCGCATCTGAATCAGGATATTCCCATAAATACTGTAATACTTGCTTTTCGAGCTCGCCTAGAACCATTTTAAGTACTGGTAAAAAAAAGGTTAAGCGATAATTACATGCATAAAACCGATTGTCAATCGGTTTTACAAATGAGCTTATCTCTACACTAAATTTTAATTAAGCGTGACGAACACTACTTCAATTGAGTTTATGAAATAAGTATTGGAATAACTAATCAATAAAAAAGCCCCATTTTAGGGGCTTTCTAGTATATAGACTTAAGGAACTGCTTAGTGCTCATGCGGCTCGTCATGAGAGTGAGTCGCCTCTTCTTCCTTGTCAGTAGGCTCTTTTACTTTAGGCTCTTTGTAATCTCTTGATGATGAATGTGTATGCACCACTTTCCACTGTTCGTTTACTTTGCGGAACAGGAATGTCTGGTAGCCTGATTTATCAAACTCATAGCCCGTTTTGTTGACCTTACCTTTGACTCGTGTGTCAGCAACAGCCCAGGCAAAGTTATTTTCAAAATGGATTTCAATATTTGAGAACTCCAGAGATAAATATTCTAAGGCATCTTTTTCAGGCTCTACATGGTGAGTGACAAGATCATCAAGTCCTTCGTTTTGACCACCAGACTCAACATAGCGTGCCCCCTCAAAATCCAGGAAGTGCTTACGGAATGGAGTACCGTCGCCATTTTCCCAGCCGTATTTAATATCTGCGATAATTGATTTAATAGCAGCGGTGTCATTGTCATCAGCACTGCGTTCATTATGATGGCCATCTGAACTATCATGGTCATGAGCACTTTCTTTTGTGTCAATAGTGCCCTGTGAATCTGCATGCTGCTCATCTTGATCACCATGTCCCTCACCATCAGCGTGTTCATGGTCATGCCCTTCCCCGCTTACTTCAGGCAATGACATGACACCAAGGCCATGACGATAAACAAGCTCCCCGCCTTTCATTGCGGTTACTGACACAAGTATTAGAGCAGCAACAAAGAAAATCCCAGCCAAATTTTGCTTTAACTTTGGGACAATGAAGTACAAAGCTGCACCAATGATAAACACAATACTGGTGGCTATTGCCCAGTTTCTGTGGTCAGTCATGGCCAGGTGTGAGGGTGTGTCATGGGCCACACTGTAATAGGCCTGCAAACCGGTGGCTACAGTCGCTAAAACAGCAATAGCACTGAGAACAACCAACCACTTTTGAGTACTTATAAGTGCTGATGAAGCCTTAGAAGAGAATAACCAAATAAACAGCTGTAGAAAACCAGCAATGACTAGGAGTGAAACAGTAAAGTGAACAAATATTGGATGCCAATTTGGTATTATTTCAAACATATTACTCCCCGATTAAATATTGAAGTTATATAATTATTGAACAGTCTTTGATACTAGCATTAAAACAGCTTTTAGGTTCTTAATCGATATTAAATCAAAAATCATCCCAATAGGGTCTGTCTCCAAAGAAAGATTGCAAATGGTCGATAAAACTTCGAACTTTTGCGGAGAGATATTTGCGGTGTGGATATACTGCGTATAATCCGAGCGGATCCTGCTTATACTGTGTAAGAATCGGCTTTAATTTCCCTTGAGCAATATAGGGGCCCACTATAAAAGTAGGTTGCAAGACAATTCCTGCTCCTGCAACGGCAGCCTTGGTCAGAACCTCACCATTGTTAGCTACGATGCTGCCTTTCTGTTTATTGAGGATTAGCCCTTTATTCTTAGTGGACACCAGCGCGGGTAAATCCTCATTTCGATAACTGTAATGCAGGTACCTGTGCCCTTGTAGATCTTCTAAACTTTGTGGCTCTCCATGTTTTGCCAGGTATTCAGGCGATGCACACATCATCAGGTGAATTGGCGAAATCTTTCGTGCTATCAGAGACGAGCTCTCTAACTGACCAATCCGAATGGCTAAATCAAATCCCTCTTCTACAATATCAACTTTCCTGTCGTTAAGTTGAAGGTCAATGGTAACCGCCTCGTATTGCTGCTGAAAATCTGCCAGTGGTTTTCCCAAATGCAAAGTAGAGAATGACATTGGTGCGCTGATTCTCAGTCGCCCCTTTGGCTCATCGCCCTGCTCTTTTATCGAGCCCTCAAGAGCATCAATATCCGATAGAATTTGCTGCGCTCTTTCCAGGTAAGCCAATCCAGCTTCGGTTACAGTTACGCTGCGCGTCGTTCTGTGTAACAGACGAACCTTAAGTTCAGATTCTAGTTGCGATACATATTTACTTATGAGCTGGGTTGAAGCTCCCAATTTTTCGGCCGCAGATGTAAAAGAGCCCTGTTGTGCTACTGCTATAAAGGCCTGCATTAAATCAAGTTTATCCATACCACCTCAACTTTATAAACATATTATTGATAATAACTCAACAAACATAGCATTTATCGTCATTATTTATAAGAGTAATATGGATTCGTCAACTTAATCAGGTCTTTTGGAGAGTAATTATGAAACACACATTGTTAAAACATTTCTTTGTACAGAATCAAAGTTGGGCACCGCTCGTCATCCGTATACCACTTGGTATTATCTTTATGGCTCATGGTGCCCAAAAGCTATTCGGCTGGTTTGGTGGTTACGGTTTGGAAGGAACTGGCCAGTGGCTGGCTAGTGTGGGTTTTGAGCCAGGTTATATCATGGCTCTATTAGCCGGCAGTGCGGAGTTTTTTGGTGGTTTAGCCCTAGTTCTAGGGTTGTTAACACGCCCAGCAGCGATTGTTACTGCTTTCACTATGCTGATGGCTATGACCGTGCATATTGGTAATGGACTATTTGTTAGCAACAATGGTTATGAATTTGCCTTAATTCTTTTAGCAGCATCTGTATCGCTGGCAATATCAGGCGCAGGCAAACTATCGGTCGATACGATTGTTAAAGTTAAAGCTTAATAATGAAGAACTCCTACTCATAACAAATGGGTAGGAGCGTTTCTAATTAAAATTACAGTCGTTGTTTAGGGGCTAATTTATCCTCAACAACTTGTCCATTTTGACGATAAATAACCCCTTTCTTCATTACGAAATCTACGTCAGATATCAAGTTCATATAACGCAATACATCACCGTCTACAGCAATAATATCTGCCTGTTTTCCAGCAGTTATACTACCCAGACGATCTTGAACACCCATCATAACCGCTGGCCAATACGTCGCTGAACGAATAACGTCCATCGCTGGAATATTCATATCATTGGTCAGTACGACCATTTCGTTCCAGGTACTCTGGCAGTGAAATTTTGTCGGAATGCCACTGTCAGTACCGATCAAGAAAACCACCCCAGCTTCTTTAAGCTGCGAAATTTTCTTTTTTAAAGTCGGTTGACGTAAAGGTGTTAACTGCATGTAATCAAGTTTACCTGGATCGGTTAACGATGCTTTGATGTCTTTAATGGTGTCGGACTTCAAACCTCTGTGCCAACAAGTATTATCAAGACGCTCTGGGTTCTTAATTAGCTCGGGATATTGATAAAGACCTTCAACTGTCGGGGTCCAAAACAAAGGCCCTCCAGCGACACGCCCAGTTGCTGTGCGCTCTTTTAAAAGCCTCATAACGTCTTCAGGATATTCTGGCGCTGTGGTTAAGCCAGTATGCTCAAAATTATCAACACCAATTTTTAAACCAACTCGGATCTCATCGGGACGATGAGAGTGGCCGATGACTTTTAAATTATTTTCATGAGCAGTATCGACAATAGCTTGAGCAACTTCTAATTCCATTTGATCCTGATCGACCAGTTTAATCATGTCGACGCCGGCTTTTGCTAGCTGTCTGACTTTCTGTTTGGCTTCACGAACAGTTTTAACGCCCCAGCGATAGTGCTCAGAGCCAGGATATGGCTCATATTGCAAAAATGGACCGGAAACAAATAAATTGGGCCCCGCTATCTCGCCCTTCTCTATCTGATTTTTGATTTCGATCGAGTCCTCAAGGTTTGCCCCTAAATCTCTAGCACTGGTTACGCCTGCAAGTAATAGTTGAACTGCGCTGGCAGGCATAATCTCATCCACTTGGCGCTCACGATAAGTCGGTTGCCAATGGCTATAATCCGCATGTCCGTTCAACATCAGGTGAGCATGGCTTTCCCAAAGCCCTGGCAATACATCCATACCTTCAGTTGATACTACTTTAAAGCCATCCGGTATATTGAGCTGCCCTACTTGACCAACAGCTTTGATAATCCCATCTTCAACAAGAACTATACTATTAGCTAGTGGTGGTCCACCGTAACCATCAATTAAACGGCCGCCTTTGAGCGCATATTTTTCTGCAAGTGAATCATTCGATGTCAGTAAGGTAAGAACTAGTAAAATGCCTGAAAGGAATTGAGAACGTTTCATTATTAACCCCAATATTAATTAGAGAAAATACCATAGCTTTTATAAATGGATGAAGCAAGATGAGACAGGTATTTGGTCACTGAAGGATTATAGTGGCAAGGATGTAATAACGTAGAAATTTACCTGTTGTCACAAGCATCAGGAACCATAGCAGCCTGATCCGTAATATGCCGGCCATGACAGTCAGTGGGTCACCGATTATTGGAACCCATGCAAAAAGTAGCGCGATGATACCATATTTTTTAAACCGTTCTTCTGCTCGAACAAACTCGCTTTCTGACATCCGTAACCATTTTTGAATAACGGTCTTACTGGCCCAGTATCCTAATCCATAGTTTGTTAAAGAGCCGAGAACATTACCAATAGTGGCGATTATCACGAGGTTCTCTGGCGATAAACCATTGAGTAACAATGCCGTTAATACTAGCTCAGAACTAAGAGGCAGGATCGTGGCAGCTAGGAATGAGGCTATGAAAAGTCCGAGGTAGCCAAGTTCGGTGAAGTATTCCATTAGCTAACTAAGATAGTAATTATGATTTAAGGTAGCTAACACTAAACAATTCGTCTTCATCAAGCCAGCTTTTTTGTAGAGAGAACCCTGCTTTTTCAGCAAGCTCAGCAATACCATCCAGTGTGTATTTATAAGAATGCTCTGTATGGATTAGCTCGCCTGGCTCAAATTGTATTTCATGACCAAGGATACTGTAGCTTTGCTCTGTTTTACTTCTCAGATACATTTCAATACGCTGCTTACTGCTGTTATAAATCGCATGATGAGAAAACTGGTCTATTGCTATATTTGAGTTGAGTATTTGGTTAATGTGCCTAAGTGTATTGAGGTTAAACTGAGCAGTGATTCCCTCCTCATCATTGTAAGCAGCGTGCAGGATATCATTTTCTTTATGTAAATCAACGCCAAGTATTATCCCGCCATTATTACCTACAAGCTGATGCATATTCTTTAGAAACTGAACCGCAGCTTCAGGCTCAAAATTACCAATGGTGGAGCCCGGATAGAATACATGCTTTTGCATATTTTGATATTTGGCGGGCAGGACGATTGGGTCGGAAAAATCACTAGCTATAGGCTCTACATGCAGCCATGGATAGCGTTGCGATAATCGTGCTGCTGACATTTGCAGAAATTCTTCTGAGACATCCTGGGGTACGTAAACGCTCGGGTGAATAGCTTCAAGGAGATATTCAATTTTTGTGCAGTTACCGGCACCGGGTTCAACGATTAATGAACCTTTATTAATAAAGGTGGCAATTTCATCAGCTTTATCAGCCAGAATATTCAGCTCAGTTCTCGTCGGATAGTATTCTTCAAGTTCAGTAATTTTTTCAAACAGCTTTGAGCCATGATGATCATAAAAATACTTTGGGTTGATGTTTTTTTGTTCGCTGGTTAAGCCATCAAGTATGTCTTGTTGTTCTGCGCTAATATTTTGTGTTTTTGAATTCATTGGAGGGGCTCAATTAATTAGCTATCGCGGGCCAGACGAATACCTGAAAACTGCCAGCGCGCATCTGGATAGAAAAAATTTCGGTAGGTTTTGCGAATATGACTTCGACTGGTAACACATGAGCCTCCTCGAAGCACATATTGATTGCACATGAACTTGCCATTGTATTCACCAACAGCACCAGCTGCAGGTTTAAAGCCAGGGTAAGCTGAATAGGCACTGGAGGTCCATTCCCAAACGTCACCAAACATTTGTTTCAGTTTATCAGACTCCTTTGCAACAACTGGATGTAGAACATCATCTTCAACGAAATTACCAAAACCTTTGGCCAGCGATTTACCGGTAGCTATCGATTCCCACTCTTGCTCTGTCAATAAGCGCGCCCCACTCCAACGTGCAAAGGCATCAGCTTCATAGTAGCTAACGTGAGTTACAGGCTGATCAAGCTGTAAAGACTGCACACCATTTAACGTATAGATATACCAGTTGCCGTCTTGTTGATACCAGTAAAGTGGTGCTTGCCATTTCTGATTTCGAACTGCATCCCAGCCATCGCTTAACCAATATTGTGGGTCTGAATACCCACCCTGCTCTATAAACTTCAGATACTCACCGTTGGTTGTCAGTCGATTGGCCACTAAAAACGATTGCCGATAAAACTTATGCTTAGGTGTTTCATTGTCATACACAAAACCAGATTGGCTTATCGGTGAATCAGTTTGATTATCTCCTATGGACACAAGTTGTTCATCAAAAGCTATCCACTCAACTGGAGGAAGTGACTTGTCTTCAGGCAAGCTATGCACTACAGGTTCTGAAGAATCACGATAGGCAGGAAAAATAGGGTTCTGGAACAAGTTGTACTTTATATCAGTTAACAGCAATTCCTGATGCTGCTGCTCATGATTGATGCCGAGCCTTATCAGGCTAATAACTTCGATAAGACTATCGCTATTGACGTCAGCTAACTGATTGAGCAATTGTTGGATTTTTTCGGTAACAAATTGTCGATATCGATAAATTTCTTCTACATCAGGCTTTGATAATAATCCTCTGTTAGGGCGAGGATACTGTTCACCAATTGAGTTGTAATAGGAATTGAAGAGATACTCATACTGCGGATCAAAACATGAGTAGTTTGATTGAAACTTTTTGAGAATAAAGGTTTCAAAAAACCAGCTTGTATGGGCGAGATGCCACTTTGCTGGACTGGTTTCAGCGATTGCCTGTAGATTATAGTCTTCAGGTTTCAGCGGCTCACACAACTTTTCAGAGAAATTACGAACGTTAACAAAGTCAGCTAAGACTCGCTCTACATCGTTACTTTTTTCTACTGATGTTGTTTGTTCAAGCATCTACTATAACCTTTCCCGAAATCCATACTGTGCCATCTTCCGCTCCTGAAAGCTCTGGTGATTCATACTCGATATCTATTATAGCTCCAACATCAGACAGCTGCTGTGCTTTTAATGAATGACGCTTCAACCGATTATTCCAATAACTACCTAAAATCCTATTCGCAGATCCGGTAGCCTTATCTTCATTAACGCCATGCTGTGGTGCGAAATAGCGAAGGTCATAATCAAAACCTTTGGCTTGAGACCTGGTAGTAGCTATTAATGCTCGCTCTGTTGCGAATGTTAATTTATCAAAGCTAACAGCGAGTTGTTTTAAATCAAAACCCTCTGGCCATTCAAAAATCCAGTACCCATTACTTGGGCCTACTTTAGATACTTCAACAGGTAAAATGTTACAGCAGTCTTCAGCCCAGTTTGGAATTGACGCTGGTTCGATTAATGCCGGTTTAAATCCAATCCAAACCCGTTGGTCTTCGTCTATTCTAGCTTTGATATGTGAAGATTGGGTGATAAATTCAACAGGCTCCGATAACTGAATTAAACTTTTTTCATACAAAACCTTTGCTGCAGCCAATAAGCCATGACCACAAAGCTGAATTTCAGTTTCTGGGTTATAGAAACGAATGTGATAGGAGGAGTTGTTATCGGACGGCCAGACAAAGCAGGTTGCCGATATATCTTTGCGCTTGGCAATATCTTGCATTTCTTCGTTGGATAATGGTTCTTCCTGCAAAAAAATTAACGCCTCAGTACCAGCGTAAAGCTTGCCATAATAATCGCCACTGAACACTGATACATGAAAAACGGATTGTCCATCGAAACCTTCCATAAGCTCCCTTAACTTTGAATATAAGTTCTAGCCTACTTGATTTGATAGATTATTCAAGCATCTGATTTTATTGAGTTTTATTCTTGAGAACTCGTAGGAAAATAAGTTCTCCTGCAACAATTAAAGACAACCCGATTAAACTTGCCCAGATAACAAAGGGATCCATTTGCCATTTAATCCAAAGGAATACAGAGAGTATGATGACATCCAGTGCGATGGCTGTTAAAACAATCATCGGGTTGGCACCTACATCTTTCCTCAACTTAACCAATACGCCCCAGTGAATAGCAATATCCATAATGATATAGAAAATAACACCCATGGAAGCAATTCGACTTAAGTCAAAAAATAGAGTCAAAAACATGGCAATAACGACGGTATACACCACATTATGCTTTTGAATATTTCCGGGCATACCTAGATGGCTATGCGGAACCAACTTCATATCAGTAAGCATGGTCAGCATTCTGGAAACGGCGAAAATACTGGCAATAACACCCGAAACCGTCGCTACAATCGCAAATAACACGGTAATCGTCAGTCCCCATTGTCCAAAGGCTGGTCTTGCCGCTTCAGCTAAAGAATAATCACGAGCAGAAACTATTTCGGGAATACTAAGATTACTGCTAACTGAAACCGCAACCAGTAAATAAACAAAGGTGCAAATGCCAATCGCAATGGCAATAGCTCTAGGAATATTCTTCTTAGGTTCGGTGAGTTCATCACCACTATTAGTTATTGTGGTGAAGCCCTTATAAGCTAAAACACTTAAAGCCACCGCTGATATAAAACCCCAGGCTGGGTCTATGTTTAAATTATCTGTGAGCTGCGACCGATTCGCGGTATCAAATAGACTATTGAAATCAAAGCCAGCAGCCCATAAACCGCCCAATGCTAACAGGAATAAGCCAATGGCTTTAATGAAAGCCATCACTACGGAAAGCCTTTCAATGTATTTATTACCTATAATGTTAATCAGAAAAGCAAATACCAGTAACAATGCTCCTAATAACGGAACGGCCCACTGTCCTAACTGCTCAATCTCAAAAAGCTGTAATGTATAAGTGCCAAATGTTCTGGCAACCAGGCTTTGGTTAATGATCATCGAAAAGAACATTAATAGCGCAAAAATTGCCGTAGTAGCCCCCTTTCCATAAGCCTTTTGTAGAAACATAGCGATGCCGCCGGAAGAAGGATAGTTTTGTGAGAGTTTGATGTAGGAATATGCGCAAATACTGGTAACAATCATGCCAGTAAGAAAAGCCAGCGGGAATAAGGCATTGGCTAACTCAGCTATTTGCCCCGTTAAAGCAAAAATGCCAGCGCCTATCATGACGCCCGTACCCATTGAAACAGCGCCCAATAAGGTTAGCGATTTTTTCGAATCACTCATGCAGACTCCATCAATTGGTTTTGATACAGCCTACGTGAATGAAATAAATTTTCAAGCTGGAGCTTTTTCTTCCATTAAACCTACAAGGTTATCATCCGGATCGCGAAGGAAGCCAGTCCACAAATCGTGATCAGGCATATTGGCTGCCAATTGTGGTGCACGCTCCTCTTTTGCGCCCTGCCCCACGAATTCCTTATAAGCAGACTCGATATCAGTGACGTTAAAATACAGTATCGAGTTCGCGCCGACAGCTCCAGCGCCTTGAGGGGTACTTAGCATGATCCTAACGCCATGGGCATTAAGAAAAGCTAAATTAGGGCCTGCACTAAAGAGAAACTCCAAACCCAAAATGTCTCGATAGAACTCTAAAGCTTTATCAACATCGCTGACAGTAATAGCAATTTGTTTGATGTTAGAAACTTGTGAACTCATGATAAATCCTTTAGAAGTTATAACTTAAACACTGAAAGCCTATTGCTGGTGCCTCTTGCACCTGCTTGCGTCGCCCCTGCAACCACATAAATACTATCATCAATCGTAACAGCTCCTAGACCATGACGTGGTACAGGCATATCGTCGATGTGTTGCCACTTATCTTCTTTTGGGGAGTACTGCCAGACTTTTTTATAAACGCCACCGCCATTGTCAAAATACTCACCGCCAAAAACATAAATATGATTATTCAGTACAGCCGCCGCAAGGCCCCCTTGCGCTTGTGGTAATGGCGCAAGCTTACGCCACTTGTCTTCTTTGTAATCATAAACTTCATGCGTATCTAGATTGCCACCTTCAACGGTTCGGCCACCAATGACGTGCCATAATTTATTATAATATGCACCAGCCGCACTGTTGCGAGCAGTAGGAATCGGATGTGCGCAATCCCAGGTCATCCTCTCAGGATCGAACACTTTGTGGCTACTGGCGTCAGTGTGATCACTCCAGTTACCGTTACTCAATCCTTTAGGTCTTCTTCCGCTGGCCAGATGAATACGACCATCAATAGCAGTACCTACAGTTTCACACAGCGGGTAACTCATGTGGTTTGGATATTTGCGCCAACGATTGTTTTCTTCATCAAGCACCAAGACATCTCGACTGCCGGTCCAGCTACCACGCTCGGAAATGGTAAAACCACTAAAAGCGAAAAGTTTATCATTATGAGACATCAGGAAAGGATGGTGTCTTGGTTCAGGTAATGCAGTCGACAGTTCCCAAGCGTTCGTTACTGGGTCATAAGTAACGACATCCGACAAAAGCTCAAGCTGATTATCTTTAACCGTTAAACCACCAGCCACATAAATCTTGCCTTTATGAACCGCTGGATAAATTTCTTGAACATTAAATGGTAAAGAAGCTTTTGTTTCCCATTTAGCCATACCCGGTAAAGCAATAGCCGAAGCAGACAACAAAGAACCTTTTAAAAATGTACGGCGTGAGAGCATTTATAGTTCTCCTAGAATTGCTATTTAACTCTTCTTACGAGAATCATAAGCAAGCCATGCATAAATAACCAGTAGAAAAGGAGCTGCCATCATTGAGAAGTAGGCCATTCCTAATACCACAAAATATGCCATGTCATTGGGTGAACGCTCCTCCGGTTTTATGCCCGCCATTATATTAAATACGACGTGCTCAAGGTTAAGAATAGACAAGACAACAACAATCAGTGTTAAGGGAAGCAATGTACCAACCACAATTCTCATTACAGAAAGACGGGCTAAACTTTTCAGAAACCATACCAACAAAGCCACCCGCCAGGTTGCTACGATTGCTAGAAACCAGGCATTTGTACTTTGTGCTGCCTCAAGACTCATAAAGCGTTCCACAGGAATTGCGTAAAGAATAGCCGGAGGTGAGGTTAGAGTAATAAATATTAGAACGTTCTTGTAAGACCAACGGACAGGTTTTAATGGAATAAGTAAAAGCCAGATAGTCAGGGCAAGTATAAAGACATAACCAACAGAACCCAGTCCTAAATATTGCCACAATTCTGCTCTAGGGCTATCCCAATAACGGCCTATTCCGGCAATCCAGGTAAAAACAAGACCAAACAAGAGGTATCCATGCCACTCAGTTGAAATAGAAGCTGATGGTCGGCGGAAAGTAAGAATTCTTACAGTGTCTATAGTTATTTGTTTTAATGAGTTCATTGTTTTCTACTTTATTTCTACTTGCAATGACTAAGAGCGGTGCGTCACGACGCAGGGGCTGCCCCTTGGGTACCCTACAAGAGCAAATACTAGACAGCTGATTTTAAATTGCAATAAAAAAAATGCCTGTGAACTTTTCAGCAAACAGGCATAATTGGACTAACGTTAAGGGGTATTCAGTAAAAGGGCTACCTTGCCAAATAACCGCCATCGATATTGATGGCCTGGCCAGTAACAAAACTCGATTTGTCTGAGCAGAGCCACATGACACTGTCAGCTATTTCTTCCGGCTTTCCGACCCTTTCCATAGGTTGCAATTTTGCAAACTCTGCCTGGATCGCCGGGTCGTGGTTGGTAATGCGTTCAACCATTTCGGTCATGATCACTGCTGGGCAAATGGCGTTGACGCGAATATTACGAGTGGCGTATTCAAGTGCTGCTGTTTTGGTGAGCTGAATAACGCCACCTTTTGACGCGCAATAGGCGGGTAAATTCATAAAGCCTACTTCACCGGCAATGGAGGAGATATTGACGATCACACCACTACCCTGCTCGCGCATGATGTCTAGTTCATGCTTCATGCCATAGAAAACGCCATACAGATTGACTTTAATAGTCCTATCAAAGTTTTCAAAAGTGCAATCAGCAGTTTCATTCTGTTCGCCTTCAATACCGGCATTGTTAACTGCATAATCAAGACGTCCATATCGGTCTTTGATAGTTTCAAAAAGGCGTTTAACCGAATCTAAATCGGACACATCGGCTTTTACGAATAAGGCATCACCGCCATTCTGTCGAATGCTGTCGGCCAGCTTTTCACCACGCTCCTGATCGACGTCACTAATGACCACCGAGTCGCCACGTTCTGCAAATGCTTCTACGATTGCCTTTCCTATCCCCGCACTGCCACCAGTAACCAGTGCAACTTTTGAATCTGTGTTCGCCATAATGTTTCCCTTTTCCTTGATATTGGCCCTAGAGTTAGATTAACTCTTTATAGAATGGATTTCTTGATATATATCAAAAGAAAGGTCAATTTTAGTTTATAGTAGAATGTACTGCATTTAGTGATTTAAGGAGGCAAACGAATGAGCAACCTTGCAAACAATGAACTGGAAATACAGTGTCAGGAAAAGCCCTGCTCTGCCATTGAAAGAGTCATCACACCTCGCGATAAGGACTTGGGTGAGTTTATGGTACGGCGCTCAATCCCCACAACTGAACAGAAACAGGTTGGCCCTTGGGTGTTCTTTGATCACATGGGTCCGGCAGTATTTCAGCCCGGTCAAGGCGTTAACGTTCGTCCACATCCACACATTAATCTCGCCACAGTAACTTATCTATTTGCGGGTGAAATCCTTCACCGTGACTCATTAGGTAGCGAACAGCCCATTCAACCTGGTGATATTAATTTGATGGTAGCTGGTAAAGGCATTGTTCATTCTGAACGTGAGCGCCGTGAAGTAACTGATTCGGTCCATCAGTTACACGGTTTACAGTTATGGCTCGCCTTGCCTGAAAAGGATGAAGAGATTGATCCAGCTTTCTATCATTACTCGAGCGCGGATATTCCTGAGCTTGAGGTTAATGGTGTAACAGTTAAGGTTATGATGGGGAATGCCTTCGGTAAAACATCGCCAGTAAAAACTTTTGCTAAGACCATTTATCTTGAGGCAAGCTTGGATCATGAACAAATACTATCGCTTCCAGAAGCCGATGAGCGTGGGCTTTATGTGGTCGAGGGTGAAGTTGAAATTGATGGTGTCACTATTGAAGAACACTCAATGGCTATTTTGAGTGGAAAGCCCGGATTAAAAGTTACCGCTATAAAATCTAGCCGCGTGGCTCTGATTGGTGGCGAACACTTAGGAAAGCGCTACATCGAATGGAACTTTGTTTCCAGCCGTAAAGAGCGGATTGAGCAGGCTAAGCAGGATTGGAAAAATGGCAAATATCCCAAAGTGCCCGGGGATGAGCTAGAATTTATTCCTCTGCCTGAATAAAAATCACGAATTTGATAAGCTCATTTAAATAAATGTATAACTTTAAAAAGGAATGCTAAATGATTGATATTAATTGGTCTCTTGTGGGAATGCACAGCATAACCTTAGCTGCAGCCTATGTATTGGCACTTCCTATTGCACTGAACCGTGAGGCAAAAGCACGCGGTGCTGGTTTGCGTACATTTCCGTTGGTTAGCATCGCGGCCTGTGGTTTTGTTCTTATTGGCATAGACATATTCGATGGCTCAGACGCTGAGGCTCGAGTCGTATCAGGAATAATCACTGGTATTGGTTTTATCGGAGGTGGCGCTATCTTAAAAAATGATAATAAAGTCAGTGGAACTGCTACCGCAGCCAGTATCTGGGCAACGGGTGCAATAGGTATTGCCGCTGCCTACAGCCGATACGAAGTCGCTTTATTAATTAGCATCATTACATTCTTTACACTGCATTTTGGCTACAATGCTAAAAAGGTAGTCAAAGAAAGTGACGTCAAAGCAGAAGAGAAAAGTTAATTTGTGACAAAAGATAATTATGAATGCTGTGGCTGCGACAACGAGGAGTCCCATGAGCCAAATAGCAACCTGGAACAATACCACTCAGTAAGCCACTTTAAAGTCCCAAAAATGGACTGCCCCTCTGAAGAGAGGATGATCCGAATGGTGCTAGATGATATTGAGCCCAAGGTTGCCATTCAATGTGACATTCAAAATCGAACGGTTGCGATTTATCATCAGAATAATCTTGAGCAGATTAAGCACAAAATGGATTCCCTCAACTATGGAGCATACATAGTTAAAACAGAGTCTGTAGAATCAACAAAACTGGCCTCTATTCAACAACAGAATCGGGATCATGATGCTCGACAGGCCAAAATCTTAAAATGGTTACTGCTAATCAATGGCATCATGTTCCTGGTTGAAATGACCATTGGCTGGATTGCTCAATCTACCGGCCTAATTGCAGATTCTCTGGACATGTTTGCAGATGCTACAGTCTATGGGATGGCACTGTATGCAGTCGGACATACTGCTAAACAAAAGTTAACAGTAGCTCATTTGTCTGGGTGGTTGCAGTTGTTATTAGCTTTTGGAGCATTATTCGAAGTCTTTCGCCGCTATTGGTTTGGTAGTGAGCCCACATCTGATCTAATGATGATCATTGGACTGCTCGCCTTGCTAGCCAATGTGGTCTGCTTATGGCTCATCTCCGCACAGCGAGAACAAGGAGCGCACATGAAGGCAAGCTGGATTTTTTCAGCAAATGATGTCATAGCCAATGCTGGCGTTATCCTAGCCGGCGCTCTGGTTGCATGGACTGGTTCACGATACCCTGACCTTATTATTGGTTTAATCATTGGCATGGTTGTTTTATTCGGAGCTATTCGGATTTTGAAACTTAAGTCCTAGCTTACAACTCTTAACTTTTTAAGTCTTCAGGTCAAACCACACCGCTATATAACTTCGGCTTGATCCAGGTCAAGAGCTTTTTGCTCGCTAGCCGTTAATCTTACGCTCACATTTTTATAGCTGAAAATATGGGGCTTCTGTTATGGCACATGCAACTGAACAGTCTGAAAATCATAATTATTTAGGTCTTCGCGGTATTGAGTTTACTGAATTCGCCAGTCCTGACAGCGATTACATGGAAAAGGTTTTCGCGGCCTTTGGCTTCTCTAAGCTAAAGAAATTTAAAGGAAAGGACATCTATTACTATAACCAGAATGACATTCATTTTTTAATCAATCGGGAGCGAGCTGGCTTTTCACGTGAGTTTGCCAAAAGTCATGGGCCAGCAATTACCTCAATGGGCTGGCGTGTTGATGATGCCGAAAAAGCGTTATCCATTGCCATTGACCGTGGTGCAAAACCCGCCAATCCTGAAGACACCGATCTTCCCTACCCTGCAATTTATGGTATTGGCGATAGCTTAATCTATTTCATTGATACCTTTGCGGGTTCAGAAAGCATTTCTCAAGACAATCCAGGCTCTATCTATGAACAGGATTTTGAAGATTTAGACAATCCTGTCATTGTAGAGAATAAAGGCTTCCTACGCATCGACCACCTAACCAATAACGTATACAAAGGCACCATGCAGAAATGGGCTGATTTCTATAAAAATGTTTTTGGCTTCAGTGAAGTTCGTTATTTCGATATTAAAGGCCAGGAAACAGCACTACTGTCTTATGCACTACGCTCTCCGGACGGTAGTTTCTGCATTCCTATTAATGAAGGCAAAGGCGACGACCGTAACCAGATTGATGAATACCTTAGAGAATATAATGGTCCTGGCGTGCAGCATATTGCTTTTGAAACCAATGATATTCTGGATTCACTCGATAAGCTTGACCACTCTGTCATAGAAACATTGGATATCCATGAAGATTACTACAAAACCGTATTCGATCGCGTGCCCAATGTTCGCGAAGATCATCAACGAATTCAGGATCATCAAGTGTTGGTGGATGGTGACGAAAACTCATACCTGCTTCAGATTTTCACCAAGAATTTGTTCGGCCCAATCTTTATAGAAATTATTCAACGTGCCAATAACCTTGGGTTTGGCGAGGGTAACTTCCAAGCTTTGTTTGAGTCAATCGAGCGCGACCAAAAGAAACGCGGCGTACTGTAAGGGGAGTAAAATGAAAATTGAACAGATACACCACGTAGCCTATCGCTGCAATGATGCCAAAGAAACAGTTCAGTTCTATACCAAAGTATTGAATATGGATTTCATTCTGGCGATTGCCGAAGACCGAGTACCCTCTACCAAAGAACCAGACCCTTACATGCACCTGTTTATGGATGCAGGTAACGGAAACATACTTGCTTTCTTTGAGTTACCTAACTCGCCAAAGATGGGAAAAGATCCCAATACACCTGAGTGGGTCCAGCATATTGCGTTTCGTGTAAAGGACGAAGCCGCATTAATGCAGGCCAAAAAAGATATTGAAGCGCACGGTATTGAGGTAATTGGCCCGACCAATCATGAAATTATTAAGTCCATCTACTTCTTTGATCCAAATGGCCACAGACTGGAGTTAACCTGCATTACTGCCAGCAATGACATGATGCGTAAGCTCGATGAAGTCAAGTGGGATATGTTGGAAGAATGGAGCAAAACTAAAAAAGCTCCTAAACACGCTGACTGGCTGCATAGCGAAGAGTTTGCCGAGGTATAACGATGACGGCTTATCAAGCTAAAACACCTGACCAAATTGGTTTTGTTGATTATACCGAGGAAGAAAACGGCACTTGGGAAATTCTTTATAAGCGCCAGATGGAGTTAATTAAGGGCCGAGCATGCGATGCCTATATGGATGGCCTTGAACGCCTTCAAATGTCCAGCAACAGTATTCCTCAGTTACCGGACATTAACCGTGTTCTCCGCAAAGAAACAGGCTGGGAAGTCGCTGCAGTACCAGCTTTGATACCGTTCGGTAAGTTCTTTGAGTTATTAGCTAATAAACAATTTCCTGCTGCAACCTTTATTCGAACTCGAGAAGAAATTGATTACCTACAGGAGCCGGACATATTCCATGAAATTTATGGACACTGCCCGCTTCTAACCAATCCGGTGTTTGCTAAATTTGTTGAAAATTATGGCAAACTTGGTTTGGCTGCTTCTAAACAGGAGCGCGTCTATCTGGCTAGAGTGTTCTGGTTTACGGTCGAGTTTGGATTAATCCAGCAGGCCAAAGATGATTTGAAAATCTATGGTGCAGGTATCCTCTCTTCTACTGAGGAAACTGTTTATAGCCTGGTAAGTGATAAGCCTGTTCGTAAACCATTTGACTTAATGACTGCGCTTAGAACGCCTTATCGGATAGATATTCTGCAAACAACATACTTCATCATTAAGCAGTTTGAAGATATCTACAACATCATGGATAGCAATATTATCGATCATATTCATGAGGCCATTGAGCTCGGTGATTTTGCAGCTAATTTTCCTGCAAAATCATCTGAGCCTATGAAGAGTAGCTTCAAAGATCAACACGACTGTTAACCACTGTAACCCAACTTCAACCCTATGAAAAAACCAGAACTATTGTCCCCCGCGGGGACATTAAGAAATATGCGCTATGCCTTTGCTTATGGCGCTGATGCCGTTTATGCGGGACAACCCAGATACAGCTTAAGAGTACGTAATAATGACTTTGGCCTGGATAATATTGGCATCGGCATCGAAGAAGCTCATGCGCAGGATAAAAAGTTCTACATCGCCAGCAACATTGCGCCTCACAATAGCAAAATTAAAACATTCATGGATGACATCAAGGAAGTGATTGCCTTAAATCCTGATGCCCTGATTATGTCTGATCCCGGACTAATCATGATGGTTCGCGAAGCTTACCCGGAACAGGAAGTGCATCTTTCAGTGCAAGCCAACGCGACCAACTATGCAACGGTGAAGTTCTGGTATCAGCAAGGCATCAAGCGAGTCATTTTATCGCGCGAATTGTCGATTAAAGAGATTGAGGAAATTAAAACTCATTGTCCCGAGATGGAACTTGAAGTTTTTGTGCATGGTGCTTTATGTATGGCTTATTCGGGCCGCTGTCTGCTTTCAGGATATTTTAATCATCGCGATCCGAATCAAGGCACTTGCACCAATGCCTGTCGCTGGAAATACGATTTGCACGAAGCCACAGAAAACGAAGCAGGCGATATTATTGCAGTGAGCCAATTAGAGCCAACCGTGCAAACAGTCGATCCTCAGTCAGTGTTTTTATTACAGGAGAAAGAGCGCCCCGGCGAGTATATGCCTGTGTTTGAAGATGAACATGGCACCTATATCATGAACTCAAAAGATTTGCGTGCTGTACAGCATGTGGATCAGTTTGCTCGAATGGGAATTGATTCGCTTAAAATCGAAGGCCGTACCAAGTCACACTATTACGTTGCTCGTACAGCCCAAGTCTATCGCCAGGCCATTGATGATGCTGCGGCTGGAAAACCCTTCAATATGAAGCTAATGGATGAGCTAGAAAAGCTTGCTCATCGAGGTTATACCGAAGGCTTTTACCGTCGCCACGTACACGATGAATATCAAAACTACGAAACTGGTAATTCAATTCGCGACCGCCAGCTTTTTGTCGGTGAAGTCAGTGATAAAACCGATGATACGATAACCGTTGAGGTAAAAAATTGTTTTGAAGTTGGCGATACCCTGGAAATTATGACACCAAACGGTAACCAGTACTTTCAGCTCAATAATATGGAATCTACAAAGGGGCAGTCTATGGAGATTGCACCGGGTTCAGGCCATCGAGTGGTTCTGCAACTTCCAGAAGGTGTTAATGTTGACCATATCGACTCCATGTCGTTGCTAATGAAGAATTTGTAGAAACAAGTAATTAATTACTCGTTCCGGGTAGGGGCGGACCTGCGTGTCCGCCCGACTAGCATGTTATTCGATCTTGATAAGGGCAGACACGCAGGTCTGCCCCTGAAGGATCCCATTATAATAGATAACTAATTCAAATAGTTAGCAGTAATCTGGCTCAATTAATAAGTAGCACGTCATTGCGAGCGAGTAAAAGGAGCGCGGCAATCTGGTCAAAAAGACTACTGAAATATTCTTCACGAGATTGCCACGTCATTCGGTCAAAAAATGACCTCACGACTCGCAATGACAAGGCTATTGTTGAGCTAAAGCTTTAACGCAAACTCCTGGGGATTACTCAAAGTCTGCCCCTACCGATAGCGCTATTGTAATACTGAGCATAAAGATGCATTAAGAATGCTTTTATTGATATATGTCAAAGTCGCATCAATTAATTACGGTATGGTGTCAAGTGAAAAATAAAGAATATTGGAGATGACTATGACCCGTTTGACCAACATATCGCTTGCCGTGGCTACAGCCCTTTTGCTCGGCTCTACAGTAACGCAGGCAAGTGAATCCAAACAAGAAGCCAGCAGTTTTGCCGAGTCGCTGGAAAATACCGACGTTAAATGGCATTTCCGCTATCGTCTGGAAGACGTTGATCAGGATAATGCACTAGAAGATGCAACGGCCTCTACCCTGCTTTCCAGGGTAACACTTGATACCCAGTCCTATAATGATTTCAGCTTTAAACTTGAGGTTGATAACGTCAGCGCTGTAACTAACAGAGATGATTATAACAGCACATTAAACGGCAATACCGATTATTCGGTAGTAGCCGATCCAGAAGCCACAGAAATCAATCAGGCTGCATTGACCTACAGTGGCTTCGATAACACCAAGGTAATAGCGGGCCGTCAACGGATCAATCTAGGCACACAACGTTTTGTAGGCGGTGTGGGCTGGCGTCAGAATGAGCAGACCTATGATGGTGTTCTGATAAATAATAAATCCATTAACAATACGAACCTTACCTACGCTTATGTAAACAACATCAACACTATCACCGATGGAAATGTTGATACACGCAGTCATTTCGTAAACTATGATTGGTCTTTAGCAGATAGCATGAGCCTAAACTTCTATGGCTATTTTCTGGACTTTAAGGAAGCGCCATTAAGTTCAACCAAAACCATTGGTGCGCGCTACAGTCTGAAGCCAACGTCTGACCTTCCCTTCTTTGTAAATGCCGAATATGCCAAGCAATCAGAATACGAAGATAACCCAAACAATTTAGATAGCGACTATCAGCTATTGGAAGTTGGTTACCAAATGCAGAACATAAGCTTCATTATTGCACAGGAAGTTCTGTCTGGTGATGACTCTGTATCAGGACAAGCATTTCAAACTCCTTTAGCTACTAAACATAAGTTCCAGGGCTGGGCTGATCAGTTCTTAGTAACTCCAGACGCAGGCATTGAGGATACTTATTTCGCAGTTAATGCAAAGTTCTCAATGCAATCATTTGGATTGGTTTATCACGACTTCAAAGCAGAAGCCACTTCTCAGGATTACGGTTCAGAAATTGGGGTCAACTATACATCCAAAATTGATAAGAACTTAAGCTTTGTGGCTAAGTTGGCAGACTATTCGTCGGATGGTTATTCAGTCGACACACGAAAAGTATGGCTCATGTTGGTTGCTAACTTTTAACTAGCTGACATGGTCATTATTTTGGCTTAAATAAATATAGAGAGATTATGATGGAAGCTATGCAACTTACAAACCTGGCGCCGACACTGCGCCGCAACGCCATGTTTAACTGCCTCAGCGATGAACAGTTACAAAAGCTACTGGCCATCAGTAAACTTACCTACTTTAAGCCAAATAAGCCTGTAATCAGTCAAGGACAGCCCGCCAAGTACTTTTTTCTAGTGCTTGACGGGCAAGTCAAGCTGCACCTGATTTCAACCGAAGGTAAGGAAAAAATCATTAAGTTCGTAAATGGCAATGATACTTTTGTGGAAGCTTTAATGTTTTTGCAAAAGAAATTCTACCCTATAAATGCTACCAGTACTAAGCGTACCCAGATATTAGCGGTACCTAGTGAATACTTTTATAACCTGCTACATAACAATAGCGATCTTGCTATGAAGATGCTTGGTAATATCTGCCTTAAAATGCGTGGCCACATCAATGAAATAGAGATGCTTACCGTGCTGGATGCATCACAGCGTGTCGCTCGCTTCGTCTACGATATGATGCCACATGATATTGACGATGGCGGCACTTTCCCGATCAACATTTCAAAAAAATCCATAGCAGGGAAACTATCCATTCGTCCTGAAACTTTCTCCCGATTACTAAAGAAATTTGAAGATGAGAATGTATTTTCATTTAGTAATGGCAAGGTTACCGTGCTACAAAGGGATCGTTTGTCTGAATATTATTTAGAATCGAGTGAGGGGGTGGCTAGCCTGTAAATTTACTAACTCTTTACTCTACCCATTTAAACTTATTAAACATGGGCTCTATTGCAGTGCAGAGTTGCTGACGGGTTTCCTTATCAACCATAGAGTAGGAAAACTCATCACTGCGCAGGCTTTCATCAAGAGTGTTCTTATTGCGGGCAATTTGCAGATTATAATTTTTTACACCTTTTGAGGCTAAGGTTTCTGCAAGCTTTAAAACACGCTCCGGATTGGTTAAATTCCAATGTACAGTTGTCCGGCATTCGTAATCCACACCACTTTCCAGTAGCATATCTAGACTTTGCCAATTCGCCTCGGCGGCTCCATTAAC
Organism: Kangiella profundi; assembly: GCF_002838765.1. Taxonomy (NCBI): domain Bacteria; kingdom Pseudomonadati; phylum Pseudomonadota; class Gammaproteobacteria; order Kangiellales; family Kangiellaceae; genus Kangiella; species Kangiella profundi. Next base: position 1,253,860 of record NZ_CP025120.1, on the reverse strand, counting down.
ACGTATGATAGCGTCTCCATATTCGGGCAAATCTTTAACATCAAAACCCACCCAGTCGACATTAGGAAGAACTGCTTTAAAACGCTTTGGTGCAGAACCTCCAGTGTGCAACCCCACTTTGAAATCCATAGCTTTGACTGTTTCAATTGCTGGAACTAATGCTGATTGTAGTAATGGTTCGCCACCACTAAATACAACAGCTTCAAGTAAGCCTTTTCGCTTATGCAGAAATTCAATTAGTGAGTGCCATTCATAAGATTGATCAGCCTTGGTGGGTATCAACTCAGGATTATGGCAATAGCGACAGCGCCAGGCGCAGCCCTGGCAATAAATTACACACGACAGATGATGAGGAAAATCTATAGTAGTAAGGGGCGTGATGCCCCCTACTCTTAAGGCTACATCTGACTTAATGTTGCTGACAGATTGCGATTCCTTGAGCATTAAGCACGCTCTTTAAAATGTTGACGTTCTTTGTGTTCAGATTGCTTGCCTTTGTTAAAGGCTGACACCGGACGATGGTAGCCCATCACTCGTGTCCAAACTTCACACTTTTGGCGATCTTGGTTGTTAAGTTGCATTGTAGGTTTCTCCTTTGTTGTTGAAAGCTTTAGGTCATACTTATTTAAGTGATACAAATTCACTAACTCAGCATCCTGTAAATAAAATTCAAACATCAGCAACACACCTTTTCACTATTCTGTCCGCCTGACTTTTGAACCAAGACTTCGTCACAGCGAGGACAATATTCATGTTCACCCTGCAAATAACCGTGTACAGGACAAATCGAGAACGTTGGTGTGATGGTGATATAAGGTAAGCGGAAATTGGTTAAGGTTTTACGAACCATCTTTTTACAAGCTTCCGCACTGGAAATGCGTTCGCCCATATACAGATGCAGTACGGTGCCACCGGTATATTTACTCTGTAACTCATCTTGGAGTTCAAGAGCTTCGAAAGCATCATCAGTGTAGCCAACCGGTAATTGCGATGAGTTTGTATAGTAAGGGGCATCTTCATAACCAGCCTGAAGAATATCTGGATAGCGTTTCTTGTCTTCTTTAGCAAAACGGTATGTTGTCCCTTCGGCAGGTGTCGCTTCCAAATTATACAGATGACCTGTTTCTTCCTGGAACTGCACCATTCGAGAACGTACATGATCGAGCAGTTCAATCGCTATAGCATGCCCCTCTTTTGACGTAATATCGTGCTCATCATTGGTGAAATTACGAACCATCTCATTAATGCCATTGACGCCAATTGTTGAGAAGTGATTCCGTAATGTTCCTAAGTAACGCTTGGTATACGGGAATAAATCACTGTCGATGTAATGCTGAATAACCTTGCGCTTAACTTCTAAAGAGTCTTTAGCAAGCAACATCAGCTCATCAATTCTATCAAGCAAGGCCTTTTTATCACCTTTATAGAGATAGCCGAGTCGTGCGCAGTTGATAGTGACAACACCCAGAGAACCAGTTTGCTCAGCAGAACCAAACAAACCATTGCCGCGCTTAAGTAGTTCCCGCAAATCGAGTTGCAAACGACAACACATCGAACGAATCATATTCGGTGAAAGCTCTGAATTGATGAAATTCTGGAAGTATGGCAGGCCGTACTTTGCCGTCATCTCAAACAGTAAATCTGAATTTTCAGATTCCCAGTCAAAGTCCGGTGTAATATTGTAAGTTGGGATTGGGAAGGTAAAGACACGTTTCTTGGCATCCCCTTCTATCATAACTTCAATATAAGCGCGATTAATCATTTCCATTTCTTTTTGCAGATCACCATAGGCAAAAGGCATTTCCTCGCCAGCAATAATAGGGATCTGTTCACGCAAATCTTCGGGACAAACCCAGTCTAGGGTAATGTTGGTAAACGGGGTCTGAGTTCCCCAACGTGAGGGAACGTTTAAGTTATAAATGAACTCCTGAATGCACTGTTTTACATCTTCATACTTCATGGCATCTTTACGAATATAAGGTGCCAGATAGGTATCAAAAGAACTGAAAGCCTGAGCGCCTGCCCATTCGTTTTGTAGAGTTCCTAAAAAATTGACCATTTGTCCAATGGCGCTTGATAAATGCTTTGGAGGGCCAGAATCAATCTTGCCAGGGACACCATTTAAACCTTCGTGCAACAAAGTTCTCAGCGACCAGCCCGCACAGTATCCTGCAAGCATATCAAGGTCATGAATATGAAGATCAGCATTACGATGCGCTTGGCCAATTTCTGGCTCATAAATGTGATTAAGCCAATAGTTGGCAATAACCTTTCCAGAGACGTTCAGGATTAAACCGCCCAAAGAATAGCCCTGATTGGCATTAGCTTTAACCCGCCAGTCGGAGCCCGATAAATACTCTTCCACCGATGAGGTAATATCCAGCAAGGTTTTTTTATTCTCACGAATCTGCTTGTGTTTTTCGCGGTACAAAATATAAGATTTGGCGGTCGTAAAATACTGATTCACAGCCAGACAGTGTTCTACAATATCTTGCACCTGTTCGACAGTCGGCACAGTCAGATTGGTAAATCGAAAACTTAAAACATCAATTACCTGACGGGTTAATTTTTCTGCTTCATCAGCGTCAAATTCCCCAGAAGCTTTACCCGCTTTTAAAATTGCTTCATAAATCTTTGAGCGTTCGAACTTGGCTTCTGACAAATCCCTCTTTACAATCTTGATTGGCATCGGTGCCTTTTCTATTTCTATACCCATATCATTATCTCCATTGCTATCTGCTCGCTGGAATCACCGACACAGATTCAATATATTGTGTTCTCGACATCGATTTAATCAATATGTGGTATATCAATCCTTGATCTAGCTCAATCTAAACCTATATTTTTTATACTTCTTAATTGACTCAGATCAATTGCTACTCGCCAGCTAAGCGTTACATTGACCACCCAGCTAACAGAGACATTTTGGTTGGTGTTTTATGGCAACAAACGAAAAACCTCTTGTTTATTCATGCTCGGGTTGTTCCAACCTCGCGCAAACTGCGAATCACCTGGCCGTCACCCTCAATGCAGAAAAAAAGGCAGAGATGTCCTGTATTGCCGGTGTTGGTGGAAACGTCCCTTCGTTGGTTAAAAAGGCCAAATCGGGACGAAGAATCATTGCCATTGATGGTTGCCACCTGGCCTGTGCGAAGGCGTGTCTGGCTAACCATGGAGTAGTTCCAGAACAGCATCTGGTATTGACTGAGTATGGTTATAAGAAGCGTTATAACCAGCCGGTTTCGAAAGAAACTGTTAATGACTTACTAATAAAAGTTCGTTTGGTTGCGGAAAATCTCTCAAAGGCCTAGTTTCGGTTAGTTGAGACTCCAAAAGCATTCTAGTTGATTATGATCAATACGCCCTTGAGTGAATCACACTACTCTGTTTAAAACATCTTAGGATAAAAGATCATGAATTTAGAGTTTTTAGCACCATACTTTTTAGGGCCTTATGGAGAAAACAATGACGTTTTCGAGAAGGTTCTAACAGAGTTATTGCGCGACCATATTTATTGGCGTCGAAACATCCACCCGGAAGACTTACCGGCGATATCTACTTTTGCGTCACAATCGCCAGAGTATCAGGAAGCGATAGCCAAGATGCGCACGGAGCTTCATAAGCTAACCGCTTCACTAAAAAAATCTGTTCCATTCTTTAGTCCTCGCTATATCGGACATATGTGTTCCGATTTGATGATGCCGGGTTTGATAGCGCAAATGGTAACGACACTTTACAACCCAAATAATGTGTCATTTGAAGCAGCAACCGTTACTGTCGATCTTGAATTAAAAGTTGGCAAGCAATTTGCTGATATGTTTGGTTTTAACACTGACCCTAATAAGTCACCTTGCGCCTGGGGACATTTAACCTCCGGTGGCACTGTGGCTAACTATGAAAGTCTATGGAACTTTAGAGCCGCAAAGTATTACCCCGTTGCGCTTGCAGAAGCGGTAAAAAAATTAGAACTTAAATTACCAAATAGCATTATTCTTAATGGCAAGCTGATAGAAGCTAACTTATGGCAATTAACAAACTTATCGATTGATAATGTTTTGTCTCTTAAACATGAAACAGAAAAAGCGATAAATGAAGCTTATCCGGAAATTGCTGAACAGTTTAGTGACTGTGTCGATCAATATCGAATTGAAAGCGTTGGCCCAGCCTACTTCTATTCAAACCACCTTGGTCTGAAGCAGCCACTGGTTCTAGTCCCTGGTTCTGCACATTATAGTTGGCAAAAAGCAATGCGAGTGATGGGGTTTGGCTCTGATCAACTGGCTAAAATTCCAGTTCACTCCAATATGCGATTAGATGTGCATGCCCTGCGTAAAACCCTAGAAGGAGCTTTAAGCAAAAACATTCCTATACTGGCTTGTGTAGGTATTCTAGGAACCACAGAGTTTGGCACGGTAGATCCTATACATAAAATTTTAGAGTTGAGAGACGAATTCAGTGCCAAAGGCTTAGATTTTTATGTTCATGTTGATGCGGCATGGGGCGGTTATCTGGCCAGCATGTTCCGCCAGATAGATGGTTCAACCATGAGCCATGGTAAAGCTAAAAAGATGTTCAAATACTTCCCTTCTAAAGAAGTATTTAACTCGATAACCAGCGTTAAGGATGTAGACTCGGTAACCATCGACCCGCACAAGCTTGGGTATTTACCATTTGGTGCCGGAGGCTTCATTAGCCGGAATCAGAATATTACTGATTTGCTGACACAGGAAGCTCCCTATGTATTTGAAGAGATGGATAAGTCTATAGAAACGCCGGCAACAAAGCAGTTTGAAAAATTAGGACAATACATTCTGGAAGGTTCGAAGCCAGGTTCGGTAGCTGCCGCCAGCTATGTCACCAATCAGGTGTTGCCGCTTGATTACAAAAACTTTGGCAAAGTGATACGCCAGAGTATTAAAACTTCAGAATATTTTTTCGACAAACTGCTTGAGCTAAAAGAAAAAATCAAGGGTCGAGCAAACTTATGTTTGCCTTACACACCTGATACTAATTTGATCTGTATCGTCATTAATCCCGTAGGTAATAAATCAATTACATACTTGAATGACTTCACTAAACAAATTTATCAGCACTTAAAAATATCGCGTGACAGCTCACCAAAGGACCGTGAATTTATCGGTTCAAGTACGCAAATCATGCGTAAAAACATTAGTGACCATCATGCTGTCGAACTGAGCGATATGCTGGGTATTCAGGAAAAATACTTTGTTAAGGAAGTGAAAAATAAAACTCTTGAAAGTGATCGCATTATGCTACTACGTCACACCATTATGAATCCATGGCTAGCTAATGACACTAATGGTAATGACTATGTGGTTAAGTATTGTGATTATCTAGAATCACTAATCCTCAAATACTTAGATATTGAATAAAGTAAACACATCCCCTTTGTGTGTCATGACTATGGATAGAAGTGACACACTCGCTTTACAAAAATTAGTAATAGCCTAATACCACTTTTTATACTTAAACCAAGCAAGTAATGCGACCGCTATAACAATGCAAAATAGTGATACATACATAAAGGCGCTTTCTTGCTCCAACCCTGGTAATCCCGCTACGTTCATACCAAACACACCGGTTAAAAATGTTAACGGTAAGAATATCGCCGAAATTATTGCTAGAACATATAAGCGGCTATTTTGCTGATGAGCAATTCTTGCAAGATACTCTTCTTGCAGGACAATGGTTCTTTCTCGTGTTAATTCGATATCCTCTAATAGTCTTGTAAATTTATCGAGGTCATCCCTGATATTATCTAAATCTTGTCGGGTGATAATTGGACTTTGACTGCGATAGAGTTTCTCCAACGCATCTTTTTGCGGTGTTAAATAACGTTTGATGGTCGCACTCTGGCGTCGTAGGTGACTAATTTCTGCATAAAATTCGTCAAAACCAAGACCTACTAATGTATCTTCCTGCTTATCGAGATTTACATCAATTTCTTCGAAAAACTCTTCTACCCGTATGGCCAACCTTTCAACCAGCAAAGAAATAAACTCACCGCTGGTCTTTGGCCCAGCACCCTGCTCTAAGGCCTGCTTAATATCAGAAATTGACCAGCTATGCCGATTACAGCTGGAAATAATGGTGTCTTCCGTGATCCAAAGCCTGATTGATATCATATCCTCCGGATGTGAACCTGGATTAAGGTTTACACCACGCAGACACATCAGCATAAAGCTATCTTCCATGTAAAAGCGTGGACGAGTTTCGGCGCGCAACAAAATATCCTGCGCTACCTCATTGACTCTAGCTTCCTGGTCGAGCCAATCTTTAGCTATTTGAGAAGTATAATTAATATGATGCCAGGTCAAAGTATCACCTGAATGCATCGTATCAATTAAATCAGGACTGACTAATCCTCCTTTTCGATTTAAATGTAGGCTAACAATCGGTGGATGATATTTCTCTGTCATATCGACTATCCTTAGCTCTGTTTATGGCTTTTCTCAGTCTCTTCTACCGAGTCTTCGGCTTTATTACCTTTGGACTTATCTTCAATAGATTGTTGAGAACCTGAATTTTCAAGTTTTTTTGCCAGCTGCTTTGCAACGTCATCGGCAAAATGCAGGTGAACATCTCTTTGTGGAAACGCGATGACGATATCATTCTCACGGAATCTCTTATCAATTTCGAATCTCAGGTCACTGCGAATACCACGCAACTCTCTAATGGTATTAATCTGTGCCCAGTACCATATCTCAAAGAGCAATGCGCTATCCCCAAAATCTTCAAATATAACTGATGGCTCAGGGTCCTTTAGAACGTTTTCGTTGTTACTCAAAATGTCGAATAGAATGTCTCTTACTTTTTCAACATCGCTGCCATAAGCAACTCCGACTTTAATTGAATTACGAATATTCGGATCGACAAGTGTCCAGTTAATAAGGTTGGATTGAAGTAATGTGCTATTTGGGATCACCATATGAGCACCATCAATTCGGCGAATCATAGTAGAACGGTTACCAACCTGAATGACTCTACCCAACTGGCTATCCATTTCAACCACATCATTAATTCGGACGGGACGCTCTGACATCAATATCCAACCACTGATGAAGTTATCCATTACATTCTTTGCACCGAAACCAACACCGATGGCAATTGCACCGGAAATAAAGGCAAAGGCAGTTAATGGAACATTTAGAAATGATAAGACAGTTATGACGATGATGCCGAGCATCACGAAGAAAACGAGTCGCTGAATTATGATGACATTGTCATCACTGATATTCATAAGCTTAAGAATTTTGCGACCAATAAACTTTGCCACAAAACGGCTAACGAGCCAGGCTAAAATAACAAACAATAAAGCCAGCAATAGTTGCCACAAATTGATGCTTGTCCCCTCTTTTAAACTTATCAGAGGCTTGCTCATTATTTCTTCGAATTTTGAAAGTGTGCTCAACAAAAGTGGTAGTGCTTGCATGGATTGGTCTCTAAGTATGTTTCTTAATCCTTTTTATTATATCTCATACAAAAAAGCCAGCGGAATGCTGGCTTAATCGAAAAGGAGTGATTAGTTTTTAACCGCCTTTTGTTCGGCTAGAAAGTTGGCCGCGATTTCAGGCTTTTCTCTTATCATGATTAAATCCGATAAGATATTGGCAGCTTCCTTAAGGAACAAGTCTTTTTGGTCTTCATCAACGATGTCAGTAATGTTGCTGGACTCTGTTTCTTCCTCATCTTCTTCCGAGGCTAACTCTTTTAAAGGCTCAAGACCTTCAATTTTCCGGCGAAGATTTTCACGCTCCAGTCGTATTTCATCATTGCGCTTACGTTCCGCCAACCGTTTTTCATAGTTCAACGAAACCACTTTCTCGTCACGACGTTCAGTCGCTCGAGTAATATCCTCTTCCAGGAATGAAAACTCCTGACTTGAGCTTTTTCGCTCCTGATGCTTAGAACGCAAGAATGGAATGACTTCCTGAAGACCTTCTGTTTTCTGGAAGTTTGTGGACTTTATAGTGTCCCAGACCAAAGCATTGTCGTAAGAGCTCTCGCCATATTCTTCAACGTCAAAAATAGTAGGAAACTCAATATCCGGTTTAACCCCTTTATTTTGAGTACTCTCACCGGTAACACGATAGTACTTTTCTACGGTTAACTTAAGAGCACCAACCTGTGTTTCAGGGTTTCTGATGTATTGATTCAAATCAGCAACGCTTTGAACGGTTCCTTTGCCAAAGGTGTTTTCGCCAAGAACGATACCACGACCGTAGTCCTGAATTGCACCAGCGAAGATTTCAGATGCACTGGCACTTCCACCATTAACCAGCACAGCAAGCGGGCCATGGTAAGCTACTCCAGAGTCTGTGTCTTTAAGCACACGTAGTCGGCCTCTACTATCCCTACCTTGGACCACTGGACCTTTATCAATAAATAGGCCAACCAAATTGACAACTTCAGATAAAGAGCCGCCACCATTATTTCTGAGGTCGATCACCAAACCATTAATTTCTTGCTTATTAAGTTCTTTAATTAGCTTCGCAACATCTTTAGTTGTACTGGTGATTTCACTTTTGCCATCGCTATTAGAAGCAACGGTTTCTGAATAGAAGGAAGGTAATTCGATTACACCCATTTTAAAGTTCTTGTCATACTGCTCTACTTCAAGGACTTTTGATTTGGCAGCCTGGTCTTCAAGTTTGATTTCCTCACGGACCAGACTAACAACCTTAGGCATGCCATCTCCCGATTTGGTATACGGGATGATCTGTAGACGGACAGTACTACCGGCTTCGCCACGAATTAGATCAACGACGTCATCATTTCTCCATCCTATAACATCGACCATTTCGCCCTTTTCACCTTGAGCAACGCCAATAATTTTGTCGTTAGGATGAACTTGGCCAGACTTGTCAGCCGGCCCTTTGTTCACGATGGAGACAATCTTAGTAAACATGTCTTCCTGAGTGAGAACTGCACCAATACCCTGCAGTTTAAGGCTCATATTAATAGTGAAATTTTCAAACTGTCTTGGGGTGTAGTAATTCGTATGGGGATCGATAGCTGCACTTACCGAATTCATGAAGTAGCCGAAAACATCTTCACTTTTGGTTTGTGAAAGTCGGCGGATTGCCGATTCATATCGCTTTGACAGCTTTTCTTTAATTTGCTCATTAGTCTGGTCAGCAAGCTTTAGATTTAAAGCATCATTGAGCACACGCTTTTTCCAGATGTCATTCATCTCCTTTTCATCTTTCGGCCAAGGAGATTCACGACGGTCATACTCAAACTCACTATCAGAGTCAAAATCAAGTGGCTTCTTGAGTTGCTCTAAAGCAAACAGATAGCGTTCACGGAAACGCTCCTCAAATAATGCAAAGAAATCATAGGCCAGTTCAATACGACCAGTTCTTAGTGCGTCATCGAACAAGGTCTTGTAATCGTTGAGCTGCTCTATATCTTTTTCATAAAAGTAACTGCGATTAGGGTCAAGGGCTTTTAAAAACTGATTAAAAGCTTCTTCTGAGAGTTCATCATCAAAATCAGGATGTTCATAATGACTTTGCATTAACAGGAAAGAAATTACTCTGCCTGTCTCACGAAACTTATTTTCTGGCTTTATACTTAAACTGGCCGGCTCAGGAATGACGAATTCTTCCGCCTTCTCTGAAGGTGCATTTTTAACTTCTTCCGCCTGAATGCTCAGCGGAATTGTTAAAGCCAGTAACGTAACCAACCATTTATTTTTGTTCATCTATGTACCTTTAATGGGAAATCTTTCCAATAATGACTCTTCTCTATGCTAAAGGTTGCGTATATTTACGTAAATTACAAGCCATAGAGTGTGTAAAAGTATGTAATAAAATAAAAAATCTTTAAATATCAATGCCGTATAGAACGATGAAGAACCAATCCATTAGGGCCAGCAGCTATTTCAGCCTCTTTCTGGTTACCATAAACGCCCTCAAAAAACTGAATATCTCTCGCAGCATCGTAGTTTGAAGCAGTATAAACCTCATCGGGATTTGACTGGTATCCACGTACCGGCACTTTTACAACCTCCGGTTTACCATGCAGTTCATGGCTTTCGACATAGCGTTCAGCCTTAGGTTTCTTGTCAAAAACGGCTATATCCTGATCGCCATCAAGTAAATGAGTTTCAATCACGTAAACGTTCATAAGACCTCCTTGGACTTTTAACTACCTAGTTTTCAGTGTAGCGCTCAGATTTGTTTCTCACAAGTGAAGCATTAATAAGTCCGTTAAAAGTCACAAAATATGGCTGAAAACCCTACCGATCAAATACTTTAGCCATAAAAAAAGGGCCCTGGTAGGCCCTTTAGATGATTTAAATCAGCTTACATAAAAGCCTGTAAGCCGGTCTGTGCTCTACCTAATATCAGGGCATGAATATCATGAGTACCTTCATAGGTATTTACAGCTTCCAGATTCATGGCATGACGAATGACGTGGTACTCATCTGCAATACCATTACCACCATGCATATCACGAGCCATGCGAGCAATATCAAGAGCTTTACCACATGAGTTACGTTTAACCAGCGAAATCATTTCGGGCTTGAAACGTTTTTCATCAATTAAACGGCCAACTCTTAATGAACCTTGCAGACCCAATGCAATTTCAGTTTGCATGTCAGCCAGTTTTTTCTGGAACAACTGCATCGAAGCCAATGGCTTGTTGAACTGTTTACGATCAAGGCCATATTGACGTGCAGCGTGCCAGCAAAACTCGGCTGCACCTAATGCACCCCAGGAAATACCATAGCGGGCTACGTTCAAGCAACCAAATGGGCCTTTAAGACCTTTGATTTCAGGGAATTTGTTTTCTTCCGGAACAAACACATTGTCCATAACGATTTCACCGGTAATTGAGGCGCGTAGTGCAAACTTGCCTTCAATCTTAGGTGCTGATAGACCTTCCATGCCTTTTTCTAAGATAAAGCCACGAATGTCACCCTCATCGTCTTTTGCCCAGACAATGAACACATCAGCAATCGGCGAATTTGTAATCCACATTTTGCTGCCGGTTAAACGGTAACCACCATCTACCTTCTTGGCACGCGTTTTCATACTCGCAGGATCTGAGCCAGAATCCGGTTCAGTCAAACCGAAACAACCTACCCACTCGCCTGTCGCTAACTTTGGCAGGAATTTTTCTTTCTGCGCTTCTGTGCCATAGGCATTAATGGGGTGCATAACCAAACTGGACTGAACTGACAAAGCAGAACGATAACCTGAGTCGACACGCTCAACTTCGCGAGCTACCAGGCCATAAGCGACATAGGAAGCACCGGCACAGCCATAGCCATCAATCGTTGATCCTAGCAAACCAAGTTCGCCTAGCTCGTTCATGATTTCGCGATCAAAAATTTCATGACGATTTGCCTCTAGAACGCGAGGCATCAGTTTTTCCTGACAATAGTCACGTGCAGCATCACGGATCATACGCTCTTCTTCCGTTAACTGCTCATCGAGTAATAGTATGTCGTCCCAGTGGTCAAGTAATGCTTTAGACATGATATAAATCTGTTTGGTTAAGGGTAAAAAATTGAAGCACCGAATATACGCAATCTGGCCTTAATTAACCAGTGGTTATAAACACATCTGACCAGAAAATAGAATAAAAGTGCCCAATCCTTGGGCTAGATCAATCCTTTATCAGGAGGGATAGAACTTATCGTGCGTTATAGAAGCGAGTTATGGCGACTGCAAAGCCTGCACGGGATACTTGATCATAAGGGTTAAATTGAGCTTTGATGGTCGGTTCTAAATCGAACATACCCTGCTCTACAGAAAACTGAGCATTTAGAATACCTAGGTCAAGTGCTAGCTGGACATAACCTTTGAACTCTTCGGGAATCATATTCTGATCCTGAAGAACCACTCTGTCAGCTCCAAAGATAGCGGTAATATCACCAGAGAAGCTATTGGCTAGTTCTTCCAATCCAAGCGACTGAACCAATGAATAAGCGACATCCAATTTGTTTACACCAGCGTTTGGGTTAAACATGTTCCCGTTAGCTGTCATAACCGGATCTGTTACTTGTGCTCTGTCTCGAAGTGGAGAGCCAGTCTGGGTTACAGCGTTGATTGCTGAAGTATCACTGGTTACATCAAGGAATTGCACGCTATCAGCTGCATTTGACTGGCGAATGCCTGCACCTAGTGTTAGATAATCAGCCATTTGCGAACGGCTTATAGCTTCATCAGGTGCAAAACCATCAGCTAGCGCATCGACAAGTTGTTCACTAACCGCTGTTTCGATAAAAGCCTGTGCAGGATGACCAACAACGTCATTTAAACCAACGAAGCCATCGGTGCGGGTAATTTTAACCACAGCATCAATTTCGCCTGGTAACGCATAACCATTGGTAGCATTGACTGGGTCAACATCAACGCCTGATACTCCCCCAATACCATTGGCACGCAATGTCCAGGTACCGGCTTCGGCTGGTGCTGTTACCGCGATATTTTGACCCAGTACAGGCAAAGCAATGCTTGAACCATAACGCTTACCACTTGGGCTGGTTAAAGACATGCCTATAGTGTTATCGCCAACATTGGCACGAACCATCAATAATGAAGCTTCGTCGTTGACTTCGAAAGTAACACCTTCATTTTCACCAACTGGGCTAAATGGAACAGTTATCTCGAATTCACCTGCAATGGAAGTTTGTGCCGCTGCATTAAATTCACGTTGGATCTTCGTCGTTTCGCCAAAGCTTTTTGTTTCATCAAGCACAGCTTTAACCGCAGCATAAGCATTCACATAACCTGCGCCACTTTCCCAAGGTTCAAGACCAGGCATATTGGTGGCAGTATCTTGCAGGATACGCTTAACTTCACGCCAGGTAAGGTTAGGGTTAGCTTCAAGCATTAAAGCAACGATACCTGATGCATGAGGTGCAGCCATTGAGGTACCACTCATGACGGTATAGTAAGGCACATGATTGGCATCCATTACTTCGCTGTCAGAAGTAATGCTCAAAGCACTAAGGCTTGATAATGATGCGCGCGCAGAAATGACATCAACGCCAGGCGCTGTAATAGTCGGGCGGTCTTCCCAAGTGAAAGTCTCACCATCAACTACTGCTTGGCCAGTTTTGCCTTTTACGCCACGTGAACTGAAATCAGCCAGATTGCCTTGTTTGTCACCCGCAGCCACAGTAATAACCCAAGGTGCTTTTTTGAAGTTACCTGTGATGGTTGCTTCGCCTGAACCAGAGTTACCGGCAGAGAAAACAACAATAACGCCGTTATCACTCAAAGCTTTTGTGGCAACGTTTGTTGGGTCATCAGGATTGAAATCAGTACCTGTGTCGCCAGTATTACCAAACGAGTTGGAAATAACACGAATGTTATAGTCAAACTGGTGGGTTAAAGCGTAATCAAAACCACCCAGTGTATCTAAGATGAATAGACCTGCACCTGAACCATAACCAATCAATTTTGCGCCCGGTGCTACACCTTGATATAGACCACTCGACATAGCACCGTTACCGCCGATAATACCGGCAACGTGAGAGCCGTGACCTCCACCAATATCCGTGTTAGCAACATCTTCCTGGTAGGTAATTGGCAGAATGCCTGATAGAGAGTTTAGATTGACCTGAGCCAAAACGTTTTGCGTAACATGATTTGGATATTTAATGTCGCTATGAGTACCATCAACACCAGAATCGTTGATAACCACACCGATACCACGACCTGAATACGGCATACCCATATTACGCATTGATTGATCATCGCGTAAGCGGTCAACACCAGTCAGCTCAGTAGAACCATCATTTTCTAGAGTCAATGGCGCGTTGTACCAGACCGAACGGACATCATCACGCGAATAGATTGCATCAATTTGTTGCTTGGTCGCAGTGATACCCACCATCGGCAAGCTATTGAAACTCACACCGCTGGTGACACCCAAGTTTTCAAGCGCCTGTAATTGTGAAAGAGAAGCTGGCTCATTGCCTTCAAAGGTTACAATTACTTCGAAAACTTCTTGCTCAGTTGCATCTGACAGAAGATCAGAAAGTTGTGGGCCAATCGATTTGGCATGACCAGCCACTGCAGATAAACCTAATCCGGCAGCCAGTATGGCACCATAGATAGGTTTTGTTTTTAAGTTAAATTTACTCATGTTAGGAAACCCCCATTGGATTGAGAGCTTGAGCTTCCCACAAAGTAATTAAAAGAATAATTGGGGAAATCCCCTATTGCATAGAAGTGATGTTACCTGTCTTTATAATTAATTAGTGCCAAAGAAATTGAAATATATAGGATTAAACTAACAAATTATGCTTAGCTGCATAACGTACCAATTCAGCGGTATTAGACACACCTAGCTTCTCCAGCACTTTGCCACGATGGTTTTCGGCAGTTTTAACACTTATATCCAGCGCACGCGCGATATCTTTTGTTGTTTTTCCGTCAACTACCAGATGGAACACTTCACGCTCACGCTGAGTTAAGTTTTTATATGGATCCTGCCATTCTTTATCGGGTTGTGAGTATTGAGTGGCTAGAACACTGGCTGCATATTGGCTGTAATAAGTTTTGCCACTGGCTAGTGCTTTAACGGCATCAATCAACTCTTCACTGGCACTGTCCTTTAGCAAGTAACCCGACGCGCCTGCTCTGACCATATGAATGACATATTCCTGCTCCTCATGCATGGTCAATACTAGGATTTTGCATTCGGGTAATTTGTCATGAATTCGTTTAACCACTTCCATGCCATTGAGTTCAGGCATTGAAATATCAATAACCGCCACCTGAGGTCTTGTCTCCAGCGCTTTCTCAACCGCTTCAAGACCATTGGAGGCTTCGGCGACTACCGTGCAGTCAGCATCTTTACTTAATAAACTGACTAATCCCTGTCTAAGAATGGTGTGATCATCCGCAAGCATTACTCGAATCATGTTAGAGCCCCCCTTCACCGATGGAGCCAGTAATCACCACTTTGATCTCACAGCCCTCGCCTGGCTGAGACTCAACCATTAATTGACCGCCAAAAGCGGCCACCCGATCTCGCATGGCAGATAAACCAAACCCTTCAACTGATTCAGATGTATCTTTGGTCATGCCCACGCCATTATCCTTAATTTTGAGCACCAGCATCCGCTCGGTTGCAATTACGGTAATATCAATATGGGTTGCCTTGGCGTGTTTAATTGCATTGGTAATTGCTTCCTGTACCACTCTGAAAACCAATGTCTGCGTTTCGTCATCAAGATTAACCGATAACTGCTCATGCAGATCAATTTTGATCGAATTCTTTTCACCCATAACTCGTGATAACCATTGCAAAGCTGGGATTAAACCCAGGTCATCTAGAATTCTCGGTCGCATCAGTCGGGATATTTCACGAGTATCGCTTAGCGCTTGTCTAGCCAGTGTCAAAGCTTCGTCTAGTTCTTTAGGGTCAGGTTCACCTTCCTTGTGCATTTGCTGCAATTGGTTAATTAAAGCAGTCAACAACTGCCCTACACCGTCATGCAATTCTCGAGCAATATGCTTTCTTTCATCTTCCTGGACTCGCCATACTCGTTTCGCCAGAGTGCGCATTTGCTGATTGCCGCTAAGAAGTTCCTGTGCAATCTTTTGTTGCTTCTGGCTAAGTTCATTAACCAGCTCTGAAATATCTTTGTCACTATTCATCGTTCACACTGAGCTCCATTATGTCATCATCAAAAGCAACAATGTTTTGTTGTTCTATAAAACCGGTACGTGAATCCTCAGGCAGTTGCTTCAATAGATGATTAAGTTGTTGTTGTGCTCGTTGGCGATAAAGCGCTGGTGATTCACCTGAGTGTTCAACCAGTAAAGCTCGAAGACGATTTAGCTGGAAGCTTCTCCAGTAATCCCCCATTCTACGCAAAAGCAGATCTGCTTCATTTAATGATTGCTCTAACATTTCCCAATCATTATTAATGAAAAAGTAAGCAGCTTCTAACTCTAATAGATGAATATATTCATATTGATGAAGCGCCATATCATAAAGACGTATTTGTTGAACAAGCTCAGGAAAGCCTTCTTTATTCGTTTTCAGTGATCGTCTAGCCTGATCAAGTAAATATCGTAGCTTGGTTGCCTCGGGGATGTTGGTTTTATCAAACATCTCGACCAGAAATTGCTCTGACTGGAGTGTTTTCTCGTCAGTGCGTAACAGCAAGGTCTTATAGTAAAACTGTTGCTCAACGCTTCCTTTATCAATCACCAAGTCATTTAATGCTTTAAGCTGCTTCTGTAAAGCATCCTGATTACCTGTAAGAGAATGCCAGTCTGCAAGCCATAATCCAAACTCAATCACGCCACGGATATCGTTACGTTCCTGTAACTGCTGATAAAGGGAGTCCAACTTAGGAAGACTTTGCTCGAAATTACCCTGCAAAAAACTAAGCTTTGCGAGGTAAGCTTCAGCTACTAAGGCCTCCTCAAATAATCCCAATTCCTTTGCGTCCTGCAGAGCTTTCTCGAAGATAAAATAGGCGCTGCGCCAATTGCCCATGGCGAGTTCCATTTGCCCAAGATTTTCACGAACCCGGATAACACCCACCGGATCCTGAACTTTCTGATAGGCCTGCTCGGCCTGTTGCCAGTAGACTAATGCATTTTCAGGATTTGATAACAAATAATAGATAAAGCCGATATTATTCATACTTTCGGCTTTAAGCCATTCGTCTCCGAGATTAATACGCAAAGATAATGCCTGACGATAATTCTCAAGAGCTTTCTCATACAGCCCCTGCTCCTCATCTATAATGCCCATCTCGTTAAAGGCATTGGCCTTGCCTTCGATGTCATTAAGAGACTCATAAACAGCAAGACTCTGTTCAAGATAATTAGTAGCCGCTTCGTGTTGTCCCTGAATAGAGTGAACAGATGCGAGGTTTGACATACTCGTTGCCACACCATTTTGATCATCCGCTGTTTTACGCTTATATAAACCCTGTTCATAATAGTCTTGGGCGAGCTCTAAATTACCAAGACGCTGGTATGCAACTCCAATGGCATTAAGCACATCACCTTCTAAATTAATGTCTTTGAGTTTTTTAGCGATGACCAGAGCTTTAACCAAATAATCATCAACAGCGGTTTGCGCGTCACCTGACCAGATTGACACTTTTGCCAGTTCAAACCAGGCACTTGGATGATTTGGATCCAGGGCAACGACCTGTTGTAGCGTTTGCTCGGCTTTTGGAAACTGCTGTGTTGTAACGTAGAGTTCAGCAAGTGAAAATTTAATATCAATGTTTAACGGGTATTGCTCAATAAGGTTAAGATAATCCATCTCAGCCTGTTCAAACTTTTCTGCAAGCTCATTCAAAATAGCGGTTGAATGAATATGAATGAAGCTTTGGTCTGGACTTAACGATTGGGATTTAGCAAATGCGTTTTCGGCCTGTGCAAACTCTCCAGTGTTTAAATAAACTTGCCCAACTTCAAACCACAAATGTTCAGAATCAGGCTGCTCACCAATTAACTCATTCAACTTGGCTTCAGCCTGCGACCACTCACCCTTTTTGATTAACTCCTGTACTTCACTTTGCAGAATAAACGCTTCACTGCTTTCGATAGAAGCTTGCTGATTAATCTTTAAAGATTGGTTGAGATCAGATATCAATTTTCTGACAATAGAGTCGGCAGACTCAGACTGAATGACAACTTCTGAGACCTGTTGCTTATTAACCGTATTGCCCGATATTGATAAAACTTCGACAATCAGTGAGTTTTCATCTTTGCTTGAAGCTATCACCCTTGCACTAACAATTTTATTAACCTTTAACAGATCCGCCAGCAAAAGTATCTGGTTATCATTCAGCATGGATTGATAACCAAGCAGATCAAGTGTTTCTAACACACGATCATTATTAACCAGCCTTAACTCCGGGTATTGAGTCAATTGATAATGAAGATAATCTGGTATGCCATATTTAATCCAGTTATCAATGGGCTGCCCTCGCGTTTCACTTTCGAAAGGCAATATGGCCAGCGAAGTATGTTGTGATGGAGCTATTGGTTGAGTTTGATAACGCCACCATAAAACTCCAGCCAAAATGATAAGGGCAAATGCAGCGACCAAACCGAATGTCTTATTGGCTTTTGTCTTTGGAGGCTGTTTGATCAGCGCATAATCTATCGCCAGCTGCAAATCTTCAGCAGATTGATAGCGCGAATTACTGTATGGAGAAATCAGCTTGAGTACTACTGACTTAAATTTTTTAAAGTCTGATCTTGATACTGGAAAGTCTTTGGTTCCTTTCTGTTTTTGCTCAATTAGAGCATCGAGTGAATTTCCATCAAAAGGCAATCTATTACATAAAAGCTGATACAGAATCACTCCAACAGCATAGAGATCTATGCTGCTGCTTATGACATTTTTTTGCAGGTATTCTGGCGGCAAGTATTGTGGTGTTCCACTAATGATGCCCTGCTCTTTTGATTCAGATAATACAGCAAGGCCAAAGTCTGCCAGATATAGCTGATCATTATGAGCGATAAGGATATTTTCTGGCTTGATGTCGCGGTGGTAAATATTGTGGCTCTCAGCAAAGCTCAGCGCACTGATGACCTGATTGATATAGAGCTCAATCTGACTCTCTGAGAAAGTATGCCCCGATTTATCATTCTGTTCCATTTTCTGTTCAAGGCTTTCTCCTTCGATCCAGTCCATGGTAAAAAAGTGCAGTTCTTTATCAGTATAGTATTCATGAACCCTGACGATATTGGGATGCGAGAGCTGCCTGAGCAGAAGGATTTCTTTTTTGAAATCAGCAAGAGCTTGCTGATTTTTTGATATGAAGGAATGCAGGACCTTTAGCGCAACAATAACATCGAGCTGCAAGTCTCTTACTTTATAGACAGCACCAAATCGACCTACACCCTGTAACTTTTCAACTTGGAAACGTCCAGCCAGAAGGGTTCCAGTTTCAAGAATTTCAAAGTCTTCAATTACTTGAGTCTTTGATAAGTCCCCAGAATCTTTTTGGCTTTGCTTCGGGTCATCATTCACCATTGAAGCTTAACCTTATAGAATTAATGCACGAGTTGTAATATCGGTTTATTTAACAGGCTATCATAACTTCTTGATTCTGGCACCCGATTCATGAGATTGGTTATTTGATTCTGTAAAACTATGGCTTCGGAACTTAATGTTATCTGCTGACTGATAATGGATAAAATATCCATGTCTAAATCAGTTAATACTTTGGTGGACTCTTTACTGTCCGTATAAACCACACCAATTAATTGGTTATCTGAAAATAGTGGAACGCAGGCCAGTGCAGCAATCTGCTTGCGCTGAACACTTTCGCGCTTAGCAAGCATGGCGTCCTGACTGACGTCCATTGCTACTACCGGATTAGCACTATTGATAGCTTTCATCATAGCGCCGACACTCCCTTCAAAAGAACGGTTGTCAAAGTCTGCATTGGACATGCCAAGAACAGCTCCGACTTTTAGGCTTTGAAAGTCGTTACCAAGCATTACAAGACCTCGTTGAGTGCCCATTAAACTGATAACGGAATTGAGTTGTTCCTGCAGCGTTTCAACCAGCAATCCATCTGCAACATGGTTTATTGATTTAGATTGCTCAAGACGCCATTGATTGTGGGACTCGATTGCTTGTAATTGTTGTGCCGTTTTTGCTTCAAATAAACAATCAACTTCCCCTACAGAAATAAGTTCATTTCCATTTAGCAAGCTGGCCTCGACTTTTACACCATTGACTTTTGTACCATTCTGGCTCGACTGATCGTTCAAATGCCAGCCATCAGCGAGATGTGACATGAGTGCATGCTGCCTAGAAACCGTGGGATGCCTCAAGACCAAATCACAGGAGCTAGCCCGACCAATTCGATAGTCGGACTGCTCATAAAGAAATGCTTCGGTTGCGGGTTGGTCTGAATAGCAGACCGTTATTTTTGCTGGCATGGTCGTCTAATCAACATTAGTTAACAAGACGCAGGCTGAATCTTAGCGTATTGGCATACGCAATCAGCTCACCGGCAACATTGTCGATGTCACGACTTGAACGCCAGACATTCGGAATATCAGCTGGATCTGCCTGCTCAATGATTCGACTGAATTCATCAACTTTGTTACTAGCCAAGGTATAGTTTTGCTGAGTAATCAGTTGCTGAACTTCACTTAGCTTACTGCTTAACTGACTATAAAGTACCGGGTCGATTTGAGTTGAAAATGTAGCAAGACTATTGCTCAAACGGTTGTACTTAGTGTTTACAACAGTCAGTACAGGTCGCAAATCAGCGACAATTAGAAATTGCGAAAACTTGCCTGTAGTTCCGCGTGCACGGTAGCTACCTGAACCCATGGTCGCAGTTATATCTTCAAACTGACCATTTAAAGGTGCTTTGAAGAAACGTAAAGGAGTTCCTGGCAAATAATCTAAATTATGGGTGTGTATATCTACCGTAGCCAACCCTGAAAAAGCGAATCCTTTATTTGAAGGTGGCTCGATGGTAATGAGCATTGGAAATGCTGCCTGAAGATTAATATTGGTGACATCGGACAGTCTGTTAAGAATATCTATGTCGGTAATATCAATTAATTCTGCAGTAATACCTATATTGTCTGCGGTTAATCCCACAGAATTTTCAAAAGTTAAAGTTAAATCAGCTGATACGTTCCCTGTAAGATTGATTACCGCTTCAACTTTATTGCCCTGTACCGTAAGTTCTACTGGATTTGCCTTACTGGCAATTGAGCCAAGGCTCATAAATAGAACAGCTACGCTTAAGGCTAGAGCTTTAAAAGCTGACATCATCTTTACCTCGCAACGTGAGAGAAATATTTCATTAGATATAACTAATGCAACACTCCGATTCAAAATACTTAAATTTATGCATTAAAGCAAGAATGCATTACAACAAATTGATTAAAAAGTAGGCGTCCCTGCCTACTTTTATCGTATTTTCAATAGTGGTTAACAAATTACTGAATGAATTGAATCCAGTTAATAAGTTAACTTATTGATAATACGAATCGTAAAAGCGACCAATTAATACAGCGTACTCCGCACGGCTAATTGATTCACCAGGCTCGAAGTAAGCAACTAATTTAGGCTGAAGGTCGAATGGACCCTGTTCAACATTAAAGCGGACGCCAACTATTGATAAATCAAGCGCTAATTGGACATAACCGCGAAGCTCAGCAGGGATATCGCCCTGGTCAAGAACAGGTATAGCCTGACCATTGTAGTCGACCGTTATATCGCCGCTGAAAGCCTGTGCTTCTGTTTCCAAACCTAAGCTTTGTACCAGAGAGTAAGCTAACTCTACTCTGCTTACATTGTCATTTGGACGGAATTTACCACCATCGCTCAACATTACTGGTTGCTGTATTTGAACACGGTCTTTTAAAGCACCGCCTTTAGCACTGGCAGACTCTGCATAAGCCGCTAACTCTAGCCCTACATCAGTAAAGTTAACTTGCTCTTCGTTTAACAAGTCACGATATTGACGAACAGCAGCCCCCATCACTAAATACTGAGCCAACTCTTTACGTTTTAAGGCTCGATCCGGACGGAAGAACTTGTCGTTAAAGCTATCAACTAAACGCTCGCTGGTTGCGAACTGAATGGCGTTTTCAGCTGGATGTCCGGCAATATCATCAAGACCTTCATAACCACCCGAAGTAAAGATGCCAATTTGCCCACTGACGACTTCTGGAACACCTGGTCCATTAGTTGCTCCAGTTGGGTCAGCTTCAACCCCAGATAGCGACGTTAAGCCATAAGCAGAAAGCTTCCATGTACCTTCTTGAGCAGGTGCTGACACACGCATCGACGTTGTAAGAACCGGCAAGGTCAAGTTGCCAAAGTACTCGGTTCCATCAGGCGCTTCCAGTTTGAGCTTGATGGTATTAGCCAAAGACTCAGCAGAAGCAGAAATAAATACGGCATCAGGACCAACGGTAAATTCATGAACATCTGGCTCACCAACTGGCGAATACAGAACTTCAAAAGCTTCTGGCTCTGCAGGTGGAAGTACAATTGAGTTACCGTTGAAGCTATTAAAGTTGTTTACCGTGACTTTATGACCAGCATCGTAATTGAGGGCAGCTGCTACTGCCGCGTAGGCATTCACATAACCCGCACCTACTTCCCAACGCTCATAGCCAGGCATATTGGTTGCAGTTTCTTGAATCAAACGCTTAGTCTCGAGCGGTGTAAGATTAGGATTGGCTTCAAGCATCAGTGCAATAATACCTGCAACGTGCGGTGTTGCCATCGAAGTACCAGAAATCATTGTGTAATAAGGAAGATACTCTGTTTCGATAGCATCTAAGTCTGCATCGCCTCCATTGGAAACCAGATTAGTTTTAGCACGGGTTGAAATAATATCGACACCAGGAGCAACAACAGACACTTCATTGCTATATGTCCACTCAGTACCATCAGGCATTGTAAATGTGCCAGTTTCATCGCGCTGACCACGAGAAGAAAAGTCAATCAACGTACCCTGCTTTGTACCAGCACCTACCGACATGCCCCAGGGAATTTGAGCATATGGGTTATGGGTATCTTCGCCTGGGCCATCGTTACCGGCAGCGAAAACTGAAATCATACCCAACTTATAAGCTTTGTAAGATGCTACAGAAATAGGACCATTCGGTTCATATTTACCGCTTGATCCCCAGGAATTGCTCATCACTCGAATCGGCGAATTAAAATCATAGATATGGGTAATGGCGTAATCATAACCACCCAAAGCATCCAGAATCGATAGACCCGCTCCCGAACCATAACCGACTAACTCAGCATCTGGAGCAGCACCTTTATACTTGCCATCTGAATGAGTACCCCAGCCTGCAACAGTACCCGCACAGTGGGTACCATGACCAACGTTTAGATCCGTATTTAACTGACCTTCAATCCAGACCCCACGTACAGGAGTTAGCGTTAATGCCTGAGCATGAGCAATGGCCTGAACGTTCTCGACTACTTTTGAGCCGTATTCAAGATCAGCCAGAGTCGCATCGATACCTGAATCGTTGACCATGATGGTAACGCCTTTACCGGTAAAGCCAATACCGTTTTGCTGTACGAACTCTTCACTTTGCAACTTTTCAGCACCCGTTAACTCGCGAGCTTCAGCGTTAAAATATTTCAGGCTGCGATTGGCAAAAACAGAACGGACGCCATCCATTTTGCTGATTTGCTCAATCTGTAGCGGAGTTGCAACAACACCGATGATTGGCAGAGATTGGAACTGAACACCTTCAGTAATTCCCAAGTCCATCAAAGACTGGATTTGCTCTGGTGCCAGCTGGTCAAGTTGATCGAAAGTTACTACAGCCATAGTGCTTTCGGTAACTGACATGGTTTGTAAGTTCTGCTGCAGCTCACTGCCGATAACGGCTTCTGCTGCTGCGTTCATGCTAAAGCCAGCTAATGTCGCCGCCAGCGCTAGTCGTTTGATTTGTGTGTTCATTAATACACTACCCCTATGTGTGTTTAATAGATTGATGTTTCATAACCCATTGCAAGTCATTTTTGACTTGTTAGCTATCGGTGCAAATACTCAAATTGCATTAGGGAAAACCCCTAATCATGAATAGACACAGTTATAATTTTTATGGAATGAGAATTAAAAAAGAGGGCCCGAAGGCCCCCAACGCCTCTCACGAGCAGTTACTGAATCAGGTTTGAAACCTCTACATCGATTGTGTAGTCAGTTGAAACGCTGATATATCCGTTTACGCGTAAGGTGTAGTCACCTGCCTGTTCTGGTCTGAATGAAATAACTTCAGGGTTATCCAGAGACGCACTGCTAGCAACAACATTTCCTTCAGCATCTAGCATTTGGAAGTCCAAGTCAGCAACACCGCCCCAGCTCAATACCGCATCAATCGCTACTGCATCAGCGCCAACGCTAATGACATGATCATTGAATTGGATGTTTTCAGCCGATGGACCAATGTTGCCTTCAATAACTTGCTGGTCAGTATTGATTGAGGTTCCATTATCAACAAGTTGACCATCCATTTTCAGGCCATCAAAGTTAATGGTTCCTTCAACATTTTTGATAGACAGGCTGTGTACTTGTGAAGTGTCCAGGTCACGCAACACGAATGACTTCGAGCTAGTTTCAGGTGAATAGAAATCTATGATGCCTTTACTTTGACCATTCAAGAAAACTTCACCATGTCCACCTTTTGAGTTGGCTGTGTAAAGAATCTGAATGCTATCACCGATGAAGTTAAACATTACTTCGGCATTATTGCGTCGGCTTTGTTGGTAGCTGCCGTCAGTGCTATCCGCATCAGATTTAGTGCTCCAGCGTGACACATAGTCGATCATAGAATCAGTCTCTGAAACTACTTTCCAGTTGCCCTGAGATGACCACTTTGTTGCGCCAGCCATAAATTCAGCACGCTTACCTTCAGTAACACGAGCTTTTTCTACAGCAGCTTTAACGTTGATATAACCGCCACCCACTTGATGGAATTCAAAACCTTCCATTGGGTCAGCAGTATCACGAATGATTTCTTCAATCTGGTCAGGAGATAGATCAGGATTAACCTCTAGAAGTAAGCCTGCTACACCAGCAACGAATGGAGTAGCCATAGAAGTACCGCTCATTCCTGCATAATAAACATCATACTCTGGATATTCAGGGTCAAGCACTGGACCTAGTAATGGTAGTACTGTATTCAATGCTTTTGTAGAAATGATATTACTGCCTGGTGCAGTCACATCAGGAGCTTTGAATTCGTCTCCTGCAACACCACGACTAGAGAAGTTAGCTAAACCGCGATCTTCGGTACCAGCCGCAACGTTGATAGTCCATGGAGCAACACCATAAGGGTTAAGAGTATTATCACCCGGGCCGTCGTTACCAGCAGCGAATGTTACAATAATGCCCTGCTTATAGGCTTCGTATGATGCCTGATTGGTAGGGTTGTTTGGATCAAACTCTGCTCCACCGGAACTCCCCCAACTGTTGGTAATAACATCAATACCGTATTTCTCTTTATTACCAATGGCATAATCAAAACCAGCCAGTGCATAAAGAATCGAGATGGCATCACCAGCACCTAAACCTACCAGTTTCGCATCAGGAGCGATACCGTCGTGGTAATTTGCACGGCGAGCATCATCGGCAGAAGCTGCACCAGTACCCGCTACCGTACCTGCAACGTGGGAACCGTGACCTGAACTGGTGTCACTGTTTGGAACACCCTCAAGGAACACATTCAAACCGCCAGCTAAATCGAGATCGCCAACGATTTTGACGTTCTGTACAACTTTAGAGCCTAACTGTAAGTCAGGGTGTGTAGCATCAACACCTGAATCTAATACAGCAATAGTAGCACCACGGCCCGTGACATTCTCAACGTCATGAACATAATGTCCGCCAGTGATTTCACCAGAGTTGTAGTTGTAATATTTCAAAGGAGCATCATAGTAGATACTTTTGACGCGCTCATCTTTGGCAAGTGCATTAATTTGCGCTTTGGTTAGAGTTGCACCAGCCATTGGCAAGGTTTTCATCGCCAAGTATGGCTGACCAAGGTTTGCCATGACATCATTAAGTTGCGATTGGTCATGGGTAGTCACAATAACTTTGGTTGGCGTTAACGCTGTAGGTAACATTTCTGTTAACTCAGGTCCGATAATAGCGTCTGCGTGAGCGGTCCCTGCTACGGCTGCCAAAACACTGGCTGTGATAATTGATACAGTTGGTTTCATGGTTTGGTCCTCGTAGTCAAAATAATAATTATTTGGTCTCGACTACGACTATGCACAAAGCCAATGAAATCAGGTATTAGGTAAAGCCCCTAGATCATGCAGGGGGTTTCCCCTAGATGAAGACTTTATAAAGGAAGTTGATTGGGGGTTGGTTAAACGGTAAATAATAGCGTGTTCTATTATTGTCATTCCCGCGAAGGCGGGAATCTATTCACTTTTTAACCTTTCCTTTAATCTAGTTTTCGCCGCTCGGCGAGCTACTTTTCTTGCGTGGTCAAGAAAAGTAGCCAAAAGAAGACCACCCCGATATTGAGGCCACGCTCCGCGTGACTTCCTGCGCCACTCCCAAAATACTTAACGCACCAGAATTTACATCACGTCCCTGTGCTGAAAATTCTTATCAAAATCATCCACGATTTTGATTGCTATATTTTGTACGCGCCTTAGCTCAATATAAAGGGGATTATTGGTGCGACACTCAGCAAATCAGTAATACTTCGACCAAGAATATTAACTGACTTTCTGAAGCTTGCTCTCTGACTGAGAGTTATTTGCTCACAATTTAATACTGTAGGTATTTAAAATAACTACAGAGGATTGCCCTTTCGATCCAACATTATCGGCTCGCCATAACCAAAGGCTTTGACTCTCTCTAACTGAGTTGCGGCGTCACCAACGATAACGTAGATCATTTCCTGCTCATCAGCATATTTTTGGTAGATATTTTTGACTTCTTCTACCGTCATAGCTTCAAGCTGGGCCTGCTCTTTTTCAATAAAATTGAATGGTAAATCAAACTTACTGACCTCATTCAGCATGGTCAGCAAATTATTGATGGTTTCGTATTCACGAGTACTTCGTTTAATCAGAAGGTTCTTGGTGGTTTCCAGATCCTGCTGAGTAAAGGTTTCGTCATAATTTGCAATCAGATCTTTGAAAATCTCCAAGGATTCAAGAGTAACGTTTGCACGCACCTGCGAATAAGCCATGAAAGGGGCTATATAGCGGGCTTTACCAATGGTTGAGTAAGCACCATAGGTATAACCCTTTTCGATACGCAGGGTCTGGAACAAACGTGCACTGCCGCCTGCACCCAAACGATTCTGAGCAACTGTGAATGGGTAATAATCAGGATCGTCACCACTTAAGCCACGTTTACCCACAATAATGACGGATTGCTTGGCATCGGGAATGTCAACAAAGAAGACTTTTGGTGAGTCAAATGACTTTGGCTCTTCGTATTCAGGCAACTCAATTAGCTCTCCATCCCACGATTGAGACAACTGCTTGATACCTGTCTTTACCTGCTGATGATCGATTTGGCCAACCACATGAATCGCTGCATTTTTTGGTGACAACGCCTTATCATAAAAAGCTTTAACGTCATCCAAGGTAATAGCGGCAACAGAGTCTGAAGTGCCCCCGACAGGAATGCCTGCACGATGCTCATCACCATATATCTGGCTATAAAAGCCTCTACTGGCAACTGCAAAAGGACTAGCTTCGTTTTGCTTGATTTCATTTAATTGCTTAGCCTTCAAGCGCTCGAATTCTTTGGCATCAAAGCGAGGTTTCAGCAGCATTTCAGTCAGCAACTCCATGGTTGGTTGGTAATTTCTTGCTAAGGTTGTACCAACCACAGAAATAGAGTCGATACCGGCATCAAACCTTATGCTGGCACCTAATAATCCAATCGCATCTTCTAGTTCTTCTGGAGTTTTATTAGCAGTACCTTCATTCATCAACTCAGCTAATAAATTGGCAACACCATACTGCCCTTCGGTTTCCAACCAGGCGCCACCATCAATTCGCATTGCAAAACTCACGATGGGAAGCTCGTTATGCTCCATCGTATAAATTTCCAATCCATTATCAGCCACTGACTTAGAAATTTCAGGAATGGATACTTTTGGAGTTTCACCTAATGGTGGTTCTGAACGATCATGTTTGGTTGGAGTTTTTTCATAATCAGCCAGTGCATCAGCATCAAACTCTTCTTCTGCACCTTGAACAATCTGCTCTTCTACTACATTGGCTTTTTTTGAGCCTTCGACAATCAAGGTTGGTTGATCTTCAGGAACAAAACTAGTCATGATGAAGTTTTGATCTTTAATGTATTCGTCATAGACACGCATTATGTCTTGGCGCGTAACGCTTTTGATATTGGCAATGTCTTTCGCAACGTATGCCGGATCACCAGCATACTCATTATAGATGCCTAACTGGAATGCTTTACTAAGAACACTCGAAATACCGTTATAAAAAGAAGTCTCCTGTCTGGCTTTAATGCGTTGTAAATCATTATCGCTGAAACCTTCTTTCTCAAAATTGGCAAGAGCCTCCTGAATGCCTTTATAAACTGCATCCAAATCAACTCCCTCGTTGGCTCTTACTCGAATGGTAAAAGTTCCTGCAATTTCATTAGAGCCGTTATAGGCTGCGACAGATGGAGCTAACTTTTGTTCCTCAACCAGAACTTTGTAAAGATGGGCTCTTTTACCCCGGCTCAGGATTTCTCCTAATGCATCCAGCGCATAGGAGTCCTTGTGATATTGCTCGACCGTCGGAAAAGTTAATCGAATTTCAGGAACTTTAGCAAAATTATCCAGATGGTATAATTTTTTAGTTTCTTCTAGCTGAACTGACATGGGCTCAGGATCTTTTACTGCCTCAGATGGTTTTATTTCACCAAACCATTTCTCAACCATCTTTTTGGTTTCATCAAAATCAATATCACCAGCAATAACTAATGTTGCATTAGATGGACCATAGTATTCGCTGTAAAACTCTTTAACATCAGCAAGAGTAGCAGCCTGTAAATCGTCTAGGTCACCAATAACAGTCCAGTTGTAAGGATGTCCCTCAGGATATAGGTTTTTGAGAATGACATGCTGAGTATGACCATAGGCCTGATTATCAACACGCTGTCTTTTTTCATTCTTAACAACCTGCTTTTCTCTTTCCAAGGCACCTTCGGTTACCGTGTTGATCATAAAACCAAGGCGGTCTGAATCGATCCACATTAACTTCTCAAGAGCATCTTTGGGTACCACTTCGTAGTACATGGTTCCGTCAGTCCAGGTTCCGCCATTACGGGTGCCACCAAGTTCTTCAATCATTTTACGATTAGCACCTTGAGGAACATTCTCAGAGTCATTAAATGCCATGTGCTCAAAGAAATGGGCAAAGCCGGTGCGGCCTGGTTTTTCGCGGTTTGAGCCAACATGAACGATTGTTGCCATGGCTACAATAGGATCAGACTTATCCTGATGAAGGATGACTGTTAAGCCATTTTCCAGCTGATATTTTTCAAATGGAATTTTAAATTCGGTTTCTTGGCTAGACTGAGACTTTTCAGAGGATGACTGTTTGTCGCTAGTTCCGTTATGTTGGCAGGCAACGGCGACAAAAGACAGAGACAGTAGAAACAATAGCTTTTTCATTGGTACTTCCTGATTGTCTGACTAAAACATAATTGGGCTTATTTACGGCATTAGGTGATTGTAACCACGCTTTTATCAAATAGCATTTTGTAATTGTTAGCAGTTATTTCACATAACTCTTCGTAGCTAATATGGTGTAAATCAGCAACAAACTGCCCTACTTCTTTGACGTAGGCAGGTTGATTGCTTTTACCTCGATAAGGAACAGGAGCTAAATAAGGTGAGTCGGTTTCAATTAGAAGCCTATCCAACGGGATCTGGCGACAGACTTCTCTTAACTCTTCCGCGTTTCTAAAGGTCACAATTCCTGAAAATGAAATATAAAAACCCAGCTCCAATGCAGCCTTCGCCATTTCAAGACTTTCAGTGAAGCAATGCAATACGCCTCCGCACTCCTGAGCCTGTTCTTCTCGAAGAATATCAATCGTATCCTGACGAGCATCGCGAGTATGAACAATTACGGGCAGCTTAGCTAGACGGGCGGCCTGGATATGTTTACGGAAGCTTTCCTGCTGTAATTTGTGATTCTCTGGCTCTTTATTATAAAAGTAATCAAGTCCGGTTTCCCCAATAGCCACAACTTTAGGGTGTTTTGCCTTCTCAACTAATAACTCAACATCTGCTTCAGACACTGCATCATAAAGCGGGTGAATACCTACTGAGCATGAAATATCATCATGAGCTTCTGCAATAAGCCTAACGTCATCGAACTTATCCAGAGTAATACCAACACACAGCATGTGCTTAACACCACGGCTACGTGCAAAATCTAGAGCTTTATTAAGGTCGTTATCGTATGCACCCAGATCAAGGCGATCCAGGTGACAGTGTGAATCTATGAGCATAAGAAATTATATAGAATTAGAAATGAGTTACATCGTGTGGGTGGGTTTGTCAGAATCAAGTCGACCGGCTAACAGGTTCTCAATTTTATTTTTAGTTTGACCATTATCCTGATCGCTAAATTGAATACCGATACCGGCGCGCTTATTACCCTGAGAACCAATTGGAGTGATCCAGACAACTTTACCTGCAATTGGCAATTTTTCTGGCTCATCAATGATGGCAAGCAGCATGAAAACGTCATCGCCCAGATTATATTCTTTATTGGTTTGAATGAAGATACCGCCGTTTTCAAGAAACGGCATATAGGCTTTGTATAGATCTTCTTTGTCTTCGACATGAATGGTTAATATGCCGGGACCAGTTCTTTCTATCCGCATTGGGTAACTGCCTTAATCATGAAAGTCTTAATAACCATCAACCAGTTTATAATAAAATTAACCTAATGACTTGTATTTACTGGCAATTTGGGTGACAAAAATCAATAAGCTTTGCCACGATGCCATTAGATTAACGGGACTTTTTTGCTTAATCAACCGTTGGAGCTCATTTATTTTCTCAAGCAACATCAACCAGCCCTGACCATTAATAGCCTTTGCCAGCAATCCTAACTCCTGTTTTTGCTGAACAAAAAGCAAATCCCCATCTTCGTCGGTCTGCTGAATTAAGAGAATATCGCGCACCATCAACTGCATCCAGAATGCCACATCAGCAAGCTCTTCATGCCAAAACTGAGCCATTTGGACAGGAGTTTGATTACCTTGCACCAAATCCGTCATCTGTACAATGAATTCAGCATACTTGAGTGTATCACCATTAACTCCGAAGTCTTCAGCTTTATATGGAGCCTGTGGAAACAGGTTAAGCGCTGCTTCAAGGGCCTGTGTCATATGTCCCTGTCGTTCTGTTAACCACTCCCTGACTTGCTGCGGTTCATCTACGCTAAGTGATAAAAGTTGTGCTCGACTACGAATAGTTGGTGGCACACCCTGCAACTGTGACGTTTGAAGAATCAGCAGGGTATTATCCTGTGGCTCCTCAAGGGTTTTCAGTAAGGCATTGAAAGAACTAGCGTTCATAGCCTGAACATTGGCAATATTGGCTACTTTCCAGCCGCCCTGATGTGAAGACTCCTGCATTGAAGCAATCAACTCACGAACCTGCCCTACTGAGATTTGAGTTTTATCCTGTTCGATATCAAGCAGGTGATAGTCGGGATGATGACCAGCTTCGAATAAGAAACAGCTTTTACACTTACCACAGGCTTCCTGTTGACGATTCAGACACAACAACCATTGCGCCAAACTTTGGGCAAAAGTTTCTCTCCCTATTCCCTCAGGGCCCATTAAAAGGATTGCATGAGGTAACGAACCCTGTTGGAACTGGTCCTGAACTCGCTTGAATCGACTTTGATTCCAAACCTCAACCTGCGTCATAGCATAGAAACCTGCTGTTCATAGAACTGAATTAAAACCTGTTTAATTTGCTGCTGAACCTCTTCCAGGCTGCCGCTGGCATCAACAACCTTTACCCGCTCAGGTTCTTGCTCGGCAATCTGTAAATAACCATTGCGAACTTGCTCGAAGAACCCTATTTTTTCTTCTTCAAAACGGTCTACCGGACCGCGCTCCTGAGCACGAGACAAACCAATCTCTACAGGCAAATCAAGCAGAATAGTCAGATCAGGCTTGAAGCCCTCAAGCACCCAATGATCCAGCTCAACTAATTTCTCAAGGCCTAATGCCCTGCCTGCACCTTGATAGGCAAAACTGGCATCACTGAAACGGTCGCACAATACCCATTGTCCCTGTTCCAACGCTGGCTTGATTTTCTGGCTGACATGTTGCGCGCGAGCCGCATACATTAACAATAACTCACTCTTTGCATCCACCTGCTCATCACGCTTGGACAAAAGCAGTTCTCGAATCTCTTCGGCCATCGGTGTTCCACCAGGCTCCCGGGTATGAAGCAACGATATGTTTTTTGCCTCAAACCACTCTTTGATAAAAGCGATGTTTGTGGACTTTCCAACGCCCTCAGTACCTTCAATGGTGATAAATTTGCCTGTATGTTTTGTCATCATTCTGTCCATTGGCTATTATCGATTTAGTTGATACTTGCGGACTGCGCGATTATGTTCTTCTAACGTCTTGCTGAAGTGATGGCTACCATCACCTTTTGCTACGAAATAAAGGGTTTCCCCCGGCTTGGGGTTCAATGCAGCTTGGATGGCCTCCCGACCGACCATAGCAATAGGAGTTGGTGGTAAACCTCTGTGAACATAGGTATTCCATGGATGTGGGTTTCGAATATCTTTACGACGGATATTGCCATCAAACTCAGGTAACAAACCGTATATAATCGTTGGGTCAGTCTGCAGCAACATATTCTTAGCCATACGCCGTACGAATACACCAGAAATTTCAGGGCGTTCCGCTGGTACGGCGGTTTCCTTCTCTATGATCGATGCCATAATCAAGGCTTGATAAGCTGTCTCATACGGCAATCCATCAGCTCGACCTGACCATTCTTCGTCTAAAATAGCCAGCAATCTATCGTGAGCACGCTTTAAAATATCAAGGTCGGAGTCGCCTTTGATGAATTGATAAGTGTCGGCATAAAACATACCTTCTGGATGAGACTGTCCAACAAATTCCATGGATTTAAAAATGTCATCATATTCCTGACCGTAATCAATCTCATGCACCAGCTCAGAGTTTGCCTGCAAAGCAACCAGCAACTCATAAATATTAGATCCTTCAATCACCGAAAACTGGTACTTGATGACATCGCCTGCTACTAGCTTCTGCAGAACATCCACCGCAGTCATATCTGGGGTGATATTATAATTACCCGCTTTTATAGAACGCAGTTCAGGTTTCAGTTTGAGCAATAGTTGATAATAGTAAAATTGCTCAATAACGTCTTCTTCCTGCCATTTACGACCAAGACTATAGGCAGTAGTGCCCTTTTCAACATCCAGCTCTTGTTCAAGCCCCAATGGCTGTTGAATAAATTCTTGGAAACCATTCCATAAATACCAGGTAATTCCGGAAAAAATAAGAACCAGCAAGATAAAGAAAGTAAGAATAGGTTTTTTCATCAATTCTCTTTAGATCATTTATTGTAATAGGAGTTATTGTTTGCACTCTTAGAATGCAGACTGACGATATCTATAAGCTAATTCCTGCCAACCAGGAAATAACTCATAATGAGTTGCCCCAATGGTGCACACAGGAATAATACCGACTATTGCATTAGATACCAAGCAGTAGCGAGATGAAGCCATGTCTTTGTGAGTTATTTGGGCTTCCACAAAGTCAGGCTGATTATTTAATAACCAGCGACGAACCGTACCATTAACTCCAGCCTGGTCGAGTCTAGGGGTTTGCCACTGGTCATTACGGTAAAAATAGATATTCGATTTAGTACCGCATATCACTTTGTCATTAAGACTCATAATGCCATCAAAGCAATTTGCAGAAATTTCTTCTGTAGCTAAGACTTCCGCCAGGCGATTACAGTGCTTTAGACCCGCCAAAAGAGGATTAATGCTCGGTGGTGTACGACACAAAGATAAACTAACACCAGAATCAAAGTTTCTTGGAGCTTTTAAAGCAGACCAGCTTAAAATTCGCTGTAGATGGGGTTTCGCAGGAGCTTTATAGCCACGCAAACCAGATCCACGAGTAATCGTCAACCGCACCACTCCATCAGAACACTCAGAAATTGTCGATTGCTCTCTAATAAAACCCAGCAGTTCGGATTGGATCATTGTGAGGTCTAAAGACGGGAATCCGAGCTGTTCTGCACTAAAAGACAAACGCTCAGCATGCAACGCCCAATGCTCAACCCTACCACCGCTAACTTTAATGGTAGTAAAAAATGCATCCCCATACAGCAAGCCGCGATCAGTTGTAACGATATGATCGCATGACCTACCATTAAGCCAGGTATTGGCGGTTTGTGAATTGTTGTCTTTAGAATTCATCAAAGCATTCTAATAGAAAACCAAGTGAGATACAGCGCTAATTTATATGGTTTATTATTACAAGACTGGCAATAAAAAAAGGCCCTCATAAAGAAGGCCTTTTGGTATGCTGAAAGATACTTACTATAACTTACTAAAGATCAGTGTGCCGTTGGTACCACCAAAACCAAACGAGTTACAGATTGTGTTATCAATCTTTGCTTCCCGAGCGCTGTGGGGCACATAATCCAGATCACAGCCTTCACTTGGATGATCAAGATTGATGGTAGGCGGCGCTACCTGATCACGAATCGCCAATACGCTGAAAATGGCTTCAACAGCGCCTGCAGCTCCCAGCAAGTGACCTGTCATGGACTTTGTAGAGCTGACCATAACGTTACGCGCAGAATCACCAAAAATCGTTTTAACCGCATTGGTTTCCGCTAAATCGCCTGCCGGTGTTGAAGTACCATGAGCGTTAATGTATTGGATTTCTTCAGGGTTAAGATTCGCATCCTGCAATGCATTTTTCATCGCACTGGCTGCGCCCTCTCCATCAGCTGGTGGTGAAGTAATATGGAAAGCATCTGCGCTCATGCCAAAACCTGTTAATTCAGCATAAATCTTTGCGCCACGTGCTTTAGCATGCTCATACTCTTCCAATACCATTACACCAGCGCCGTCACCCATAACAAAACCATCACGGTCTTTATCCCATGGGCGTGAGGCAGCATGAGGATCATCATTACGAGTTGAAAGTGCTTTTGCTGCAGCGAAACCACCGATAGAAACGGGTGTTGAACCTTTTTCAGCGCCGCCAGCCAACATGGCATCAGCATCACCATAAGCAATCATACGGGCAGCATGACCAATGGAGTGAACACCTGTGGTACAGGCTGTCACGATAGAAATGTTAGGACCTTTCAAACCATACCGAATCGACAGGTGGCCTGAAATCATGTTAATGATAGAACCAGGAATGAAGAATGGCGAAATTCGGCGTGGGCCACGTTCATGATTCAGCAAGGTCGTTTCTTCGATAGTAGTCATACCACCAATACCGGCACCAACGCAGGCACCGATGCGATGAGCGTTTTGATCATTTACTTCTAAACCAGAATCTTCCCAAGCCTGGGCGCCAGCAACAATACCGTACTGAATAAAAATATCCATTTTACGGGCGTCTTTCTTTTCCAGAATTGGCTCTGCTTCAAAGTTTTTAACCGAACAGACAAATCGAGTGCTCAAATTGCTGGCATCAAAGTCCTCGATCATATTAGCGCCGCTTTTCGATGCCAAAATGCCGTCCCATGAATCTTTAATGTTGTTACCCAGTGGGCTTAGCATCCCTAAACCGGTAACTACAACTCTGCGTTTACTCAAGGAAATTACCTCTCGTTAAGTATTCAGTTTTCAGCTCTTGATTAGCCTTCAAACTCCTAGCTTATCAGAACAGTTCTTCAGCCGTTGACTGGTTACGTGCCCAGTTTCTCATCTTATAAAAACACAAATGGGCAAAATACTTTCGTATTTTACCCATTTATAATTCGCTAAATATTACGAATAGATTGCAGACGAGTTAAATTACGCGTCAACATTCGCCTTAATGTAGTCAATAGCGGCTTGAACTGTGTTGATTTTCTCAGCTTCTTCGTCTGGAATCTCAGTATCGAACTCTTCTTCAAGAGCCATTACCAATTCAACGGTATCCAATGAATCCGCACCTAAATCATCAACAAAAGAAGCTTCAGCAGTCACTTCTTCTTCTTTAACACCTAATTGCTCAACAACGATGTTTTTTACGCGTTCTTCGATAGTACTCATCTGTTTTAAATCCTCTTGTATATCACAGTATTATACTGCGACGGTAGTTTAGTTAACTCCAGCAAACTTGCAAGCCTAAATTGACTTTTTTGGCAAAGGTCAGACCTGCATCAAGTTTTGCATAATAGCAGAATTGGCCGGCATTTTAATATGATAAATCATGAATTTAAAGCGGTTAGCATTCCTGTAACACAATTTGCTACTCAGAATAAAACAACCGTTTAAACCATATGCATACCACCATTCACATTAATTGTTTCGCCAGTTATGTATCCGGCGTCATCAGAAGCCAGGAAGTTTACAGCACTAGCAATCTCCTCTGGCTGACCTAAACGAGCCATTGGGATCTGATCAAACATGGCCTGGCGTTGATCGTCATTTAGAGCTTTAGTCATATCTGTATCGATAAAACCTGGAGCAACAACGTTTACGGTAATGCCACGAGAACCCACTTCTCTTGCCAATGACTTAGAGAAACCAATTAAACCAGCTTTAGCTGCTGAGTAATTAGCCTGACCGGCATTGCCCATAGTGCCAACAACAGAACCAATAGTAATGATGCGGCCCCACTTTGACTTCATCATGCTTCGCAAACAGGCTTTAGAAAGACGGAAAATTGAAGTCAGGTTGGTATTCAAAATACTTTCCCATTCATCGTCTTTCATGCGCATTAATAAATTATCGCGGGTGATACCAGCATTGTTCACAAGGATATCGGGCGTACGTCCATGCTCACCTTTGATTGCATCCAATACACTTTCGATGCTTTCAGGATCAGTAACGTTAAGAGCCATGCCAGTTCCATTCAGACCGGCGGCTTTAAAATTTTCAGTAATTTTCTCAGCACCACTTTCTGAGGTTGCCGTTCCAATAACAGTTGCGCCTGATTGTGCTAAGCGGTGAGCAATAGCCTGGCCAATACCACGACTGGCTCCAGTAACTAAAGCAATTTTATCATTCAAACTCATATCTTTATCCTTTCAAACTCTTTCTAGTTATTGCTGTTTTATTCGGAAAGTGCAGCTTCAAATTTGTCTAGAGTACCGAGTGGTGAAGCGTTCAGCTCGCGGTCAATACGCTTAGCCAGACCACACAAAACATTACCTGGGCCACACTCAAAAAGGTTTAACGCACTTTCTGTTTTTAACTTTTGTACTGTCTCAGTCCATCGCACTGGATTATAAAGCTGACGAATTAATGCATCTTTAATCGCTTTTGGATCCGATTCTGCAGCGACATCAACATTATTAATCACTGGTATGACAGGAGTATTAATATTGATGCTCTCGAGCATGTGAGCAAGTTTATCAGCAGCTGGGCGCATTAAGGCACAATGTGACGGAACGCTTACAGGCAACGGCAATGCACGCTTTGCACCAGCCGCTTTACAGGCTTCCATGGCACGCTCAACAGCCGCGGCACTACCGGCAATAACAACCTGACCTGGCGAATTATAGTTAACCGCTTCAACTACTTCGTCCTGAGCAGCAACAGCACAGGCATCACGGACTTTCTCATCGTCCAGACCAATAATAGCTGCCATTTTTCCAGTACCTTCTGGAACCGCCAATTGCATGAACTGGCCACGTGCTTCTACTAATTTGACAGCGTCTGACAACTCAATAACGCCTGCAGCGACCAAAGCACTGTATTCACCCAGACTATGACCAGCCAGGAAAGCAGGCTCTGAGCCATTTTCCTGTTGCCACAAACGCCACAAAGCAACACTAGCCGTTAATAAAGCTGGCTGAGTAAACTCGGTCTGGTTCAATTTGCCTTCTTCATCCTTTTGCACCAACTGCCATAGGTCGTAGCCTAAAGCCTCAGATGCTTCAGCGAAAGTGTGTTCAATAATTGGATACTTATCAGCAAGGTCTGCAAGCATACCAACAGCCTGCGAACCCTGACCTGGAAATATAAATGCTGTTTTACTCATAATTAAATCTTTTTATTCAATAATTTATCTAATTTATTTAAAGCTAATTCTTATAAAGAATCAGCAGCGATTCACGTGTTCAAACTGCTAAATTTTTATTTATAAGCCTTCGTATATTGGATAAGCAAAGCACCATCCAACAAAAGTCTCTCTTGTTCTAATGTCACTAGGCCTTCCTTTTTGGGGTTATCCGACCTGAAGTACAACCTTACAATTTAAGAGCGGTGCGTCACGACGCACCCTACTTCTGAGATATCCAAAATTTGAAGCCGGTAGCTAAGATGAGACAAGGCATTTGATGATTTAAAGTGAGGAGGTTTAGTGCTCTTAAATAACGAGCTTTAAATCATCAAATAACGCAGTATCATCGACGATAATGGCTTCAAACCTAATACTTAATTAAGGCGGAACCCCACGTAAACCCACCCCCAAAACTCTCCAACAAACAAACATCGCCACGCTTAATGCGGCCATCTTCAATCGCTTCGCACATCGCTAGAGGGATTGAAGCGCTAGATGTGTTGCCATGACGGTCAACCGCTACAACGACTTTATCCATAGACGCGCCAAGTTTCTTGGCTGTTGCCTGAATAATACGGATATTGGCCTGATGAGGAATTAACCAATCAATATCTTCTTTCTGCATATTATTGGCTTCAAGAGTTTCATCAACGATCTGGCTAAGTGTTTTCACAGCGACCTTAAAGACTTCGTTGCCACGCATCACGATCTGCGGCTCTGGAAACTCGCCTAACTGCCCTCTTAGACCGTTATTGCAATATAAAAGGTCGCCATAGCCACCGTCAGCGTGAATATGAGTAGAAAGAATACCTGGCTCATCACTGGCCGTTACAACCGCTGCACCGGCACCATCACCAAAAATGACACAGGTTGAACGATCATCCCAGTTAACAAGGCGTGAGAGTACTTCCGTACCCACTACCAGAACGTTCTTACGATGACCGGTTTTGATAAATTGATCGGCGATACTTAGGCCATAAACAAAGCCTGGGCATGCAGTGGTAATGTCGAATGCCGGCACGCCGCCAATACCAAGCGCATGACCGATATAACAGGCAACGCTTGGAAACATTTTGTCAGGTGTTGCTGTACCAACCACAATCATGTCGATTTCGCTGGCATCGATTCCTGAATTAGCAATAGCTTTTTTTGCTGCTTCGAAACCCAAGTCAGAAGCCGACTGGTCATCAGCTGCGATATGACGCTTTTTGATACCAGTTCTTTCGGTAATCCACTTGTCGGTGGTATCAACCATCTTTTCTAGGTCAGCGTTTGTTAACACCTTCTCCGGCAAATAACTGCCCATACCAAGAATTTTAGAATATTTCACACTTACTACCCTTTCATCATTCACCGGATATTAATCTACAAATTGCTTATTTACTGACTTGTGAGACAAAATCCACATGAGTATCAACAAAACATTACGACCATCAGGCACTATTGAACTTTGATGTTAAAACTAGTGTTCAACTGGTAGTACTAAATGGCTTACTTTATTTTGGATTTCCTGAGGTACTTGACGTTCAATCTCAGAAATCGCTTTATTTATTGCACACAAAGTCGCTTTGATATCAGCGGAACCATGACTCTTAATCACAATTTCGCGTAATCCTAACAGACTTGCCCCATTATACTGGTCGGGGTTGATGCGTTTTTGGAAACTTTTTAAGACAGGTTTCACCATAGCCGCAATCAGCTTGCTTCGCCAATTGCGAGTAAACTCAACCTTCAGCTGATCATACAGGAAACGCGTAATGCCTTCACAGGCTTTCAGGACATTATTACCGGTAAAACCATCACAAACTATAACATCCACATCGCCATTAAATATCTGATTTGCTTCTACATAACCAACATAATTGATTTCAGCCTGTTTGCTCAAGATATCGCCGGCCAATTTGATGCTATCTCGCCCCTTGCTTTGCTCTTCACCAATATTAAGCAATGCGACTTTAGGGTTATCTTTTCCATCAACTGCCTGACACATGACATGCCCCATCATGGCAAAGCTGGTCAACTGCTCGGCACTGGCATCAATATTAGCGCCAAGATCCAGCATGTGGGTGACTGTATTCTTTTTATTGGGAAGCTCGGCAACAATCGCTGGCCGTTCAACACCGGGTAGCGTGCCCACAAGAATTGTCGCCAGCGCCATTAATGCACCAGTATTGCCGGCACTGACACAGGCATCGGCCACATTGTCGCAAACCAATTGCAAGCTGACGCGCATACTAGAATCGGATTTATTACGAATGGCCTGAGACGGCTTTTCGTCCATGGCGATGACTTCGGACGCATGCTGAATACGCAAGCGGTCACCGAAGATATCAAATGCTTGAGGATTGAACTGAGAAACCTGCTTTTTGACCTGTTCTTGATGGCCAACCAGGTAAATTGTGATGTCGGAATGGATTTCCAGCGCTTTTAATGCAGCTGGAATAATAACTGAGGGGCCATAATCGCCCCCCATACAATCTATCGC
Source organism: Kangiella profundi (assembly GCF_002838765.1). Classification (NCBI taxonomy): domain Bacteria; kingdom Pseudomonadati; phylum Pseudomonadota; class Gammaproteobacteria; order Kangiellales; family Kangiellaceae; genus Kangiella; species Kangiella profundi. The sequence goes on along the minus strand of NZ_CP025120.1, from coordinate 1,213,631 downwards.
TAGAGTTTTAGTCACGGTAACAGGTCAACATCATTCGTTTGTTAACGGTAAATTTATCATTGTTTTAGCCAGCTTTGAAACCAGCAATCAATAATAAATCGTTTCGGACCAAACACTAATCTTTTTATAGAGCCTTGAAAAGCCTCTAAAAAAGAATTAAACGACTTTACGACCTTTGTAGAAACCGTCTTTAGTCACGTGGTGACGACGATGGATTTCACCAGTTTCGTTTTCAACTGATAAAGTTGGTGCGCTCAAAGAGTCGTGCGAGCGACGCATGCCACGCTTAGAGCGAGTTTTGCGATTCTGTTGTACAGCCATTAGCGTTCTCCTGCTTAATCAAACTTTAAATCTTTTAAGGCATTAAAAGGATTATCCTTTTCTGCCTGCTCAATTGCTTCTTCTGGAAGCTCACCTGCCTGATAAGTTTCCAGCTCTTTACACTCACCATATAAAGGAATGAGTGGTAGCGATAAAATCAGCTCATCTTCTACTGCTGATTTTATATCTAATCCGTCTTCCCCAACAAGCACAGCCTCTACGTCGTCTGGGACATTAGCCATTTGCTCTTCCGAATACACCGGACGCAAAGTTGCCTGTCGGTCAAGTTTGAACATAAAAGGTTCAGTGCAGCCCTGACAAACCAATTCGACTTCACCAGTGAGAGCCACATGCAGTGAAGTTGTACGAGTGTCTTTAACCCTTTCACCATTGATTTTACAGTGAATTTCGCCTTTTGAAGAGTTCAACAACTGGCGAAACCGCTCGAAATAATCAATCTCAAGGGTGGCATCTATTTCTTTGCCCTGATCCACAAACTTATTGGGACTGAGCGATGCCGGGAACCTGCGACTTGACATAGGCGCGCAATAATACATATATCTTGTGGTCTAGTCAAAGCAAACCCGCTATTTTTAAGCAAATTTTGCCTATTTGATTGCTTTTTTAGCCAATTCTTACACAATTGGCCCTAAGCAACTGATTCTCTGATAAAAACTGGGATAAAAAAGGCCAGATTAATATGCCACAACCACACATTATACTCGCCTCCTCTTCACCTTACAGAAAAGAGCTACTAAGCCGTATTCTGGATGATTTTGACGCTATATCACCGGATATTGACGAAACGCCGTTTCCTGACGAAGAACCCATAGAGCTAGTGGCGCGCTTAGCTCAGCAGAAAGCCTTGGCCATCGCAATCAATCATCCAGATGCGCTGGTTGTTGGCTCGGATCAGGTGTGTGTGCTGAATAATCAAATACTTGGCAAACCAGGAACCATGGACAAAGCCATAGAGCAACTCCAAGCCTGCTCAGGCCAAACCGTCACCTTCTACACCTCACTGTGTGTTACCAACGCAAATGAAACAGCCCAGAACACCACAGTAGTAGCCACTAAAGTTCTATTCAGGCAGTTAACAGAAACAGAGATCATCAACTATCTCGAAAAAGAACAGCCACTCGATTGTGCAGGTTCATTCAAATGCGAGGGGTTGGGGATTGTCTTATTTGAAGCAATTGAGTCAAAAGACCCAACAGCATTGATTGGATTACCACTGATAGCGTTGGCAACAAAACTCAGGGAGTTTAGGGTGGAGCTTATTTAAACAACTTGCTTTGTGTACTCTACAACTAGTCAAAATAATACTGAATCTGATCTATCAGACTACGGCAGGACTGCAAATAAGCGCCACCAAACAAGTTATAGTGATTCATATAATGGTACAGATTGTAGATAACCTTCTTCTGTGGGTAAACATTGGTTCTTGGGTAAACATCGTCGTAGGCTTTATAAAAGCTTTCACTAAAGCCGCCGAACATTTCGGTCATGGCCAAATCCGCTTCGCGGTCGCCATAATAGACCGCTGGGTCAATCAGCCAAGGGCCATGTTCATCAAACAAGACGTTGCCAGACCATAAGTCACCATGCACCAGACTTGGATGAATGCAGTGGCGGTTGAGCCAGGTTTCCAGCAAGTCTTTACGTTCCAAAATGGGATCTTCCAATAAACGTTTTACCTTGGCGTCTTTGATGAGGTTGGTTTGATAGAGAAGGCGCTGTTCAACAAAGAACCGTCCCCAGTGAACAAACTGGCCATTAACCTGCGGGTTTAGGCCAATATAGTTATCCTCATCGAGTCCATAGTAGCTGGCTTTCACTTTATGCAGATAAGCCAGTCCCTGACCTAGCTGCTCCATTAATTTTGGATTCCAGTTCGAGCTGTTGACCTGTTGCAAAACCAACTGCTCATCAGAAACCGTTTCTATTTTAGGAATATTTAAATGTGGTACTTGATGTTCCTGAATAGTCTCGCGCAACAGTTCTAACCCTTTAGCCTCCTGTAAAAGGTGGTCGGTAAATTTCGAACTATTACTTTTATGGAACATAGGATCTTAGATTCTCTGATTTAAGAGTTAGACAGCAGTTGTCGATAAATGGATACGCTTTCATCATCGTAACAACTGAAGATGATTTCTCTTAACGACTCTGCACTGTTAGCAAACATTCTGCATACGTTTACTGCGATATCTGCGGCCTGCTGCTTGGGATAACCATAAATACCCGTGCTGATACAAGGGAAGGCAATACTTCTAAGCTGCTTTTGTTCAGCAAGTTCGAGACTACTCATATAACAACTGGCCAATAATTCAGCTTCATTCTCATTACCACCTTGCCAGACCGGGCCTACAGTATGTATGACATATTTAGCAGGAAGGTTATAGCCATTTGTTATTTTAGCCTGACCGGTTTCACATCCCCCCAGGCCTTTGCACTCCTCAAGTAGCTCGGGGCCTGCGGCTCGATGAATGGCACCGTCCACTCCGCCGCCTCCAAGCAGGCTTTTCTTGGCGGCATTGACGATAGCATCCACGTATAGCTGAGTGATATCACCTGCATCCAGTCGTAAGTTCATTCCTTCTCCCTTTTATTACCATTGATAAATTATTGATAGAGCTTATCGTAAGCCTCTCTATCTATAGCATATTCCAGTGCTTCAATATCAAATAGAGTTAGCTTTTTGCTAAAAGATTCGCCAATGCGTTCAGCCAGATTAATTGAGGCCTGATTATCAGGCTGAATCAAGCTGATGATTCGGTCTAAATTTATGACTTCGAAACCGTAGTGAATGACGGCTTTAGCGGCTTCGGTAGCATAACCCTTACCCCACGCATCCCTATGAAGCGTCCAGCCTGCCTCAATCGCTGGCCAGCCTTCTGGTTTCAAAAAACCTGCACGCCCAACAAACAGCCTGGAGCTTTTCTCCTCAAGAGCCCACTGCCCAAACCCATTAAGCATCCAATGTCCGGCCATAGTGGCAATACTACGCCAAGCTTCATGCCGAGACATGGGTTTGCCGGAAAGAAGGTAGCGCGTCACATCAGGATCTGCCATCATTTCATAATAACGCTCCAGATCGGACGATTTATAGTGTCTAAGGATCAGGCGCTCGGTCTCAAGCACCGGTAGTTGAATAATCGTATCTTGGAAAATCTTCACAGAAAATTGAGCTCACAAGTATTAAGTTGCACAATAGTTTCTACAATCTTACAAAAGGCAAACGGTAATGAACACTCTAATGAAACACTTTCTATTATCAATGTTGTTTGCATTCAGTTTTGCAGCAACAGCAGAAACCGGTTGGGTTGGTGCATTAGCACCTGACTTTAAGTTACAAGATCAGAATGAAGAATGGAAAAGCCTTGAGGATTATAAAGGCCAATGGCTGGTACTGTATTTCTATCCGAAAGATGATACGCCTGGCTGTACTACCGAAGCAAAAAACTTCCGTGATGGGTACCAGAATATCAAAGCACTAAATGCTGAAGTGGTTGGTGTGTCTTTGGATGACGTTGAGTCACACAAATCATTTGCCGACATCCATAATCTACCTTTTAGCCTGTTGGCAGATGTTGATAAAGAAGCCGCAACTGCATATGACGTACTTGGCGGTTTTGGTCCAGTAGAATATGCAAAACGTCAGACTTTCATCATCGATCCTAATGGTAATATTGTTTATCACTACGATGATGTAGACCCTGACACACACATGACTGATGTGGTTGCGAGACTAAAAGAGTTACAGGCCGGTCTAACCGAATAACTGACTAAGCCACTTTGAAGCTCTTTTTCGGTTCAAACTGAATAACTCTGTCGTCAGAAATATCTAGCGACAGAGTTTTTTGTTCCATGCATTCTTTTAACTGTCTTTCTTCAACCCTAAAATAAGAAGCAATATCACTGTCAGTTACAACCGCTACTAACTTGCGACGGCTTTTACCTCTAAATCGTAACTCATTAATTTTAGCCCAGGCCAAAAATACCACACCAAGCAATACAATTACCTGTAGGTAAATCAATAGAATATTGGCAAACTCCTTATAACCACCCAGTTCAATCATGTGGTCATAAAACAGCTCAAAACCAAAGTACCAGGCTACCAAGCTAATCAGCGGCTGCCACAAATAAAAAATAATGGCCCAAAAAATAAAAGTAACACTTAAATAAGTCACCTTGTGATGTGTTTTTAGCGAATGTGGCTTATCAATAATTAAGTCTTTCAAATCATATTCCTCGATCAGGACTTTTCCAGGTTGCCCGAATACCCTCTTCCCTTAATAACGCCTTCGGAACACCCACGATGACGGTAACAACATTAATTAACCAATAGACTAGCGGGTACCAAATCATCCAGTAGTAATATTTGCCCAGCCCTTTATCGTATGGGCTATCAATTGCCAAACTAACTGCAAACTGCATTAAACAGGTCATAGCCAACATAACCCCATTCCAGCCTGGAATGATGGTTCCTATATGAAATGGTTCTGGAATATTGATCACAAGACCTAACAGCCAGAGTACAAAAATTGCCGCTACTACGTAGCTCCAGACAGCACTGGTAATGTATTCAGCAGCAACAATCCACATCCGGCGACTGCGCCACTTGAATAGATGTTTGAAGTAACGCTTAAACACTTCCATACCGCCCTGCGCCCAACGCAACCTTTGTCTCCACAATCCTGCAAATGTTTCTGGCATCAGGATCCAGCACAAAGCATTCGGTTCATAACGTACTTCCCAATGATTGAGCTGCAGACGCCAGCTGACATCAATGTCTTCAGTAATCATGTCTGTGGTCCAATAACCAATTCGATGCAAGGCGGATTTACGAAATGCGGACACCACACCTGAAACTGTGAATATGCGCCCGTAAATTCTCTGAGCACGTTTAATTAATCCAATAATTGAGGAAAACTCACCAACCTGAATTTTTCCCAATAATGTCGAGCGATTTCGTACTCTTGGATTTCCTGTCACAGCCCCTACCCTGGTTCCACCATCATTAATAAAGTGACTTACTAACCAGTGAACTGCGTGTGGCTCAAGAATCGCATCGCCGTCGATTCCAACCAGGTACTCGAACTTTGAAAGCATAGCACCCATATTCATGGCCGTTGCTTTACCCTGATTGGACTCAAGGTGTATCACTCTCAGGTTTTCAAATTCCTCACTGAGCTGATCCAGAACTTCGCGAGTGTTATCAGTGCTGCCATCATTCACGGCGATCACTTCAAAATTTGGATAAGTCTGTTCAAATAGACGCTCAATTGTCTCGCGAGCCAGTTCACCCTCATTGAAACAGGGTAATAAAATGCTGACGCCCGGATAACTTTTTAATTCCGGTGGTTCAAGGTATGAATTACCGGCGGCATGCTCCCAGTGAAAGCGATAATAAACTGCACCAATCATCCATACATAAGCCATGAATAATGGATAATAAAAAGCAAATGAGAAAATATAGTGCATTAAATCATTCATAAGCCGTCTCCCTCTGTGGGAAGGAACTGGTAGAGACCCCTTGAATGATCTGTTTTAACTGTGGGTGGTTATTAATAAAATCATCCGGATAGTAAGCAATGTTGATGAAGCCCTGCAATAAAGCTTGCTTAATTTGTTCTAACAGAATGGTATTCGAGACTGGTTTATTTTTTGCCCAATCATAGGCCTGCAACTCAATAACCACCTTGTCCCTACCGACCTGCTTATTAATATTTTTCAATAAATCCATAAACCATGATTGCGGCTCAACTGCCTGCTCCATATATGGCATAGCCATGACTGCAGTGAAGTCATAATTCTCTGTAAATAGGTTAAGATCCTGAGCAAACCACCGCTTGGCGGCAGTTTTCATAACAGGTTGGGCATAGATGTTACGGGCAGTAACGGTTTCACCATTATGCTGTCGAATAATATCAGCAAGTTCATGAGTGAAATTGATTAAGGCTTGAGTTTTAATTGCAGTCCATTTGTCTATCAATAGCTCCGAACGAAGCTCTTGTATTGATTCAAACTCAAGACCTTGGGATTGATAATAAGCAAGAGCCTCAGGACCTACATCCTCAAAGTCAGAGAGAAATGCATCATCATGAAAAAGCACGCCAGCAAATTGGCTGTATTTAGCCAGGTCCTGATAAATATCCTTGATAATCTGTCTTGATGTCTCATCAAAAATTGAAAGGCGCTGATAATTATTTACCGAAGGCTGAACACCAGAATTCGTTAATGCTTTAACACCATGACGTTGGTAAACATCAGCTCCCAAATCAAAGGCCATTACCGGCATCCAGGCCAATACTTTTACGTTGGAGCGTGTTTTAAGTTGCCATGCAACTCGATTAAATAAATCCGCTCTGACGGGTAAATGGCGATTCGGAAAATATAAAGCCGAAGCATTTCCGTCACCATCCGGATCAGCAAAAGCCTGCAAATAAACATGTGTGACATTTAATGCTTTGACTCGATCAAGCAATAAACTCAAGTTTTTATGCTGCTGAACTGGATCAGGGTCGTAAACATAATCGAGATCAATGTGAACCGCACGATGAGGTGCTTTATAACTGTATGGGTCAAGAATAAGCCCCAACTCGATATCGGAAGGATCACCACTAACTAAGTGACGCTGTATGTGGTTATTAGTTAGAGTGTTTGTACCTTTCTCGAGAACCAAAGACTGTTGAAATCCAATAGACTGTGCAAGAGACCAGGTATACTCAGAATAACTACCATAAGGCCAAACAATAGCTCGTGGAGCCTTACCTGTTTGCTGTTTGATCACATCAAAACTGGTTTGCAAATCATCAATGATTCGCTTCTCGAATTCCGAATCAGTCTCATAACCATCACTTGAAAATTCTCTGCTAACTGCAGCAGGTTGAGTATTCCCTTGCGGGTTCGCTTGCAATCCGCGATGCATATCGTGACTATGAGAAGCAATCTCGATTAAGCCAGACTGTTGCATTTCTCGAATCTGTTGCCACGTTAGAAAATCGTCCGTAGCTTTTTTGATGCCACCATAATTAACTGCCTCTGAGCTTTCAATCCAGCTAGTAACAATGGCGAAGGTTGCCGGATAGTTATAGAGCTTTAATAAAGGAAAAATCTGGGTATAAAAGCTTCGGTATCCATCATCAAAGGTCAGAAGAACCGCTTTTTCAGGCAAAGCTTTTTGCTCACTTTTAGCCTTAATAACTTCATCAAGGCTGACTACGGTATAACCATTGTCCTTAAGCCATTCAAAATGCTCTACTAAATGTCGAGTCGTTACGGTACCTTCATCTGCTTGGTGCATGGACAAAGAATACGGTTTAACATCGTGATAGCATAAGGCGAAGAATCCACTTTCAGATTCAGTTGAGAACCTTTCATAAGACTGGCTATTGCCTAAAACCTGTAACGGTAAAAGTAAAGCAAATATCAATAAGAAATAAATAGTCAGTCGCATCAGAAAGTCACTCCATAACTTAAATTATAATCAGGCCCAGACTCTGTTTGACCGTCGTAAATACGTTGCTTATAACCAATTGAGTAGTTTAAGAAGCTACGTTTACTCAACTGCCACTGGTGTAAATAGCGTGCGGTCCAAATCTCTCCACTACCAAAATTTGTTTGTTCATATATGCCCATTTCCAGGCTGATTCCATGCCATAAAGATATGTCAGAATATTTATAAAGTTGTTGTTGATAGTTTGCTGCGAGCGAAAACCCAAGAGCTGACTCTGGATTAAAATAAAGACGCTCAGAATCTTCGCTGTTTTCTTCAAGGTAAAGATATTGGCTTAAGGTAAATCGATGATTGAATGACTGATACAATTTCTGGGAACCAGAGATACTAAAAGTTTGACGCTTGTTACCATCTGAAAAATTAGACTGTTGCCAACTGACTGAATAGCTTTGCTTTTCGCTATGTCTATAAGTCGCTCCCAAGGATTTTAGATCAGCGCTAACGCCACTATAAAATGCTCTGACTGGTGTTTGTTTATTAAAAGACTGATAGCCAGCATTAAAGCTGAAATAGTCATCATGGAAATACTCTATGCGACTGGCAAGTTCAGCACTATTAAGCTCACCAACTTTAAATAGCTCAAACTCAGATATGAAATTCTTAGATAAGTATTGAGCGCCTACACCAATTGTCAGTATGTTTTCTTTTTCACCGAAGAAACTGGATTGGTTGTTTTGTGATTTGGCAAGCAAACGCCAATGGTCATTAAATAATTGGCTGTAGGCAGCCAGCTCAAAGTTTCTGTCGTTGCTTGAAAATTGTGAGCCGCTGGAGTTACCACCAGAGGTTGATGCGTAGAATGTTGCATCAGTAGCAACATCATAATCTTCAATCAATCTCTTAACAGAATTGTTAATTTCTTTTTCAGGCAACTGCTCGATTAATTGATTCGCTTCATGAAACTGGCGATAAGCAATAAGATTATAGGCACGAGAAATATGGTGCGGCAGATAATCAGGATCTGTAGCCTTGATAATATCAAGTTGCTCGTTAGATCGTGCAATAAATCCTCGCCATCGCAATACATTCGCCAGATTGTATCGGTACTCATTATTATTGGGTGCAACCGCCAATAACTTCTGCAGTGCATCCTCGGCACCTTCTAAATCATTGGTGTAGGCTTTGTGCATTGCCTGCATCAAAGCAACAGTCTGATAGTCAGGATTTGGCTTTCTAATTTGTTTGTCAGCAGAATATAACCAAGCTGGACTTTGACTGATAAGTGTCTGTAGGTATTCCTCAGCGGTGACGAGTGCACCAATATCTAAAGCGGCATAATAAGCTAACTGCAAAGCATCTTTATTACTGGCTGCGATCTGATTATTGTTAAATCCTTTATCAATAACATCCAATGCGTTATCCGGCTCTTGCTCTGCAAGGTAAGATTCAGCAATTGAAAGTACTCCATGATCTGGCATCTGAGGAACTAGATGATTCTGCTGTTGAGCGAGACTAATAACTTCCTTGTGTCGTGTGAGCGCATTCAGCAGTAGAACTCTATCAGCGTATGCATATGCTAATTGCTTGTCCGTACTCGAGTCGCTAGCTTGCAACAGATTCAGGTACTCATCGTTGTTATGAAATGCTTTATTAACCAACTCTTCATTCTCAAGAGAGCGGCCATCATTGGCAATTCGACGAATAGATTTAGTATTTTGCGCAGCTCTAAGCTTAATCCAGTCTTCTGTAAGGTATAGTTCTGGCGAACTTTCCATTGCTTGTTTTGCAGGAGCAATCAAACCAAGCTCAAGCAAATTCAGCGTTTTAAGACGAGTAATTTCTTGGTCGTCTTGCGCCAGCTCCAGCATTTTGTCGTAAACTGAAACCTTCTCCAGGGTTTTGTTATTTTGTTGGTTATATAGAAATGCTAATAAAGATAATCCCTCCTCATTCTCAGGCTCAACAGCAAATACCTTCTGAATATAAGCTTCTGCCTGAACGAAATTATTCTCACGAATGGCAACAGCAGACAAGCCTAAAATAGCGTCATAGTATTGAGGGTCATCTTCTAATATTTGTAAATAGAGCTTTTTAGAAAGCGCATAATTGCCGGTTTCGCGGGCAGATATAGCTACCGCGTTTAAGGCATAATGAGGCAGTTGCTGATTAAGCAGCTGACTTGAGTAATAGGAAAGTGCATCACTAAACTGGCTATTCCAGGTCAGTACAGTGACATAGTCAGCCTGCAATTTACGGTGTTTTGGGAATTGGTTGAGGGCTCTTCGATAGATAGCTGCTCTATCAGTGAGGTCTGGGAATTCTGACTTAACTTCAGATGCCCATAGGTCATAATCTTGTTCGACTAAATCAATCGACAAGTCATTATTGAATTCATCAGAAGCAGTATTCCCTTTTGCTGTTTCGTCAGTAGAATCAGCAGTCAGCGCTTGTTGCTGAGCCTGAAAGCCATGAGCTGGAAATAGGATAAAGGAATTAGCTACCAGTATAAGTACTAGTTTTGTTATCAACGCGCATCCAAAATTTATTTATGATTCTATGCAAATGCGCATTGTACTGGCTTATTTTTATACAGCAATAGAATTTGAGATGCAGAACAAGGATTTCTTATAACTATTGTGTATATGGACAGGAGCTTTGTAAAACAACTTGACAGCAAACTTCAAGCTAAGAGATTTTAGGATAATCTACCTTTAAGCTGACGGATATCATCAATAATAGCCTGTGGCTGACAAGTTCGTAACATCTCAATGGTGTGGGCCCCGAAGCTTACGCCGATACTCGGCATTCCAGCCTTTTTAGCCATTTCCAGATCAAATGTCGTATCACCAACCATAATAGATTGCTCAGGGCTTGTTTTGGTGTGCGACATTAATTTATTGAGCATTTCAGGGTGGGGCTTACCATGGGCTTCATCGCTGGCGATAGTCAGATCAAATATCGACTTCAATCCAGAATCATTTAAGACGCGGTCAAGACCTTCTCTTGCCTTGCCTGTTGCTACTGCAAGTAAATGACCATTGCTTTTTAAATGTTCAAGAGTTTCTGCGGTTCCTTCAAATAGCGGGCTTGGCGTTGGGTCACCTTCCACATATTGATAACGATATTCTTTAGTGATCCAATCGTGATCGTCGACTTCGGGGAATAAGCGTTTGTAGCATTCTGTCAGGTTTAAGCCAATTATCCCGCGCACATCATCAACAGAGGGAATCGGTAGCTTTAGGTTGGTGGCAGTGGTCTGCATCGCTGAAACAATTCGTCCTGTTGAATCCATCAAAGTGCCATCCCAGTCAAAAACAATTAATCGGGTTTGCTTTGATATCATCGACGTAAGTACTCCAACGTTTGCTGTAAATCTTGGGGTAAAGGGGCCTCTACCTTAATAGCCTTATCTTCCGGGGTCACTTTGAAAGTCAACGAATAGGCATGTAGAAACAAACGCCCAGATAAACCTTGTTGCTTAAACTTCTCAGTTATCTCATCAGTTCCATACTTGGGATCACCTACTAGAGGGTGGCCGGCCTGCTGGGCATGAACACGGATTTGGTGAGTTCGACCAGTCACTGGCTCCGCTGATACCAGAGTATAGTCTTTAAGGTTCTCGACTACGCTGAATGAAGTCAAAGATGGTTTACCACCTTCGGTGACCCTAACAATTCGCTCGCCTGACTTTAAATGATGTTTTGCCAAAGGATAATCAATATGCTTGAGCTTGGCAGGCCACTTTCCTTCGACTAAAGCCCAATATTGTTTACTCATGAGCTTTTTTTGCAGTTGTTCGTGCAAAAAGCGCAGCGTGCTTCGCTTTTTAGCAATTAACAGACAACCTGAGGTATCGCGGTCAAGTCTATGAACTAACTCAAGAAATGGAGCCTCTGGCCTTAAAGCTCTAAGCGCTTCGATAACCCCGAAACTCATGCCACTGCCGCCATGTACAGCCATGCCATGCGGCTTATTCAAAACTATTAATCGTTTATCTTCATACAAAATGGCATTTTCCAGGTCCTGAACAACATTCAGATTTACAGGAACTTCCGTTTCGGTATTGGTCGTTTTAACCGGAGGAATCCGAACTGAGTCGCCCTCTTCAATCTTATATTCGGCTTTAACGCGCCCTTTATTGACACGAACCTCGCCCTTTCTGAGCATTTTATAGATACGGGATTTAGGAACGCCTTTGAGTTTTTTTAATAAAAAGTTATCGATGCGCTGACCGGCTTCTTCAGTCTGCACTTCAACAAATTGGACTTTTGGACGGGATTCATTGTTCATCGGGCGCAACTATACCTGAAAACACGTCAAATCAATAGCTTAAATCAACAAAAGATTGCCCTGTATATATAAGCGGTCTATAATGCCGAACTGAGCTATATGCTCCGAAAGAGCGCTTGGTGTCGCTCCTTCCACCTTAAAGCTAGCAAAGCTAGAGTCTTTTACAAATAGACTATTAAGGCAAAAGGAAGCAAACAACACCTTATATGTAGGTATTTTATCCGCGCATAACGTTTGACTGCTCTAAAAAAAGAGAGGATCAGCGCAAAAGCGGAAATACCTTAAAAGTTGAAATGATTTTATAAAGCCGGTCACCGGAAAATAGCAGAATTGTAGAGTAGCAATAATATCGTTTATAAAGAATAAACGTTCACGTTACTCGGTTAGTTTGGCTTCTTTCGCGCACAAAAAGCGGTAAGACGTGGAATAGCCAAACAGGAAATCAATAGGTTTAACAGTCAAATTAGTGATGAAAAGGCAGTTTAAGATACTGAACTTACAGAAACTCACAATAAAAACCCCTAGTTTTTAAAGACTTGTAGGGTTTTTAATCCCTATTCCTAATATTCTTGCTAACTCTTCCTGTGTCCGCAGAAATTGAGAGTTAATAACAAATGAGACGTATGTTGATTAACGCAACGAATCATCATGAAGAGTTGCGTGTTGCGCTGGTTGATGGCCAGCGTTTGTATGATTTAGATATCGAACTGGCAGGAAGAGAACAGAAAAAAGGTAACATTTACAAAGGTAAGGTCACTCGAATCGAGCCAAGCCTTGAAGCCGCTTTTGTTGACTATGGCGCAGAACGTCATGGCTTCCTACCACTGAAAGAAGTTGCCCGCGAGTATATGCACAACGCCCCTTCGCGTGGCCGCCCTACCATTAAAGATGCCCTTAAAGAAGGCCAGGAAATCATCGTTCAGATTGATAAAGAAGAGCGTGGCAATAAAGGCGCAGCCTTAACCACCTCAATCAGTCTGGCCGGAAGTTACCTGGTACTAATGCCAAATAATCCTCGCGCTGGCGGTATTTCGCGCCGTATCGAAGGCGAAGAGCGCGCTGAACTTAAGCAGGTTATGAGCCAGCTTCCTGTACCAAACGGTATGGGCTGCATCGTTCGTACCGCTGGTATTGGCAAAAGCCTTGAAGAAATCCAATACGATTTCAACTACCTTATTGATACCTGGAATGGCATTAAACAAGTTGCTGGCACTCGCCCTGCTCCTTTCTTAATTACTCAGGAGTCGGACGTTATCACTCGAGCGATCCGCGACTATTTGCGTCCTGATATTGGTGAAATCATCATTGATCGCCAGGAAGTCTATGAGCGTGTAAAAACTGAACTACAGTATCAGCGTCCTGATTTTGTAAACAAAGTTAAGCTATATCGCGACGAAATCCCATTATTTAATCGCTATCAGGTAGAAAGCCAGATCGAAAGCGCCTTCCAACGCGAAGTTAGACTGCCATCAGGTGGTTCTGTAGTCTTTGACCAGACTGAAGCTCTATTATCAATCGATATTAACTCTGCCCGCGCAACCAAGGGTGGTGATATTGAAGAAACTGCGTTGCACACAAACGTAGAAGCCGCCGAAGAAATAGCCCGCCAATTACGTCTGCGTGATATTGGTGGCTTGATTGTTATCGACTTTATTGACATGGGCCCGCCACGCAATCAACGTGAAGTTGAGCGTGTCCTAAAAGAATCTGTTGCTCGTGATCGTGCAAGAATTCAGATTGGCCGTATTTCTCGCTTTGGTTTGCTAGAAATGTCTCGTCAACGCTTGCGTCCTTCATTAGAAGAGTCAAGCCAACACGTCTGTCCGCGTTGTACCGGCTCGGGTGTTATTCGTGGTACTGATTCACTGGCCCTTTCTATTCTTCGCTTAATGGAAGACGAAGCGATGAAAGAGTCTACCGCAGAAGTTCAGGCTCTAGTTCCAGTAGAAGTTGCAACATTCCTGTTGAATGAAAAGCGTCGAAAAATAGAGCAAATCGAGAAGCGTCAAAAAGTTCGCCTGGTTGTGGTTCCAAACCCTTACCTGGAAACGCCTCATTATGAAGTGTTGCGCGTTAAGGCTGGAGAAACATTAGAAGATGCCAGTTATAGTCTAATTGGCGATGCTCCTCAGATTGAACTTGTAAGAAGCAGCACTCAAGCTGCTCCTGCAAGTGATCAGCCAGCACTAAAAGGCGTTAAACCAACGACTCCACCGCCAGCACCAAGCAAACCAGCTAAGAAGAAAAAGCCTGGTCTGTTAAAAAGACTTTGGAACGCTTTGTTCGGCGACGATAAAGATAAGAAAAAGAAAGGCAAGAAATCACAAAATAACCGTGGTAAATACGACCGCAATAATCGTGGCCGTAACAATCGCTATCAGGGCAAAAAGCGTAACAACCAGAAAGGTCGTAATCAAAACCGCAATCAGCAGCAAGATCAGCGGGATGATAAAGATAAGCCGCAACAGAAATCTGGTGGTCGCACACAGAAGAAACAGCATGACAAGCCACAAAGAAAGCAACAGGCCGCTCAGAAACAAGAGCAGAAGCATGGACAGAAACAAGAGCAACAGCAAGAAGCTAAGCGTCCACCACGTAAAACACGTGCAGAGCGTATGGCTGAAGCTCAGCAAGGTAATAAGCAGGCTCAGGAGCAACAATCAGCTCCTAACAAAGAGCAAGCTCAACAGCAGAAAAAGCCTTCAGTTCGTTCAGCTATAAAGGGTAAACAAGCTCAGGCTGAATTTGCGGAGAGCAAGCCGGCTGCAAAGCAAGGTAAAACTGGTAATGAGAAACCTGCAAAAGAACGCACTCCTAAGAGTAAAGCTCAAGCAGAAGACATTATGGTTTATAAAGCCCATAAATCCTTGGAGCGCAGTATTACTGAGGTTATGGGTTACTCAAAAGACAAAAAGTCTGGCAAAGTAGAATCAAGTGCTCCTGCACAACAGGCAGCAAATGACTCGAGTATTGAGCAGTCTACTTCAGCTAAGCCTCAAGCAGCACCTGAGCAAGTAAAAGCTGAGCCGACTGCAAAAAAACTAGATGTAGAAACAGTTGAGCCATTTGTGAATAAAGATGTTGAAGTAGCAAATGAGAAACCTCAATCAAACTCTGGCAGCCAGCAAGAAGCTAATAAGACTGAACCATCTTCTAAAGATGATAATATTGACAAAACTAATGCATCTGAAGCAGAGCCGGATTCTAGCCAATCAACTGAAAAGTTGGTTGCTAAGAAACATGAATCCACTCATGCTTCAGCGCCAATGGCAAAAGCTGTAACTACAGATACAGTGGTATCTGCAACATTCACTCCAAAGCCTTATCAATTCTCAGATAGTGACGTTATCACTTCTAACATTGAAGACAATAGTGATAAGCACAGCAACAGCCCAGCAGCTAAAACCAGCTCTTTGAGTGATTCGTAAAAGCTGAAGCTGAAAAAGAAAAAGGAGGCATCATCGCCTCCTTTTTTATTGGATATAAACTTTTAGTTGCAAATCATATAATCGCAAATCATTGAATCATCTTTATCAATTTTTGCTGAACCTTTCCTTGCTCTTTCTTGACGTGAAAGATGGTACCGTAATCATTTTCCGCTAAAAAGATTTCAGTATCATGGTTCAAATTCTCCCCTGCAAAACTTACCTCAAAACTACCTCCAAAAGAAGTAACTAGACTAGGGACAGTGTTTGAGTGGCCGATAATCATAATGCTCTTACCACAGAACTCTTTATAAACTCGCTCGACAAGTAACTGATTATTCCTCGGATCGTAACTATAAACATCAAAGTCATACTTTTGCGCTGAAGGATTTATTGATTGTCTAGTTCTAAGATAATCAGTTGAAAAAGCGGCATCAATCTGATTCATGAATGATAGTTCCGCTAATTGAATTGCCATTTTCTTGCCAAGAATACTTAGTTCTGGATCTTTATTAGGCGGTAGTTCATGAGACACTTCTTTAGGAAGATGACGCATAACAAATACCTCATAGTTTTGACATGCTGCAGTTTCTTCAGCGAACAGTGAGAAACTAGACAATAAACTTGAGACTAGCAAAACAGTTTTCAGTGGATTCATCAGGCTCTCCTGCTAAAGATTATTAAGGAACGACTGGTCTAGAACTTCAACACCCAGTTCCTGCGCCTTTTTTAATTTACTCCCTGCACTCGCACCTGCGATTAAGGCTGTAGTTTTACTGGAAACGGAACCTGAAACCTTGGCTCCCAATGCTTCAAGTTTTGATTTTGCTTCGCTTCGACTGATGCCTTCTAGAGTACCCGTAATAACATAAGTCTTGCCTTTCAGTGGTAATTCTTCATCAGATTTCTTTTCGATATCGGGCCAGTTAACACCCAACTGTTTCAATTCATTGATTTGCTCAATATTTTCTTCATTATCAAAAAAGGCGCGAATGTGATGCGCGACAATAGGACCGACATCTGGCACAGACTCAAGTTCTTCCTGACTGGCTGCAATAATTCCATCCAAAGAACAAAAATGATTAGCAATATTTTTAGCAGTAACCTCGCCAACTTCGCGAATACCTAGGGAGTATAAAAACTTTGGTAAAGTGGTACTTTTACTCTGCTCTAAAGCGTTAATCAGATTCTCCGCTGACTTTTCCCCCATGCGATCAAGAGCAGCAATATCACTGGCCTTTAATCGATAGAGATCACTGATTGTTTTAATCATCTCCTTCTCAGCAAAAATCTCTACCAGCTTATCTCCGAGACCATCAATATCCATGGCTTTACGTGAGGCAAAATGTTTAATGGATTCATTACGTTGCGCGGAACATATAAGTCCACCAGTACATCGAATAACAGCTTCGCCTTCGGTTCTTTCAACGGGTGAGTCACAGACCGGACAATTGGTAGGCGTTAAAATTTCTTCGGCATCAGATGGGCGCTTTTCAAGAATAACGCTGACAACTTGTGGAATTACATCTCCGGCGCGTCGAATAATAACTGTATCGCCAATACGAGCATCAAGTCGTGCGATTTCGTCCATATTATGCAGAGTAGCGTTACTAACGGTAACGCCTCCAACGGATACTGGCTCAAGTCTTGCAACGGGCGTTAATGCACCGGTACGTCCTACTTGGAAATCAACACCCAGCAACTGAGTCATTTCTTCCTGTGCTGGAAATTTATGGGCAATTGCCCAGCGAGGAGCGCGAGCGACAAAGCCCAGCTCTTCCTGCAATGCTATAGAATTGACTTTATTTACCACCCCATCAATTTCGTATGCCAACTTATCTCGTTTTTGTAATATCGACTGATGGTAATGCTGACAACCGTCTGCACCTTTGACGACTTTGACTTCTTCACTAACAGGTAAACCCAATGTTTTGATTTGTTGCAACCGACCGTAATGAGAATCCGCTAATTCATAATCATCAGAGACCAGGCCCATTGAGTAGGCATAAAATGATAGCTTTCGTTTTGCCGTAATTGATGGATCTAACTGACGTAGACTGCCTGCCGCTGCATTACGAGGGTTAGCGAAGGTTTTACCCCCCTGCTCTCTGGCTTCATCATTGAGAGACTCGAATACCGATTTAGGCATGAACACTTCACCACGTATTTCAATCCTCTCAGGGATATGCTCACCCCGTAACTTCAACGGAATAGCTCGAATGGTTCTGACGTTTAATGTAATGTTTTCACCAGTCGTTCCATCACCTCGAGTTGCGCCCCGGACCAACTGTCCATTTTCATACAATAAACTTACTGCTAGACCATCCAGTTTAGGTTCGCAGACATACTCAATTTCAGTGGATGACTTTAATCGGTCTTTAATCCGCTTGTCGAAGCTTATCAGTTCCTCATCAGACATGGCATTATCAAGAGACAACATGGGTAATTCATGAATCACTTCCTCAAAACCATTGTCTGGTTTTGCGCCAACACGCTGGGTTGGCGAATCTGATGACACAACTTCTGGATGCTCTTTCTCTAACTGTTGTAACTCACGAAGTAAGCGATCATATTCGGCATCGGGAACTGTTGGGTTATCTAAAACGTAATATTGGTAATTATAATTATCGAGGGTAGCGCGTAACTCAGCTACGCGCTTTTCTATCTCAGACTTTTTGTGACTCATGACTCTCGTCTATGTTGGAATTGGTTGGGTTAATGTTTATTGAGCAGCTGACGACGTTCGAACTCACTGATTTGTTCTTTGTGGTGGGTTTCAATCTGACGACTAAAATTACTACGGCTACCATCAAGTATGCGACCACCAAGTTGTTGAGTGATTGCCTGAGCTGTCTTTACCATTAACTCGTAAGCTTGCATCGGTTTTTTAGGTCCTGGCAGTGTCATAAACAGAGCCAACCCTTTTGAATGCAAGTTTTCGATGTCATCTAAATCAAAAATGCCCGGTTCAAACGCATTGGCAAGGCTGAATTGAACGGCACCGCGACCATTTGCTTGGGCATGGCGATGGAAAATATCCATATCACCATGGCGCATACCTTGCTCAACCAGTGTTTGCACCAGTTCCGGACCATGATATGGCTTATCCTGAGGGGCGACGACATATAATGAGAAAATGAGATCAGGCTCAACCTCTACCGCAGGTTTCTCTTCTTCGACCTCTTCAAAAAGAGAGGTTTGCTTAGGCTGCTCTGGCTTAGATTCAACTTTTGGTTCGGTCTTAACAGCTTCTTTTGCAGCTTCACGCTTAAAATGCTCACTGGTAAATTCAAACAGTGCGTCATCTAGAACAGGAATATTGTCTTCATCAATAATTGGGTCTTTATGCTCGCCCACATCATTCGTTGCAGTATGTTGCTGAACACCATCACTAGCCAGAGGCTTTTTGGCTTGGGTTTGCTCTATATCTTCAGAGGCGAATGGCTCGGACATTTTTTCATTTACTTCGTCGGTAGCAGCTGTCGCATATGTTTGCGTATCAGAACTGACTTCATGGCTTTGGCCCGTTGATACATCGGACTTTTTGCCGACGACTCTGACTTCACCAATGCCATCAGGATCAAAACCGCCTTTGTCGCGCTGCTGCTCGAGGCGCTGCTCATAAAGCTCACGCTCTACTTTTTCTCGCCTAACCTTACTTCGACGTTTTGCATCGAAGTAAATAAAGCCAATAATAATTAAGCCTACGATTATCAGTAACAAAGTGAACTGCAAGTCCATCACTTCACCTTTTCATTCATTATATTAATTGTTAAGAAGCGGCTAATGCAGCTGCTTCATCTACGTCCACTGAAACCACGCGTGAAACGCCTGGCTCGCTCATAGTAACACCTAACAGATTGTGTGCCATTTCCATTGCAATTTTATTGTGGGTAATTGCAATGAACTGAACCTGATCACTCATCTCTTTCACCAGATTGGCATAACGACCAACGTTAGCATCGTCAAGTGGTGCATCAACCTCATCCAGCATACAGAATGGTGCAGGGTTCAAACGGAAAATCGAGAATACTAGAGAAATTGCTGTCAATGCTTTCTCTCCACCAGATAACAGGTGAATGGTTGAGTTTCGCTTACCCGGTGGACGGGCCATCACAGCAACACCTGTATCAAGCAGATTTTCGCCGGTTAGTTCAAGGTAAGCATGACCGCCACCAAAAACTTTCGGGAATAATTCCTGCACGCCCTTATTCACTTTATCAAAGGTCTCTTTAAAGCGGGTGCGTGTCTCGTGATCAATTTTACGGATTGCACTTTCTAAAGTCTCGAGTGCTTCAATGAGGTCTTCATGTTGAGCATCAAGGTAGGTCTTCCGCTCTTCAGCAGCTTTGTACTCTTCAATTGCTGCCAGGTTGATGGCACCCAGGCGCTGAATTTTACCGGTAATTTCTTCAATCTGATTCAGCCACTGCTGCTCATTTGCTTCTTCAGGTAGCTCTTCTAGAATCGTTTCGACATTAGCTCTGGCATCAGCAAGAATTTCAGACTGAGTATTCTGGCGAGTTTTGGCTTCCTGCCAGTCCATACGTAACTTTTCCAGACGAGAACGAACGCCTTGGGCTTGTTGCTCCGATTCATGACGTTGACGCTCCAACTTACGCATCTTGTCATCAATCTCTGACAATTTATTTCGTGCCTGCTTGAGTTCTTCTTCAACCAGCAAACGTTTTTCTAGTGCTTGCTCAAGTTCAATTTGATAATCTTCCGTTGGATCCTGTTCAGAACTTAATCGGTTTTCCAATTCAACTTTACGCGACGTTAACTCACCAATTTGAGAGTTGACACGCTCAAATCCAGCTCGGGTTGAATTAACTTCTGCTTTAACTGCACTGACACGAATTGCCAATTGATGCTGCTCGTCCTTAACTTGACGAGCCTGTTGTCTTTTAGCTTCTAATTGTGCACGCTTCTCTTCGCGCTCAGCAGTCATTTTTTCACGGCGCTCGTTATCATCCGCCATGCTGTCAACCATCAGCTCAATTTGTTGACGGCTCTTCGCTAACAACTCTTCGTCGTCTTGAAGCTGTTGCATCACATCGCGCTGCTCTTTCTGCAAACGCTCCAAACGATTTTTCGCCTGTTCCAATTTAGCCTGCTGGGAGCCCACTTTTGCGCGTAGCTCACTGTAGGTTCTACTGGCTTGTGCTAACTGAGATTGCTTCGATTGCCACAATTGCTCTTGCTCTGAAAGCTGTTCAGACAATCGCTCTTTGGTTTGCTCAAACTCTTCCAAAACTGCTTCTTGCTGTTCAATTTTTACTGCCAGCTCATTAAGCTCAGCTTCGCGCTCAAGAATACCAGCGCCCTGCTCTGACTGCTTAGATACTCTAAGCCAGTTTTTGCCTAACCATAGTCCATCTTGGGTAATGACCGATTCATCATCGGCAAGTTGAGCACGAATACTTATTGCCTGTTCTAATGAATCAGCAACCTTTACTTTACTTAATTGACCAGCAAGCGCATCCGCACCTTTGATTTTACTATGTAGAGTATTTGGGAAGTTTCCTGCGGATGATCCATCAGAAACTAAAATCAGTTTACCGCTGGCGAGTCCTGCTAATGAGTTTGCAAATTCGTGGCTATCTTTAACCACAACTGCTTCGAGATTTTCTCCCAAAACCGTTTCTGCTGCTAACTCCCAACCAGAGTCAACAGAGATATTTTGTGCAAGGCGAGACTTTGAATCCAGGCCCTGTTGTTTTAACCAGTCAACTGACTCTTCGCTTTGGCCACCAAGCGCAGCGCTTTGTAATGCTTCCAAAGAAATCTTACGAGACTCAAGGCCACGCAATTCTTTTCTAGATACTTCCAGTTTCTGGTTATGCTCACGCTGCTGCTGGCGGATCTGATTGATCTGCTCAACCGCATTGGAAACTTCTTCTTCTAATCGCTCTGACTGCTCTTCAGCCAAGCTTAATTCTTTCGCTATCTCAACCAGATCATTTTCCATTGGGCTGGATTCTTGCTGATTGATCTCTGCGCGGATATCTTCAAGACGTTTGGTATAGCGAGCAATATGTGACTCAAGGTGCTGAATCCGAGTTTTCTCAACTTCGGTTTTCTGTGCATTTGCATGAGCCTGTTGATTGAACACATCCCAGTCCTGTTGCCACAGGCGCATGTCTTCTTCCATATCCTGTAGCTGTTGCTGCTGCTCTTCAACCTGCTCTGTTTTCAATTCCAGATCTGGCTCAGATTGCAACAACTCAGTCATTAACTCTTCTAGTTTAGACTCATCGAAACGTAACTGTTCACGCAATTTATCCAGCGAGCTTTGAACCTGTGCCTTATCTTCCAGTAATTGAGATTTTTGCTGGCGGGCATGCTCGATGGCCTGCTCTAAACGAGCAATGTCAGCACCGATTCCATAGAAGCGACCCTGCACTTCACTATGAGCATCAGTTAATTCAATGTGTAGTTCGCGAGACTTTTCGATTTCACTATCAGCGTGACGTTGATCGGCAATTTTAGCCTCAACTTCGGTTTCCATTTTCTGGATAGCATCATCTAATGCTTCAATCTTACTGTTGAAGGTCTGCCAGCGGATAGCTGCTA
This sequence comes from Kangiella profundi, assembly GCF_002838765.1. NCBI lineage: Bacteria > Pseudomonadati > Pseudomonadota > Gammaproteobacteria > Kangiellales > Kangiellaceae > Kangiella > Kangiella profundi. Next base: position 1,191,560 of record NZ_CP025120.1, on the reverse strand, counting down.
ACTGCGCTTTTAACTCTCGCTCTTCAGCTTTGTATTCTTTATATCGTTCGGCAGAGGTTGCCTGACGCTTGAGGTGAGATAGCTGTTTACCAAGCTCTTCTCGTAAATCGGTTAATCGGTCTAAATTATCACGGGTATGACGAATACGGTTTTCAGTTTCCTTACGACGCTCTTTGTATTTTGATATACCAGCGGCTTCTTCGAGGAAGATGCGTAACTCATGAGGTTTTGACTCGATAAGGCGAGAAATCATGCCCTGCTCGATGATTGCATAACTGCGTGGACCAAGACCGGTGCCCAGGAAAATATCAGTGATGTCTTTACGACGACAACGAGTTCCATTCAAGAAATAGCTCGATTGAGCTTCGCGGTTAACCATACGCTTGACGGATATTTCGTTGTAGTTGGCAAACTCGCCTTGTACAGTTCCGTCAGAATTATCAAAAACCAGCTCAATGCTGGCCTGGCCAACAGGTTTACGTCCGGTTGAGCCGTTGAAAATCACGTCAGTCATTGCATCACCACGAAGGTTCTTTGCAGATGACTCCCCCATTACCCAACGTACCGCATCAATAAGGTTCGACTTACCACAACCATTAGGACCAACAATTGCGGTCAGGTTACTCGGCAAGGATACCGTGGTTGGATCTACGAATGATTTAAAACCTGCTAGTTTAATTTGTTTTAATCGCATCTATGTTATTCGTCTATTTTTTAGTCAAAAGCCAACCCAACATTTTGAACGAACTGGCAATATTATTAATTGTATGAAAGGCCCTGTTACATTTGCAGGGTTATAATCTAAAGCGTTTAAGTGTAAATTATTTTCATCCAATAAGCACATAGTAAACGTAAAAAAATCCACATGGCTCAAAACACTTTTCATGGCGCCCACTATCTCGCCGACGGTTTCCGCATGTTAACCCAAAAAGGCATCAAACGGTATGTCTTGATTCCTTTAGCAATCAATTTAATTTTACTATCTACTGCATTGATTTTATTGGTTTCTCAGGTTTCCAGTTGGTCGCAATGGGTTGAACAGACTATTGCAAGCTGGGGGGCCTGGGAATGGCTAGGCACAGCTCTTGCCTGGCTTATGTGGCCAGTGGTCATTCTGGGTGGCATTCTGTTTATTTTCTTCTTTTTTGCGATGCTCGCAAACTGGATTGCAGCTCCTTTCAATGGACTGCTTGCAGAGGCGGTTGAAAACAAGCTGCACACAACTGCTGGATACGATGAAAAAGTACTTCCAGAGCAAGGATTCTGGGCATTGGTTAAGGATATCCCAAGATTGTTCGGACGCGAATGGATTAAGCTTAAATACTACATTCCCAGAGCTCTTGTCTGCTTACTTATCCTTTTCATTCCACTTATTGGAGCGCTAGCCTTCCCTATTATCTGGTTCATTTTCAATGCATGGATGATGTCGGTACAGTATGTCGACTATCCGATGGATAACCACAAAATCCCTTTTCAGGATATGCTAAAAGCATTACAGCAAAAGCGTGGCGGCACTTTTGGATTTGGCGCCATGGTGATGTTGATGACCATGATTCCCTTTATCAATCTGCTGGTAATGCCTGCCGCGGTCTGTGGTGCAACTAAGATGTGGTATGAGCATTACAGAAAAGACATGTTGGGCAGCCAATCTATCAAAGAATATCGCTAATAAAAAACGCGCCACATGATGTGGCGCGTTGCGGGTTTAGTGGCTAGGAGACTGCCACTTGGGGGTTAAGGACTAATTTGCTATTGAGCCTGAGGTTCAGTCTCGATTATCAAGCAGGCAGTAGCTCCTACGAAACTACCTTGCCCGTCGTCAGTTTTGATAAAGATACTTAAGCTATCGAAATCACTGAGAACACCAGCAGCTATACCGCTACAAACAGTTCTATCTTCAGTAGGATCGCTTGGTACCAAGTCGCAACTACCTAAAGGCTGACCAAACTGAGTAGGACCGTCATGGTATACCCAGGCTTTACCAGATCGAGCTGTATTACCTTGTGCTGCTTTAACAACGAACTGTTGAACAATCGCACCTTCAAGGAATGGCACTACGACACCCACTTCAACATGATGACCACCTTGTTGGCCAAGCCCCATGTATTTACCTTGCGAGCCAATTGTCTGGTCAGTCGCGAAGCATAGTAGGTTTGAACCACCACCAGCTGGTCCAGTTTCACCTTGTGGACCTTGAGGACCCATTGGGCCGGTAGCACCAGTGTCACCGGTATCACCTTTCTCGCCCTGTGGGCCTTGAGGACCCATTGGTCCCATTGGACCTTGAGGGCCTTGTGGGCCTGTGGCACCGGTATCACCCTGTGGACCTTGAGGACCTTGTGGACCTGTGGCACCGGTATCACCCTGTGGACCTTGAGGGCCTTGTGGGCCTGTGGCACCGGTATCACCCTGTGGACCTTGAGGGCCTTGTGGACCTGTAGCACCGGTATCACCCTGTGGACCTTGAGGACCTTGTGGACCTGTAGCACCGGTATCACCCTGTGGACCTTGTGGGCCTGTGGCACCAGTTTCACCTTGAGGACCGGCTGGACCTTGTGGGCCTGTGGCACCAGTTTCACCTTGAGGACCTGCTGGGCCTTGTGGACCTGTGGCACCAGTATCACCTGTGTCACCTTTAGGACCTTGAGGGCCTGTGGCACCAGTTTCACCTTGTGGACCTGCTGGGCCTTGTGGGCCTGTGGCACCGGTATCACCTGTGTCACCTTTAGGACCTTGAGGGCCTGTGGCACCAGTTTCACCTTGAGGACCTGCTGGGCCTTGTGGACCTGTAGCACCAGTATCACCTGTGTCACCTTTAGGACCTTGAGGGCCTGTGGCACCAGTTTCACCTTGAGGACCTGCTGGGCCTTGTGGACCTGTAGCACCAGTATCACCTGTGTCACCTTTAGGACCTTGAGGGCCTGTGGCACCAGTTTCACCTTGAGGACCTGCTGGGCCTTGTGGACCTGTGGCACCAGTTTCACCTTGAGGGCCGGCTGGACCCTGTGGGCCTGTGGCACCAGTTTCACCCTGCGGACCGGCTGGACCGGTATCACCTTGTGGGCCTGCTGGGCCAGTATCACCTTGTGGGCCTGCTGGGCCAGTATCACCTTGTGGACCTGCTGGACCGGCTTCACCTTGTGGACCTGCTGGACCGGTTTCACCTTGTGGACCTGCTGGACCGGCTTCGCCTTGTGGGCCTGCTGGGCCTGTGTCACCTTGAGCACCTTGAGGACCTGCTGGACCAGTATCACCCTGTGGACCTGCTGGACCAGTATCACCCTGTGGACCTGCTGGGCCAGTGTCACCTTGAGGGCCTTGAGGTCCTTCTGGACCAGCCTCACCTTGTGGGCCCTGCGGACCAACTCCACCAAGAGTAAGATCATAAAGATCGATTTGCTGTGCAGGACCACCAGATTGACCAACAAAATCAACCAGAGTAAAACTGCCGTATACATCACCTAATATTAATGGCTGAGAACATGAGGTATGTAGACCAATTGTTTGGCTCAGACCATTTTCACTGAACTCAACATTTAACTGGTTACCCCATTTACCAGACACCGATGCAGTAAATGTCACATCTTCGCCTGGATAGATCATCGAAGGATAATTCCACTTTTCTGAATCTCTTCCAAATGCGTTAATTGTTGTTGCACCAATAGCGCCTGTCATGTCGCCTGAACAGGTAGCCCCTTCTTGCGAACTGTAACCGCTACAGTCACTAGGCGTGTACATAAAGGTTAAGGCTGAAGGTTTCTCACCACAAACATCGATCCCTCCTTCAACGACTATTTTCAGTAGATAGTCTCCAGAAGGAACTGCGGGCGAACCATTATTGACATATGGCAGGTCCACGACTAGACATTGAAAGTCGGTTGGATCAAGAGGTGGAGCCGGATTGAAAGCCATCGCATCACAAGCTGACTGATCTGCACTAATAACCAGAGGGCTTGAGTGCGTACCAAAATATATTTGCGGATCATCAAATCCTGTACCCCAGATTACCAAATTACTTGGAGCTTCATAGGGATACGGCTGCACCTCATGAATTTTCGGTGCTGCTAAAGTTAGTTGAGTTGACACTAGTAAACCTAGACCCGCCAAGGGAATACCCAGTGCCTTTAGATTAGTGTTCATGAAATAATCCCTCCATTGAACATCCATTGTTAAATAACCTCCCAAAACCCAACTAATTGACAAGCTATAACTCATCAATTAGTAGTTTTAAGAACTCAGTGAACCCAAAGTTAGTAAGGCGTCTTTGTTAACCAAGAATTGAATTACTTGAGAGTATTAAAGGCGTTGTTACAAATTTAGGACTCTGAGTTGAAATATATTTGTTACAGACAAGGCTGTCGAATGTCCAAAATTGATACATTTAGGAGTGATTAAGAAGCTACTAATGTTAAAAAAACTGACCCTTATAAACGATTCTTTACAGTGCCTATTTAGACAATATTTGTGGTTCCTTTATTATCCACACCGCAATGCAAATACGCATTAAGATATTGTTTTTAGGATTCTTTTGGGGCTCGTTTAAAACCACAATAAATGATGATGATTATCAAACGCAGCAGCCAGAAGTGGATCCTAAGGTTTGATATTGTCGGATATCAATACAGTGAAACAGATCAAATTTTGAGAATTAACCCAGCAAATTTTACATTTAGTTTTTAACCCCGCACATAAAACCTTTTAGAGTGTGATTAGGAGTACTAAAGCTGAGGGTTAAGAATCTGTGCATTTAAGGATCAGCTCCTATACAATCTCGGTACTGGAATAAAGATACTAATACTTTGAAAAACATACTCGTTGTAGATGACAGTAAATTTTTCTGCGCATTGATTGAAAAGAAAATCACAGAAAGCCTGGATTACCAGGTTATGTCTGTTGGTACCTATGCGAGTGCAGAAGCTTTACTGGATGTCCTGGATATTGAACAGATAGATGCCTGCCTGGTAGACTTTCGACTGCCCGATGCACCTGAAGGCGAAATTGTCCAACTCTTGGCCAAAAAACGTATCCCTACCATTGTTCTAATCAGCGATATTACTGCCGAAATTCGAAACTATATCTGGAAGTTCAGAATCGTTGACTATGTTATCAAGAGTGATAACTATGTAACCGAATATATTATTGAGACACTGCAGCGTCTGCAAATCAATCCAAGCATAAAGATTGCACTAGCTGATGATTCTAAAACCAGCCTACGGATCATGAGCACCTTGCTAAGCGTCCATAAGTATCAAACCCTACAATTCAATGACCCTCTTGTGTTGATTGAACACCTAAAGCAGCACAGAGACATTAAGCTGGTGATTACCGATTACGATATGCCTGCGATGAATGGTTATGACCTCACCAAAAACATTCGCCGTTTATATAGCAAACAGGAACTGGCTATTATAGGTATGTCCGCACGGGATGACGTTTTGATGTCAGCCAACTTCCTAAAGTATGGTGCCGATGACTTTATTATTAAGCAGTCGTTTTTAGCTGAGGAATTTTATTTACGGGTTGCTGTAAATACCAGCCGCGTTATTGAATACGAGAAATTGACGACGGCAGCAACCAAAGATTATCTCACTGGCCTCAATAACCGACGTCACTTCTATGAGCTTGTTGAAGTTATGCATAGCTCTGCTTACCGTCATTCGACGCCTGTTGCCTGCGCACTGGTAGATATTGACCACTTCAAACAGGTGAATGACACCTACGGCCATCAGGTCGGTGATGCCGTATTAACCAAGATTGCGCAGATTTTACAAAGCTCCGTCCGCAAGTCAGATGTAGTAGCCCGTTTCGGCGGTGAAGAATTTTGTATGTATATGGTGGGTATTAATCGCGAAAACTCACAAATATTCTTCGACAAGCTTTTAAAGCGTATTGAAGGAACGGTCATTGATGTGGACGGCCTGGAAATTAGTGTTACCGTCAGTATCGGTGTCAATATCAACCACCACCATGTTCTGGATAGCATGATAGAAATTGCTGATAAGTGCCTATACGATGCCAAGGAAACCGGTCGAAATAAAGTGGTCATTACTCCAGAGGAACCAGGCAAAGCCTGATCTGCAACTAGCTCCAACTATTCATTACACCCTAATAATAAATTTTCTCAAGTTCATCAAGCTGCTTCTGTAAACGTTTTGCTGAGATCGGAAAACGAGTCTTTTGACCTTGAGCAAACAGTGAAATTCTAAACTCCTCCAACATCCAGTTAAATTCATCAACTTCAAATGCTGGAATGGCTTTATCCTTCCCTAAGCTTTCTCGCACATCGACCCAGTCAGAGATCACAATCAAAGATTCAGCTTCTTTAAGCGGGTTCAACTTAGCCCTTTCTATTCTCTTTTCGATGGCGGAGAGATAACGTTTAAAATCTTTTATTTTTTCTCCACCAAACCTGAAACAAAATCCCGGCTGGAATAAGTAGTCGCACTGACCAATGATATCTTTTCGCGTACTAGTTAGAGAATTACCCATTCCTTTGGCATCCGCCAATACAGAAGCTCTTAATTGAAGTACCTGAACCAGATCATCCAGCATTGCTGTAGTAGCAGGCACTAGTTCCTTTTCTGTTCTCTGCGAAATCGTTTGGTACTCATTCTTATTATATGGAATTTCATTCTCGACTATAGCTCGTAAGCAAGCCATTGCCGCATCATCTATAAGCTCGTCAACGTTCCCTAAAGTACTTACCGACAGGATTAACTTCTGCTTGTTATGATATTTCTTTTTCATGTAACCAAGCAATGAGGCCTTTTCAAGCGCTAGTAATCGGCAGACACCACGAACATGTACATTTTGTGCCTGCTTTTTATTAACTACGGCTATAGCCCGAACCTTATCACCACAGTCTTCGAGCGCATAAGTGACTGGAATTTTAGTACCAGCCTCTTCCACCATTCCTTCTTTAACAAAATCATCGGGCCAGCTGGTATAAGTTTGTGGTTTACTATTCTGCTTTTTACTAACATCAATCTTGGCTTTTTTAATATCCTGGGACTGCTCAAGACTACGGCCACTTTTAAGAGTTTTACCCTTATCATCAACAATGTCGAATCGCATTAAATAATGCTCAGGCAAACTCAGCTCCTGCCACGCTTCTTTGGGAAGAATTACCCCAGTCATTTTGAATAGGTGACGACTGATAATATCAATCAAACTGCCCTGCTGCTCTAACACCTGTTCATAACAGGCCTGTGCAAACTGCGGAATTGGCACAAAGTTTTTACGGAAACGTTTCGGCAAGGAACGAAGCATGAATTCAATTTTTTCTTCCAACAGTCCTGGAACTAACCGTTCAAAATCGGAATCTTTAAATTGCTGGCTGAGGGAAAGCGGCATTTTAACCGTAACACCATCTTGAGGGTGCCCAGGTTCAAAGTGATAACTTAAAGGCAGCTCTATGGATTTAACCATTAGCGTTTCGGGGTATAAATTTGCATCCTGCTCTTCGGCCTTAAACAAAACATCTTTACTCAAGGATAGCAGTTGATTGTTCTGTTGTTTACTTTTCTTAAGCCATTGATTCAGCTGTTTAACGTTGCAGATATTCTCAGGCAAACGCTTGTCAAACCATGCAACCAAATCACGCTCATCAGCTCGCATATCCGCCTGTCTGGCCTTAGCGACTTCCTGCTCCACTTCGTTCCATAGTTGCTCGTTCTTCTGCTGAAATTCATGACGAGCATCAAGCTCTCTTCTGACAAGGCCATGAAGAATAAACAATTCACGACACAGCTCTGGCTCTACTGCCGAATAGTCGACGGTGCGATTTGAAACAACCTTTAGCCCCAACAAAGTCTGCTGCAACGATGCAACCACCGTACCCCGCTTTTTCTCCCAGTGAGCATCAAAATAATGGCTTTTGATCAAGTGCCCACCGATTCTTTCAATCCAGGGCGTTTCTATCATGGCTGTCAAACGCGCATAGTTCTGGGTAGTCTCAACAATCTCAAACGCCATTACCCATGGTGGCTGTTTTTTGAAATTGGCCGACTGTGGGTGAATCATGAAGCGTGTCTGGCGCGTACCAAGATAGCCTTTCTCAATATCCTTTTGTCCAATAAAGCTCAATAAGCCAGTCAATAAAATCGAATGTAACTTGGCATAATAAACTTTGTCATCAGGGTTGATGGGCTCTGCTTGCTTTTGAGTCTGATGATGTTCTGACTTAACTAAAGTCTTGAGTTGACGGTAAGTGCTTCGCCATTCCCTATAGGCATTGAAATTGATTAACTCTTCCTGACAGTAACGGCGGAATGCATTGTTCGACAGGTCATCCTGCTGCTCATGCAGATGATCCCATAAATTAATAATCGCTATGAAGTCGGATTGTGGATGCCTATACTTAGCATGCTTCTGTTGGGCCAGCTCTTTCTTTTCAAATGGCCATTCCCTTGGGTCTTTAACCGACAGGAAAGCCGTAAGAATTAAAGCCTCACGGACACAGGATTCATTCTGAGCAGCCAGTAGGATTCGAGCTAAACGAGGCTCAATCGGCAATCGGGCCATTTTACGACCAATGGCGGTCAGCTGTTTTTTGCCATCCACGGCCTGTAATTCAGATAATAAATTTAAACCATCACTTATTTGCTTTGGTGCTGGCTCATCAATAAATGGGAAGGCCTCAATATCACCAAGGCCCAACTGCTTCATTTGTAAAATAACTGCAGCCAGGTTCGTACGTAAAATTTCGGCATCGGTGAATTCAGGACGATTGAGAAAATCTTCCTCTTCATATAGACGAATACATACACCGTCAGCTATACGACCACAACGACCTTTCCGCTGATTAGCGCTGGCCTGAGAAATTTTCTCAATCGGTAAACGCTGAATTTTATTGCGGACCGAATAACGACTGATGCGAGCGAAACCCGGATCTATAACAAATCGAATGCCAGGTACTGTGACCGAGGTTTCTGCTACGTTGGTCGAAAGGATAATGCGACGTTTACCACCTGAGGGGTGAAAAATCTTTTCCTGTTCACGCATTGATAATCGTGCATATAGAGGCAGCACTTCACAGCCTTGAAAGCGTTCTTTGCGTAAAAATTTGGCCTTTTCCCGAATCTCAGCTTCGCCTGACAGGAATATCAATATATCGCCTGGAGCATAATTGATAAGTTCATCAACTGCATGTCCAATGCGTTCAACTTGCGGGCTAGGGTTTTCCTCATCATCAGGTCGATACCAGACATCAACCGGGTATGTGCGACCACTAATTTCCAGTATTGGAGCAGGTTTACCGTCAATTTCAAAATGTCTGGCAAAGCGCTCTACATCAATGGTTGCAGAGGTGATAATAACTTTTAAATCAGGGCGCTTGGGTAGAATATTTTTGATATAGCCAAGCAGAAAATCGATATTCAGACTACGTTCGTGAGCTTCATCAATGATCAAGGTGTCATACTGTCTTAGCAATGGGTCATGAGTTATCTCATTTAATAGAATCCCATCAGTCATTACTCGAACAGGTGTTATCGGGTTTGACTGATCATTAAATCGAATGCTGTAGCCAACTACCTCACCCAGATTGGCTTTTAATTCTTCTGCAATACGACGGGCCACACTGGTTGCAGCAACTCTTCGTGGTTGAGTGTGTCCAATTTTGCCATGAACGCCTAAGCCTAGCTGTAAACATATCTTTGGTAGTTGAGTAGTCTTACCGGAACCTGTTTCACCAGCGATAACTACCACCTGATTTTCTTCAATGGCTTTACGAACATCGTCCCTGGCCTGACAAACCGGCAGGGCCAGATCAAATTCGATATCCGTTGGGATGATATTTTTACGTTGCTCAACAATTCGCTTAGAGTCATCCAGTAACTTTTGAGCCTTTTCAGTCAACTTACTTACCGGTTGGTTATTTTTTTGACGCTTGGTGATAACTGACTTGAGTTTTGACAGCTCAAACTGATCCACTAGCTGACAGTCTGCAAGCTGTTCAGCTATCAGTTTCTGAATGGGAGGGTTCTTCTGGTTAGAATTCTTATTATGTTCGATCCCAGGCTTACTTGAAGGTTCGTTACTAGAATCGTTAGGAATTTTTGACATAAACGGCAATTAACACTCAGTCAATTATTGATGGACTTAAACAAACAGGCTCCTGCCAGTTGCTGGTTGTATCCAGCCACCAACAGGAGCTTGATTAAACGATTGAGCTATTGTCGCTTAAATTAAAGACTATGACAATTTCCAGAAATCGTGCGGTGCTCTAACTTCGCCAAGATACTTGGCTACAGGCTTATAGAAGTCTTTATCTTCCCAGTAACCGGTATGGCAAGCTGGATTCCAAGAAGTCGCAGCGCTACCAACGTTAATTTCGATATCTTCGTCAACTGCTTGATTGTAATCTTCACTAACGTTTTTCAACGGATAGGCAACCACATCATCTTTATCGTAGAAATTAAGCCACTTAACGCGATCTTTCAATCCATCTTCAAGTGCCTTACCAACTTTTGGCATTGGGCCGTGGAAATCATCATGATGTGCAGAATATACGCCTAGCGGACTGGCAAAAGTGATAATACCGGCTAAGGTCTGGAAACTCTCAAAAGGACTAAAATCTGCGCCATTATTAGCAAGGTCATGGATATAGTCGGACATGATCACCGAACCAAAAGAATGAGCCATTAACACCATCGGAGTTGAATCAGTATCAACATGACGATGAGTGGCAAACTTGGCCAGGCTTTCTTTGATTCGACCATGAATCGCTTCATAAAGACCGCTATCACTGCCTTTACGGTAACTTAACCCCAAACGCATAAAATCTACAAACATGTTACGAACACCCTGATAGGTCAGTTCGTTACGGTAATCTAACTGCTTAAGCAGCTCGCCATGTTCATCTTTAACCAGATCGCCCCAGTAGATTTCGTGGAATAACAGGTCATCTTCCATACGGTTTTCAGGGTCACCCTTCAGGTACTCCTGAACAATTCGATGTTTTAACTCAACAGAGAAAAATTCCTTCTCGGATCCAATGCCGTGAATAATAGCTACAGCTAAACGTTTCATTTCCCGCTCCTCAATTTATCTTTATATTTTGTTCACGCCTATATTGTTACAACTGGTCTTTGAGTTCAAGCAGTTACAAACTTTGAAACAAAAAAATCACTCTAGCAAAACTGGTACGATGTGTTATTCTAGGGTGATAAGTTGTTCACACATTCTTTATTGATAGATATCCATAAAAGGTAGGTTATTCCATGAATTTGCTTATCCTCACAATCGTTCTACTGGTAGCTCTCGGTATCGCGCTGTACCACCGATTGAGCCTGCTGGTAACGACTTTGGCACTGGCTGCTATTTTAGTGCTTTACAGCCTTCAAGTGTCTATTCCTTATGTTCATTGGGTGATATTTCTAGCTATCGCTATCCCTTTGAACTTAAAGCCAGTTCGTAAAATTATTTCCAGTAAGCTACTTAATGTATTTAAAGGCATCATGCCGACTATTTCCGACACAGAACAGGAAGCGCTTGACGCTGGTACTGTCTGGTGGGAAGCGGAAGTATTTGGTGGTAAGCCAAACTGGAAGCGCCTGCATGATGTTCCACCAGCAAAGCTTACTGAAGAGGAGCAAGCCTACCTAAACGGCCCGGTTGAAGAACTGTGTAAGATGATTGATGACTGGACTATCTCGGAATATGACCGCGATATGCCACCAAAAATGTGGGAATACATTAAGAAAAATGGCTTCTTCAGTTTTATCATCCCTAAAGAATACGGTGGTCTTGGCTTTTCTTCCTACGCTCAGTCACAGGTTCTGACTAAGATTAACTCTTGCAGTGCAACCGTTGGAAGTATCGTATCAGTACCTAACTCATTGGGCCCTGCGGAATTACTTCTGCACTATGGTACTGAGGAACAGAAAAAACATTACCTTCCTCGCCTGGCCAGTGGTGAAGAAGTGCCCTGCTTTGCATTGACTTCAGTGGAAGCTGGTTCTGATGCAGGCGGCATTCCTGATAAAGGCATCATCTGTAAAGGTGAATGGAATGGTGAAGAAGTTTTGGGCATGCGCCTGACCTGGAACAAGCGATATATCACGCTTGCACCAGTGGCCACCCTACTCGGCCTGGCCTTCAAGCTTTATGATCCAGACGGCTTATTGGGTGATGAAGAAGATCTAGGTATTACCTGCGCCTTAATTCCAACAGATACCTCTGGGGTTAATTTTGGTCGTCGCCACCATCCAATCAGCACTCCATTCCAGAATGGCCCTACAACTGGTAAAGATGTGTTCGTGCCGCTAGATTATATTATCGGTGGAGCAAAGAACGCCGGTATCGGTTGGCGTATGCTGGTTGACTGTCTTTCTGCTGGTCGTGCTATTTCCTTACCATCAGGCGCAACCGGTGGCTCGAAAGCAGTTGCGTACACCACTGGTGCCTATGCTCGCATCCGTAAACAGTTCAAAGTCCCTGTGGGCTACATGGAAGGCGTGATGGAAGCATTGGCCAGAATCGCGGGTAAAACTTATCTGATTGATGCAGTTCGAACCTTTACCGCAGCGGGTATCGATACCGGTGAAAAACCATCGGTCGCATCAGCTATAGTCAAATACCATACCACCAATATGTCGCGTGAGATCGCTACTGACGGTATGGATGTTCATGGTGGTAAAGCAATCATTATGGGCCCTAAAAACTATATGGCTAAGGCTTATCAAAGCGCTCCAATTTCCATTACAGTTGAAGGCGCTAACATTCTGACCCGTAGCTTGATCATTTATGGTCAAGGCTCGATTCGTTGCCATCCTTACGTACTCAAGGAAATTGCCGCCACACACAATCCAGACACCAAACAGGCCGTCAAAGATTTTGATAAGGCATTATTTGGCCACTTAGGTTTTGCAGCCAGTAACAAGATTCGTACCTTCTGGTTAGGTTTAACCAGCAGTCGTCTGGTGTTTAAACCAAAGTCTGACTTTACCGGTCGTTACTATCAACATCTAACACGCTTCTCGAGCACTCTGGCATTCCTATCGGACGTCACCATGGGCGTGCTGGGTGGCGAGCTTAAGCGTCGTGAAATGATCTCGGGCCGTCTTGGCGACATGTTGAGTTATATGTACATTGCTTCATCTGTACTCAAATTCTATGACGATAAAGGTCGACCAGAGCACGACCGAGACATCGTTAAGTGGTCACTAGATTTCTGTATGTATCAGACCCAGATGGCAGCTGATGGAGTTCTTCGTAACTTCCCTATCGGATGGTTAGGCAAGGCACTAAGATTAGTGGTCTTCCCACTGGGTATGCCAGTTTCAGCACCTTCTGATAAGCTGCAGCGTAAAGTGGCTCGTCAATTACAAGAGCCAGGTGCAATGCGTGAAGAACTAACCCACGGCATGTTTAAAACTGCTGCTGAGTTCAACAATGCTGCTGAAGTTGATCGTGCTTTACGTCTTCAGTTAAAAATTGAACCACTGGTCAAGAAAGTAGCCAGTACTTTAGGCGTCAAACCTGATAATCACGAAGTAGTCATCTACGCTGAGCAAGCTAAGAATGACGGTATCATCACTCAAGATGAATACGACCTGATCATTGAAGCTGAAAAAGCTCGTCTTGATATCGTAAACGTTGATGACTTTGCCCCAGAAGAAATGGTGCATAAAAAAGTTTAAACATGTAACGCCCCTTGTAACAAGCAACACCCCTCAAAAGGCGTCCGATTGGGCGCCTTTTTTTACATCGAAGAATAGGCAACATCCTCACATAACATTGATTCTCCAAACATAACAATCATTCTTTATGCATGACTCAATAGATAAATCACATTTGCATTAAGTGGCAAAAAAGGCCAAACTGAACGCGCTTAAAAATTGAGGACCCCTTTTTATGAAGTTTATTGTCAGCATACTAGTAGCAGGGTTTTCGCTATCCCTTTCCGCGCAGGACGCCCAACAGATTATCGCCGAAAAGGCCGATACCATTGAGCCAAAAGTCATAGAATGGCGTCGCCATCTCCACCAGAATCCAGAGCTTAGTAATCGCGAGTTCGAAACCAGCAAGTACATTGAAAAGCATTTACGTGAGCTAGGCCTTGAAATAGAAACAGGCGTTGCTCATACCGGAATTGTTGCTGTACTCAAAGCTGGCAAGCCTGGTCCTGTTGTAGCATTACGTGCTGATATGGATGCTCTGCCTATCAAAGAGCGCAACGATCTTCCCTTCAAATCTACTGCTATTGGCGAATACCTTGGAAAAGAAGTGCCAGTCATGCACGCCTGTGGTCACGATACCCACGTAGCTATGTTAATGGGCGTTGCTGAAATTTTAACCAGCATGAAAGATGAGCTTCCGGGAACCGTTAAATTTTTATTCCAGCCAGCCGAAGAAGGCTCCCCTCCTGGTGAAGAAGGCGGTGCCGAACTGATGGTTAAAGAAGGTGCTCTAAAAAATCCTGACGTTGATGTGGTCTTTGGCCTACATATCTGGGCAGGTATTAATGTTGGTGAAATTGGCATCAAGTCAGAAGGCCTGATGGCCAGCGTCGATGACTTTAAAATCACTATCAAAGGTAAAGGTGCACACGGTTCAACGCCATGGCTTTCAGTTGATCCTGTAGTAACCTCCGCTCAAATCGTAAACAGTTTGCAGACTATCGTTAGTCGCAGCATGCCGCTGACTCAACAAGCATCAGTGGTCAGTGTTGGCGCAATTCATGGCGGTGTTCGTTCAAATATCATTCCTGAAGAAGTAGAAATGCTTGGTACTATCCGCGCATTGGATGAAGCAGATCGAAAAAATATCGCAAAGCAGGTGAAAGAAAAAGCCGAATTGATCGCCAAAAGCATGGGCGCAACCGCTGTCGTTGAACTGCCCTACTCTAGTTCGCTACCAGTAACTTATAACGATCCAGAACTAACGGCCAAAATGATGCCTACACTCGAAAACGTTATTGGCAAAGACAATATTCATATTGTTAATCCAGTAACTGGGGCTGAAGACTTTTCTATCTTCGCTAACGAAGTTCCTGGCATGTTCTTCTTCCTTGGTGGTAAGCCTGTAGATAAGCCACTTAGTGAAGTAGCACCACACCACACTGCAGATTTCTATGTGGATGAAGCTGGTATGAGGGTTGGAGTTAAAGCTTTATCGCATTTAGCGATAGATTATTTGAATAGTCACTCAGAGTAAGCATTAAAGCCATATAAATATAAAAAGGTACTCCTTGGAGTACCTTTTTTGATCAAGCATTACCAATATACCAAAGCTCAGTGATAATTCTGTACAAGGCTTTCATCGCTTCTAGCTTTTCCAAATCCACCATCATCTGCGACTGCCTATGATACTCTTCGACTAGCTCCTGCTCCTGGCGATCGGAAAGCTCAAAGTTGCAGATAATTCCCGCCAGTTCAAACAATGGATCGCTTAAAGCAGCATACTCCCAGTCAACCAAAAAAAGCTGGTGTCCAGACAGCAAGTTGCCAGGCGAGATGTCATTATGACAACAATGGGATGCCTCGAAAGAATCGACTAACTTCTGCCCTTGTTCATACAACACTTCTGAGCGGAAAGGATCGGCGGTTTTATTAGCTCTTGCAATTTCATAATATTTCGCAAGATGCATTTTCATATCAAGCTCTGGCAACGATAATTCAGAATGATGCAACTCACTCAATAAACTACTTAAATCAACTATCAAATCGGGGTTGTTAAAATGCTGGCTCACTGTCGGGCTCGCATATAGCCAGACCGAAACACGGATTTCTTCATTATCCAGCAAACACTTTGGAAGCCACTTTGAAAGCGCTGGATTCTCGCTAACCAGTCTTGTCTGAGAACGATAAAAACCGCCTGGTAGCTGCTCAACTTTTGTCTGATCGACCAATTGAACAAAGTAATCTTGGAAAGTAAGACTTAATTTAAAATTAGAATTGGTATCGCCCTGACGCAATAATTGCCAATTAGCTTGGTTTGCACATTGAGCAACAGTATCCGGCTGCAGTTTGTTTAATAACTCAACCAATTGCTGCCAGCAGCTATTTGAGTATTGCCACCACTCAGGCGGTTTTCTGTTGGGCATAATGCTTCTTCCACTCCAGCCAGCCGACAATGGCCATGACTGTATAAGCTATAAACAAGATTGCAGTTATCAGCAAACCTTTTTCCCAATATAAAAACACTGACACAAAGTCGATCACAACCCAGTACAACCAGTTTTCCAGCACCTTCTGCGCTAATAGATAAGTAGTAAACACTGCAAACCAGGTTGTGAATGAATCAACATAGGCAAAATCCTGGGTCGTGTAATTATCCAGCAAATAACCACTAATCAAGACGACTATAGATAGCCCAGCTATCCAAGCCAAATGCACTTTCAATGACCAACGACTAATGGACTTGTCGTTCCCTCGTTTACCGGTAAAGCGCCATTGATAGAAGCCGTAAACGGCCATCAACAAATAATAAACGTTAAGCAGTGACTCCATGAACAAATTCACGTCATAGAATAATGCCGTGTAAATCGCCGTACTAAAAAAAGCAGCAACCCAGCACCAGATATTTTCTTTAATCGCTAATAGAATATATGCAATAGCCAAGGCAACCGCCAGCCACTCCCAGTTTGAAGTAGCCGCTACTTGCTGGCCAAAGGTTTCAAAGAAGCTACTCATACAGTTTTACTATTCTTTTCTCTGTTAACTGGGTCTACTAATCGGGCTTAACATCGCTGTTCAAAAACTTGGCTACAAACACCTGCTTGCCATAAGTTTTGAATGAGTATTCTACGGTTTCATTAACCACTGCCATCACAGATTCAAAGTCACCAAAAAGCTGCGTGCTCATGGTATTAACGATAGCCTCAACACGCTTATCCCCCATCAGACGTTCAACAATATCCTGAATAATCGGCAGGAATTGATCATCAAGAGGATACAAGCTTAATTCAACTGAAATCTTCATTTCACCAATCCCTCAATATTTAAAAGTTATAGGCAGCGCGAACACCAACAATTCTTGGTGTACCATACTGAAAATAAGGTTCGGTTTCATAAAACTTTCGCGGATCATTGCCGAAGCTACCAAAACCTCGATTAACGACAGTTTCATCCGTCAGGTTACGGCCATAGAGTTCAACAAGCCAATTAGCATCCTCATAAGTCAACGCCAGGTGCCACAACTGATAGTCCTCCGCTTTAACCTGATGACGATCAGACAGGTAAAACTCATCCTTAAATTCAGTTTGCAGATTCAAACTCCAATATTCATTGAAATAGAAATCAGCACCAGCAATCCATTGCAGCTCTGGTGAATGAGCCAATTCGCGACCCGTTAAATCATAAGGCACAGGTGGATTAGCAGTTAAATCCGCTAATACATGAGTAAAACTCTGCAAATCTTCAAACTTAGTTTTAAGAATCCCTACAGAACCGTACAAACGCGCCCAATCTGATGAACGCCAATTCCACTCAACTTCAGCACCATAGCTTTTTGCACCACCAGCGTTGATATTGTAATCGGTAAAATTACAAGGACACTCGCCGCCTTCCTGTAACGTTCGCCCATCAGCCTGCGAGGTGACATAAGATTGTTTGGACTGGATATCATCACGGTTTTGATAGAACACAGACGCCTGCAACGTTAATCCAGCATCAGGCCACAAACCTTTAACCCCTAGTTCATGATTGAGCATGTATTCTGAGTCATATTCACGCTGTGACTCCGGTAATTCCTGTGCAGTATTAAAGCCTCCTGCTTTATACCCACGCGATAACAAGGCATAAAGCATAGCCTGTTCGCTGGCCTGATACTCAAGCGAAACCTTACCACCCCAGAAGGTCTCAGAACGATCATCCGCAAATGGCTGGTTATCAATATAATCAGCCGACTGGCGTTCGAAACGTGCACCGGTTGCCAAGGTCCAATCATTAATCAATGGAATGTCCAACTGTCCATAAAGCGCGGCATTACGCGTATCGTACTGATTTCTGAAATCGACAGGGTTGAAAGTATATTGACGTAACAGGTCAACCGACTGATCGCGAAAATATGCACCAACCACCCACTGATTCGACGAAGATTGATTAGACAAGGTGTCAGTGCTGCCCTGCCCACCAATCAGTTTCACATCCAGACTCAGATTACGGTTATCTCTTAAGAAGCGATCAAATGACGAATACCACCAATCAAAGCCCCAGTCATCGCTATCACACGGCGTGTCTTCACAAATTCCAGTATGACTCCAGTCTTCGTCGTAAGCATAATCTAGCTCGCTATCAGCAAATGACAAGGTGCTTTGCAGTTTGGTCGTGTCCCAGGCCCATTCAGCAATAAAGGAAGCGCCTATGGTTTCCTGGCGATCGTGCCCTGGCTCATCAGAGTAAGTCTGGCGTGTGTTATCAAGACTAAAAGCGTCATAACCATTGTCCACATCGACCAGAATCAGATTTGAGGTCAAAGAAAAGTCGTCACTGGGTTGGTAAACCAAACGAGCCTTCATGCTCGATTCATCGATATTCTGGGTATCATCACGACCGAGGAAAATGTTATCGGTAAAACCGTCGCTACGATACTGCCCCACCGCGAAACGGTAACCCCAGGCATCCGACAGCTGATCACTGCTTATCAAAGAAGCGCTGCGACCATTGTAAGACTCAAAAGAACCGGAAACTTTGAGCAAGTCTTCCTCAGGCTCAGCAGATACCATATTCACAAGGCCTGCCAATGCATTAGCACCATAAATCGTCCCCTGTGGCCCGCGTAGGATCTCAACCTGTTGCGTATCAAGCATCAAGGCACCGCCAGCGATACCCGTCATATCAATGCCATCAACAATCACACCCACCGAATAATTCACCGGCTCAACAAACTCACTGCGCTCGCCGACGCCACGGATCTGAATAAAGCGACCACGAGACGCACCCGTTGCGAAATTAACGTTTGGCGCTAAATTGAAAATATCAGACACATGATGAGCATTGTTCCGACGCGCCGTTTCGCTATCGATCACAGTTACGCTCGAAGGCAAGGTCAAGGGACTCTCAGTCAAATGCTCTGCATTAATCACCAGAGTCTCAATGTCATCATCACTCTGCTCTTCAGCAACAGCACCAAGCGACATCGCCAACAGACTGGCCAAGATTAAAGGTTTAAAAGAACGAATAGCGTGTTTCAAAGGACAACTCCACATAGCACAATATTGTTGGGGTATGCAGAGTAACAACAGAAAAGACAGAAAATTGAAGCAGTTAAGCTAACTTGACTGAATCCCTGTCAATGAATGGCTTGAAATCTAGAAAGGAAAAGCCAGAATCCCAAAAAGCACATTTTCTGAACTCCCTGTCCCTACGCCGGCATAACCCGGATCAGGTTCTAAGGGTCTGGCGCTCAAGCAATCAAAACTGCAACTGCATCGAGCCTCATCTCAGGCTAAAAGCCACCCCTCGGGAATGGGTGTCATTATACACGTCTTAAAAACAAACAGCGAATGTAAAGATAGTTGGTTATTGCAGGACTTAAAAGGTTGTCATCTGACCCACAAGGATGTGGGGAATTCACTGGTAATTCTTAGAGAATTGCCTGCCTAAACTGTGACCGAAGGGAATACCTTTAGGTAATTCAGGATCTGCGTCGCGACGTACCATTTTTGTTGAGGTTTGTGTGAGTCTAAAACTTTAAGCAACCGCTAATTCAATAAGGGCATCCACTTACTACAGTTATTAGCTCAACTTCTCCGGATATATTTATGCTTAATAGCTTTCCAAAAACACCTGCCTCATTATCTCGAACCCCTACTGAATAAATAAAATCCCTGCTAGATTCTAATGTATCATGACCTTGAAGAGCTAATACGCAATAATAATCTTGTGGCACACCGTAACGGTTATCTGTGCACTCTATTAACTTGGTAATATTGGGGGAGCAAGATGAGTCAGTCAAATCGATTTCATCAAGAATAATACTGACATACTCTTCAGGTACATCTCCACGTTCAAATTCAGGAATAGTACTACAAGAAGAAACGGTGAACAGAAATATAGATAACATTATTACTTTATTAAGATTCATTTTAATCCTTTTTGATAGGTGTCTTAGTATGCGTCGTGGCTTAGGGTCATCCCCATGGATGCCCTACTTCTGTTTGGCTTACCAATCTTTAATGAACTTCAATAAAGCTACCTTTAACGTTATGTTTAAATCCAAACCTCTCTCGCATTAACTCCATTTGAATGATTTGTTCGCCAGTATCGACTTCAAACATGATGTTATGAGGTTTACTCGAATCCTGAAGCCTTTCGCTGAGTAGCGCCCCACCATCTTGAGCCAAAGAAACACCATCCATACTAACTAAAACCCAACCGGATTTTAGACCTGAACGAAAGGTTTCGGAGTGCTGGGATATTAACAAAACTTCCAAACCATGGTTTGGTTGCTCTTTATAAATAATACCCAATGAATACTGCTGCTGGAGCCATTCTTCTGTTGATTCTCCCGAATGAGTACCTGAATGATTTGCGCAAGCAGATAGAATTAATGCAGCTAACAATGTAGAAATTATTTTCATGGAATGACCCAAACAATAAAAGCCCCAGCTAATGTATTACGGCACTCTTTAAAAAACAAACTATTCGTATATGTATTCAATATTATTTTGAGCTAAAGAACGCCTTGCTTCATTAGACTCTGTCGCTGCGATTTGAGTTAAACACTCTGCCAGTTTTGCTTGCTCATGCTGTGCAACGGGGCCACCGCTTGAGCAGCCGATGGATGTATAGGTCTGAGAAGCTTCACGAGAAGGTGCTCGAAGTGCTTTGAGGATCTCGCCGTGCTCCACTACTGACACACGCTTATTCTCAATGCTGTAACCATTCGCACTGAACCTCGGTGAGGTATTGAATACATAAGCTTCAACGTTTTCGCGTTTGAGTGAAATCTCTAGAGCAATACCGCCTCCTAACGAATGGCCAGTGACAATAATGGTTTCGTCACTCCCCTTTTCTTGTCGAATCGTATCAAACAATTCCAGGCCTCGATCATTCTGGCTACCCCACAAGTTGCCATACCACCAGTCCTTGAAATTAGCGCCCTCTGTTCCTCGAAAGACAATAATGGTTAGATCATTTCGAGTATTTTCATAAATCGAATAGGCAAACCCAATATCATCATTGTCTTTTTTGGTGACTAGCTCATAGTTGGTAGGCAATTTAAATTGATAGGCATCATTGTAAGTATTGGCCGACATTTGAGCGTAAAGGTAGGTTTCTGTAGCCGTGGCACGAATCTGATCGCACCACTTTGAATGATGGTCACAACCCGTAAGCTCTTCTTTTGTATAGTCCATTATTGCGCATGAAGATAATAAAAAACCTAGTCCAAGAAATAATATATATTTCATTCCTTTCTCCTTGCTATATGGTGCTTCTTAATATCAGAGTGTTCTTCTTATATAATTAATTTACTCTGACCCCATTATTTCTATAACTACCAATTAATTCAAAATTCAAAATTAAATATAGTCATGAACACTCTTCAAGCTTCTCGATTTCATAAATAGAAATATCGCTAATTTCATCTCTGCTGTAGTGATACTTATTGTTTTTTAATAGTTTCACTTTAAATGTTTTATTATTTACACAAAGCTTCCACTTGGATCCATCTTTGTAAAATATTCCTTTCTCATGGTAACTAATATATCCTACATATTTGTGGTCATCTTTCTCCAAAATTGATCCATCGACTAGTTTAAAGATATTGTCATTAAAGCTATCGACTTCTACATGGAAAGCTTCAGTGTTATCTCTTTTCTTTTTTTCGATACTTTCATAAAACTTTAATTGATTTGGGCTCTTTAACTCTATAATTGCAAGAGGGATAAGTTCTTTTTTGCTTTCATCTAAAACAGATTTTATTGGGATGCAAACCCCTTCCAATAACCTATCTTGCTCATGCTTCCCCATAAAATACGATGTTTTACATACACCTTTATTAGCAAGGTACGCACCAACTATATCGGCGTATTTCCCTCCGTATGAATACGAGCAAAAGAATAATGTTAAACAGCCGTAGAATACAATTTGCTTTAATTTAGTCAGATAATTAGACATAACATGTTCCATTACAAATAAATCAAACCAGAGTACGCCTTGTACACCTAACCTACCCTTACACCATTATTTTACTGTATCTTTAACGCACAGTTGTGTGATAGCTAGTAAACTCGTGAGCTGCAAATTCAGCAATCTTTTGTTAAATACCATAAAGCTTTATAATTCCTAAGAAAATGAGTAAAAAGCCTATAAATGCAAAAAAATCTGCTAGGAAAGAATGCCGCCAACCAGCAAACCATGCATTTATATTACCTTCGATATTAGAGTCTCGATACCTGTAATATGCTAGTTTCGCTCCAATTCCAAAACAGAGTATTCCAGCAATTAAAATTGTAATAGGCACAGCAAAAGCCTTTGTTGAATCCACGAACATGGCACCAAAAGAAATAAGAAAAGGTACAGAGCTAATTGCTAACATGACATCAGGCCATGTTTTGAGTTCAAGTGATTTCAGCGGATTGTCCACGTAGTACCTCCCTTTAATTTTATCATATACATAGTTCATATTTTTAAGATCTTCAATATCCATCAAGCTCACCCAATGAATAATCTATTTCACCAAATTAACTTTTGATCTGTTACTTTCGACCACTGCTGTAAATCTCTTAAGACTCGTGATTTTACTACGAGATTATCGTTTTTATTTAACTCATCAATAAACACAAGAAAACCCACTGAATAATCCCCCGAGTGCTCCACTGGTAACGTCAAGTCCAATAAAGAACTTTCGTAATGAAGTACTCCACTTATATTGTTCTTCATACTTATTGTTATTTTGTAGCTCATTGAATATGTTTTTTAGCAATAAATTAAAAAGCCATATTAATAAACTTTTCTAATAACGCAACAAAAATGTCAGAAAGCTTTACAATTCAATTGTGGTGATAAATTTGGGGTTTTAAGAAATATAAAGGGAACTTCAACACGGCTTCTTTCTCCCCCTAATAAAAGTTATACTTCTGCCAACTTGTTGAATATTCGAAACTATCGAGTCTTAATGTCCGAGCAACCGATGAAAAAGAAAAAAGTCTATATCGCTTACACAGGCGGTACGATTGGCATGAAGCCGAGTGATAAGGGTTTTGTGCCACAGGAGGGTTTTCTGGAGAATACTCTGGCGAGCTTTCATGAGTTTAAGCATCCGGATATGCCGGAGATTACGATTCGTGATTACGCGGAGCCGATTGACTCGGCGAATATGACGCCTGAGGATTGGTATCTGATTGCGCAGGATATTCAGGACAATTACGACGATTATGATGGTTTTGTGGTGTTGCATGGTACCGATACCATGGCGTACACGGCGTCGGCTTTGTCGTTTATGTTGGAAGGTTTGCAGAAGCCGGTGATTCTGACTGGGTCGCAGATCCCATTGACGCAGCTGCGTACCGATGCGCGCGATAATCTGATTAATGCGGTGTATCTGGCGGCCAACCACCCTATTCCGGAAGTCTGCTTGTTCTTCCACGATCATTTGCATCGCGGCAACCGTTGCAGCAAAACGGATGCGGATGGCTTCGCAGCTTTTACCTCACCGAATATGCCGCCATTAGCCAGCATCGGAAGCACCATCAAGGTTCGCGAACATTTGGTGTTTAAGCAGCATCGGACGGAATTGAATGTCCAGAAATTCAGCTCACCTAAGATTGCCATCCTCACTCTCTTCCCGGGAATTTCAGCGGATCTGGTTAAAGGCTTTTTAAGTCAGCCATTGGATGGAGTTGTGTTGCAGTCTTATGGTTCTGGCAATGCGCCGATTAAGAACGAAGCATTGATGGAAGCGATTCGCGAAGCCTGCGCCAGTGGCCAGGTCATTGTTAACTGCACCCAGTGTTTGAAAGGCAGCGTTAATATGGCGACTTATGAGACCGGCAATCTGTTGATGGATGCGGGGGTGATTTCAGGCTATGACATGACCACCGAAGCAGCGCTGGCAAAGTTGTATTATTTGTTTAGCCGCGGCATGGATAGGCAGAGTATTCGCGAGAAGATGATGACCAATTTACGGGGTGAATTGACGGTTCCTGAGTGATTGGAATCGTTTTTGGTAGGGGCAGGCCTGTGTGCCTGCCCGCAACGCTAGAGTACTTTGCAAACGATTACTCAGTCCATGGCTAAAGTTTTCGCCACTCGGCGAGACCCTTTTCTTTGCTTGTCCAAAGAAAAGGGACCAAAAGAAACGACACCCCGTGATTGAGGTTTCGCTTTGCTCAACTCCCTTCGTATCCACCAAGCCACTTAACGCACCGTAAAATACGTTCCATCCTTGGCCCGAATTTTACTATTCAAAACGTCCTGTTTTGAATTGCTATGCCTTGTCTACTACTCAGCTCAATCAAAGGGGGAATTGGAGCAAGTCGGAAGTGTAAGCAGTTACCTGAGATTAAGACCGATACATTAAGGGCGGGCACATTGGCCCGCCCCTACCCAAACTTTTACGGATTAGGACAAATACTCTTTCAAGTATTCGTAGTTCGGCGTTAACTGACCTTTATAGACGATGACGGCATCGGCGAGGTCTTTTGGCAAGCCGCACTCAGCAAAAGGTTTGCTCAAATCCATTGTCATGATCTGTGGTGCGTAGGTGGTTAACGCTTTGGAGAAGTCGTTTGAAGCATCGATAGGCAACTCGCAGGGCAAGTTGTCGATGGACATGACGGTGACGCCTTCCCAGCTGATACCGTCCTGGCTTTCGTCTGTATCAACATTATAAGTGAATGCTGGGTTGTCGATGTCGGAAGCTTTGGTGGTACATTCTAGACTACCGTTGATGTCGCAGCTGATGTCGCCGATCACTAATGGCAACTGGGCTTTGTGTTGCTGCATACGTTCTTTGGTCAGGTGCTTAGGATACATCTCTTCCCAGTATGGGGTTTGCAGCAGAATGTTGAATTTGCCAAGCACTTTATCGAAGGTGCTTTCGTAGAGCTCAATGCCCTTTTCTACAAATTCAGTCATGCTGAAATCACCACCGTCTTTACGACGATTGATATGGCGGCTACTAAGTACAGCATAGAAGCTGCCTTGCGGTAAGTTGCCCGCTAAGAAGTCTTTGGCGCTGACTTTTGGCAAGCCTAACCATTCGCAGACTTCAATCGAACCTTTACCTACTTTACCTGTACCCACGACTAGCGCACGTATTGGTTCGCCCTGTGATAAATCAAAGCCTTCAAGCGTTTGCTTCAAGTTTTCAACGGTTCCATAGTTGTAAGTCATTTTTAGTTCGGACAAAGGAGTCGATAGTCCTTTTTGAGCCAACTTCTCACCAAGAATTGAGAAGCTATCTACTGCGCCAGCAATACCAGCATAACGACCAAAAGCAATGGTTCTTTGACCAGTGGCCGGATCAACGATGGGTTCATAATCTAAAAGCGTTGCTTCTTCATCCAAAAACTTCTGTAACAAAGGCATGTTGTATTCCTGGCCTTTGATGGTGTGCGAGAACGCTAGGTGGACTTGTCCATGTTTGATCGAGTCAACTGGAGGCTCTTTGATGCCTAAAACAAATTCTGCCTGATCTGGGGTTGAAGGATAAATAGCGCCGGCGGCTTGGTATTCTTGGTCTGGAAAGATGCGGATATCGCAGGGTTCTAATTCAATGGAGAGGCCTTTTTCGGTCAGTGTCTTCACTGCTTTTGGCGTTAAAGGGGCTCGTTTCTCCCACTTATTCTTATGTTCTTTTCGAATAATCGTTTTTAGCATAACTACCCTATTTTGCTGAAATTTTGAAATGTATATACTGACGACGGAGTAAGACTGCCTAACCCAGGTGAATGTCCAAACTAATCGTCAGTTTTATCAGTGTTATCGGTGATGGTTTTGGAGTCGATTGTTTTCAAATCAATCGTATGACCCTGCTGGCGCAGTCGGTCATTCGAAGATAGCCCTTCAAAATCACTACGCATCTTTTTACCGGTCTGGATTTCGCCTGTGGCTGAAATGGTAAAAGGCTCATCACTGGCGTTATGGCGTGCATTGTAGAGCATAATCGCCTGCATGCAGTTTTCGCGTTGTGCTTCTGAAACGGCACTGCCATCAGGCCACTTGCCTGTTTCGACGGCTTCAGTAAAACGCTCTATGATGTCAGGCGTTAATGAATCTACCAGTTGGCTGTAATCAATTGACACGACAAAAGTCTCCACAACAAATGTTGTCCGAAACAAAATTGGGCGCAATTATCCTCGATTTTGTTATGAGTTGCCAGTATCAAAAAGTATCAACACTAAGCTATTGTTTTTCGTGCATTTCCTTTTCGATTTCCTGCAGCTGCTTACGTATGAGCACTATATTGTTCAAAATATGAGCTTCCGTCTTTTGGCTGCGTTCCATGGCCTTCTTCTGCTCTTTAACTTCATCAAGGTTGTTAAGCACCAGGGCAATAAACAGGTTAATGATAATGAAGGTGCCAATGACGATGAAGCTGACATAGAACATCCAGGCCCAGGTGTGATTAGCTAAATCAAGGTACATGACCTGAGTCCAGCCCTCGAGAGTCACGATTCGGAACAGGGTCAACATGGATGTGCCCAGATCACCCCAGAATTGCGGGTTCGTCTCATGGAACAGATTAAATCCAGCGACAGCATAGATATAGAAAAGAACTAGCATCAGCACCACCACATGGAACATGGAAGGGATGGTTTTAATCAGAGTGGTGACTATCAGACGCAGCTCAGGAAGAACCGAAATTAAACGGGCTACACGCAAAAGACGAAGCAAGCGGCCAATTACTGCAAATTGACCAGTCATTGGAATTAATGCAACAACCACGATTGAAAAATCAAAAACATTCCAGCCGTCTCTAAAGTATTTTTTTAGATCAGGAGCGCATGCGTAGAGCTTGAGTACTACCTCTATAACGAAAATGCTTAGAATTACCGCATGTGCAGTTTCTATCCAGCTGACATGAGTTTGAGAAAGCGTTCTACTGGTTTCTAGTCCGATTAGAATGCCGCTTAAAACAATTACGGAAATAATAAAGCGTTCGAACCATTTGTTGTGTACTAAAGCAATTACCCTTGCGTGCATAGTATTATGTCTTTTTCTTGGAATCATGACTGACAGGCGAAATTACCAGCAAACCAGTAATCAGGCAACGACTAAAATGTAACCTTTGTTAATCAGCAGATTATTTGATGAAACCAAGAAAACTATTAGGCTTAACTTATTGATAACAAAAAACTATCAGCCTATATAACTGTCAGTCTTTTATACAAAATTTATAGATCTTTTGTATAAATGTGATAGAGTTAACCAATTGCGAACCATTTGGTTCACGTTTGGGGCTAGACTCGTATCACAGGGCAACTATGTCACTTAAGGTAAAAATTCCTGCTGACTCATTACAGCTAGGCATGTATGTCGTTGAACTCGACAGGCCTTGGCTTGATGTGCCTTTGATGTTCCAGAAGTTCATGATCAAACGAGAAGTCGAGCTCAAAACACTCAAAGAATACTGCAAATACGTTTATATCGAAGTCGACGAGCAATTCTGGTCCTTACAGAAAGACAAGCTCAAAGCCAAAGCGAAGACTGCCCCTCTTCCTGAAAATACCCCATTACATCACGAGTTGAAGCGTGCTCACGGCACATACGAAGCAGCGCGCGAAGAAGCCATTAATTTATTTGAGCTTGCAAAAATGGGAATGTCACTGGATATAGCCCATACCCGTCGTGTCATTCAGAGCTGCATGATCAGCATCATGTCCAATGCCAATGCTTTATTCTGGCTAACTCGCATCAAGGACAAAAGCCAATTTACCGCAGAACATAGTGTTCGAGTTGCTATCCTTGCCATTGCGCTGGGTAAATACCTTAAGCTAGATGAAGAGCAACTAGAATTACTGGGGCTGTGCGGCATGTTACATGACCTTGGTAAAACCCAGATTCCTGAAGAGAT
Source organism: Kangiella profundi (assembly GCF_002838765.1). Taxonomy (NCBI): domain Bacteria; kingdom Pseudomonadati; phylum Pseudomonadota; class Gammaproteobacteria; order Kangiellales; family Kangiellaceae; genus Kangiella; species Kangiella profundi. The sequence goes on along the minus strand of NZ_CP025120.1, from coordinate 1,163,591 downwards.
TGTCGATAAGCCCTGTCAGCTGACTGAAGTTGAAATGCGTGTTATGCAAAAGCACACCATTCTTGGCTATGAGCTGGTCAATTCTGATCACACGATTAACCGGACAGTTAAAGACGTTATTAAAAACCATCATGCTCATATTGATGGCACTGGTTACCCCAAATTACCTGCTGAACAAATCAGTTTTTATTGCCGAATCATCAGTATTGTCGATGCATACGACTCTATGACTAGCGACACTTGTTATAACCGCAGTCTTTCTGCTCGTGATGCTTTGAAAGAACTCTTTAATCAGCGAAACAAACAGTTTGATGGTGAGCTTGTTGAAGCTTTCATCAGAATGCTGGGCATTTACCCTCCTGGAACCTTAGTTGAAATGAGCAATGGCGAAGTGGGCATTGTGATCTCGACTCACCCAGAGAAAAAATTAAAACCTAAAGTTGAATTGGTCCGTGATAGCGAAGGAAAGCTGCGCAAATCACTGATCATTGACTTAAGCAAGTCTCCTGCTGATAAATCAGGTATGCGCTATTCTATCAAGCGCCCGTTAGCCGATGGCGCCATGGGTTTTGACATGAGAAGTTATATCCAGCAAACACACCATATTCAATCGAATAGTCAGCGTTAATTCTTAACGACCTATTTCTCCACATAATATTGACGTTCGCCCCAATACACTCCCCTGCTTTGCAAATTGACGGCTAAGCGCTTGATTTATAAATCTCAGCGCAAGACAATGAGCCTTCATAACAATAACTCTTGTAACGGAACGCAACGGGAATTTTCATGACTCCAGATTTAGCATTAACCTTATCCGCGGTTTTAGCCATCGGAATCGGCGCCCAGTGGCTGGCCTGGTATTTAAAGCAGCCCTCAATTCTCTTCCTGTTGCTGATAGGCATTATTATTGGCCCAGTGCTTGGATGGTTTAATCCAGATCAGGCTTTGGGTGACTTACTGTTCCCTTTTATTTCACTCGGTGTGGCGGTCATCCTTTTTGAAGGATCTCTGACACTCGAATTTCATGAAGTCAAAAGTCATGGGCGTGTGGTACAGATGCTGGTTTCCGTTGGTGTTCTGATAACCATTGCCATTGCTGGCGCAGCGGCCTACTTCCTTTTTGATATGCACCCGCTGATAGCCTTACTATTCGGTGCTTTAGTATGCGTGACCGGCCCTACTGTTATTATTCCCATTCTGAGGAATCTACGCGCTAATAAAAACATCAGCAACGTTCTACGTTGGGAAGGCATCATTATTGACCCTATCGGTGCTATCGCTGTGGTACTCGTTTATGAATACATCATCTCCGGCGGTTCAGGCGAGAATGCCCTGTTGCTATTCGGTAAGATTTTATTAATTGGTGCAATGTTAGGCTTGGCGGGGGCAACAGTTTTAGCAACCCTTCTCAAAAAGCATTGGGTCCCTGAGTATTTACGCAATATTTTTACTCTAGCTTTCGTGCTTCTAGTGTTCTCCGTTTCGAATCACATAGAACATGAATCAGGACTGTTAACCGTCACTATTTTAGGTGTCGCTCTGGCTAACTGGCCAAAGTTTCCCAAAGATGACATTCTCGATTTCAAAGAATCATTATCTATTCTTCTTATATCAGTATTATTTATCGTACTTGCAGCGAGACTGGATTTGGCGAGCGTGGAGCAGATTGGCTACACCAGTTTAATACTGCTGGCAATCATCATGTTTGTGGCCCGCCCGCTCGGAGTCTGGGTCTCTAGCATGGGATCAAAGCTAAAAACCAATGAGAAGTTGATGATCAGCTGGATTGGCCCTCGCGGTATTGTTGCGGCCGCAATCTCATCATTATTTGCTATTCGCCTGGAAGAATTTGGGCTGGCAGGAACAGAATACCTGGTGCCTTTGGTATTCATCATTATTATCGGTACCGTACTGACCCAAAGTCTTACAGCGGCTTTCGTTGGCAACTTATTAGGTGTTCGAGAACCATCAAATAATGGCGTATTAATCATTGGCAGCAACCCGGTCGCTTTAACCGTTGCCAAGGCACTAAAAGAACACAATGTTGATGTTTTGATGGCTCATAACAATTACAGCAATATTGCCAAGGCCCGCATGGAAGGTATTCGAGTCTATTTTGGAAACCCTATATCTGAGCATGCAGATAGAAACTTAGACCTGATCGGCTTTGGCCACGTTTTCGCCATGAGCATGGATCAGGAACTCAACAGTCTTAGCGAACTCAACTTCAGGCATACATTTGGCAAACAAAATATCTATCGTTTACGCTCTGCTAAAGATAAGAATAAAAATGATCGACAGGAGAAAGATGAGTACTATCAGTCGCCGTGGTTGTTTAGTGAATCGGTTACCTATGGACAGTTGGCCAGTATGATTGCCAAAAATGCGAAAATTAAGGTGACCAATATCACCGAGAATTACAATTTTGAACAGTATCAAAATGATAATCCAAATTATGTCGCGCTATTTATGATTGATAGGAATGACACTATGAAGGTTTTTTCTTCCGAAACTGAAGGTAAAAATATTAAGGAAGGCACAAAAATCATTTCAATTGTCATGGACTCAGAAGATCCCAAAGGCGAGCGTCCTACTCCATCTGGCGCACAAAAAGAGCAGTTCCAGAAACTGGCTCAGAAAGAAAAAGGGATGAGTTAAATTTTATACCAGAAACAATAACTCAAGGTGTTGTCTTAAAATATCTAACCAGCAAGACAACACCTCTAATTACAAATGATTAATTATTTAGTGAAGATATGACCTTAATGCTTTTGTCTTCGATGGATTCTGCAAAGGGATGGGATAAAATGTTTTTTAGACAGTTTCTATCCGGGATGGACTGTATACACACCCAGCAGTCTCTCTGCTGATGCTTTCCATAATAGAGCGCTTGATCCGCCAACAGCACCAACTTATTCCACGAAATATCTTGCTCCGTATTCTCTAAACAAGGATACACCACAGAGCCAATTGTTGCGGTCAGCTCAATAGATTGTTCACTGTCTATTTTGTATTTTTCACCACTTATAGCTTGTCGCAGACGTTGGGCTAAAACATGTTGTCCATCGGTATTTTCCAACCTAGCTACCAGCAGGAACTCTTCCCCACCCCAGCGAACGAACAAATCCGTTTCTCGAATAGTTTGGCTAATCCTGTTAGTGAACTCTACCAACACATTATCGCCTACTTCATGGCCATAGGTGTCATTGATACGCTTAAAATGATCGATGTCCAATAAGTATATCCCTAAGGCATCCTTACCACCTCTGGCTTGTGATCGTTTGATAAAACTTATTTCTCTACTAATGTTCTGCTCAAGGAATCGTCTATTTTTCAATCCAGTCAAAACATCCATAACGCTAAGTTCTTCGAATTGTTCGGCTAATCTTCGCTTTTGCCGTAAACGAATAACGGTAATCAGAACCAGCAACAGCAAGATTAAAACGGCAGCAATCATAAAACGAATTTGCCCTTCACGTTGCTCTTGTTGAGCTGTTTTTAAAGCGATTTCCTTTTCCAATAACTCATTGCGTAAACGCGATTCTTGCTGCTGTCTATGTAGCTCTGCAGTTGAGGCTACTGATGTTGAACTTTGCTTAAGTTGACTTTCCAGTTTGTCCTCAAAAAGCTTATAAAACTGCTCCATGCCTGAATAACGAACTGCATCGTCATCCAAGTTGGAAATCCGCTTATAAACATCGATCTTAACTTCAAGTGGAACGTTATCATGTAGCGGAAGGCATACATCAAAATCGACGGGCTCGCCTAGCTTGTACTTCACCAAGGTTCTGTAGCAATAGAGGTAAGAAAATTCAGTATTGTTAATATCAGGCTCATCATAAGAGCGAGCTAAGTAGCTCTGGGCTTCTTGTTTACGTCCAAGTTCTACTGCTGACAAAGCAGAAAACAGCAAGGAAGACATGCGAAGATGAGGGATAGAAGTTTTGGAGTTATTTACAATATTGAACCAATGCAGTGCTTTTTCATAATCATAAACATGGAGAGCATAAGCCACTCCAATATTAAACTGCGGAATGATAATACTACCTGGAATATCTCCTGTTCTTCCCTCTTCCTTTAGTTTTTCTTTTATCCGCTCAATTGAATTTTTGAGCAGTTCAATGCCTTTATGAACATACTCCATGTCTCCATGAATAATGTACAGAGTAGCCGTATTCACCATGGCGTCATTCAATGCATAAAACTCTAAATGCTCTCCCATGGATAAAGCTTCTTCATAACTTTTAAAGGCAAGCTCGATATCACCATGACTCGATTGATACCAGCCCATGGAATTCAGGGTTTGTGCAACCATCTCCTTGCTATCTGCTTCAATGGCATCCTGATAGAGCTTCAATAGTTTATCCAATCGATCATCATAACTGATATCGCTCACCTGGATGCAGGCAAAACGATAACGAAGATCAAATGATAATGGAGGATTTGATTGACAGAGGTCCTGCGCCTCAGTGTTACGATAATTAAAAAAATGTTCGAAAGCTAACGCTCTCTGATAGTTATAGTTATGGACGGGAGATGAAGCCTGGTCGATTTGAGTATTAAGCCAATCCAGACGGGCTTCAGGTGATAATTGATCGTAGAATTCGGGAAAAGGTTCAAGTTGCTGAAGGTCTTCAAGAGTTATTTGCTCTTCTTCAGCTTCTGCTGCAGATGCATTTTGTGTAGCGACAGAGGTCCACCCCAGAACCATCATAGCAAGCACCATACGAAGACATCTTAAGATCATCGTCATAAATTATATTTATCCCCATGGCCTAACTTGATTGTAGCAAGCTGATGGGAATTGTCTATTTTTGATACGACTTAATTGTATGAAGTTTGAATAATTACTTAATACCCGTCTAAGAACAAGACACGTTGAACGCCGCGAACTGTCCAAGGCCCTTTGCCACCGCCAGCAAGTGGCATCAGGCGATAGCGTTTTTCACCGCTTGGCTTAGTTTCAGTATTAAGAATATGGGCAATTTGATTAGCCAGTTTGCTGGCAGCTATTTGAGTTTTCCAAGAACGATAACCGTTTGGCCATTGCAGTGTGTATTGGCGTGGACGTGTGCCACCCCAGCCAGGTACGGTTCCAATGTTTTGAAAGCGACCGCCAAGTTCAGTGACACCTGCCTCAGCAAGCAGAAAATCGAGTCGCGAAATCACAGAGCTGGCAACCCGACTGTTCCAGCTTATGAGTGGCAAACGACCCTGCTCACCTTCTAAATGAGCAGTACATAATGCCGCCAGATATGTCCAGCCACTATTCATTTTTGCCGTAGCATTTTCATCTGCGTCGATTGCCGCTTTAATTACTTTCTTTACGTTATCAACAGTCACATCTTTTTGTGGCGTGCCGCTGACATTAAACAATTCGGTTGCGGTTTTAACGGCCATGTCACGCCACTCATCATCCCAATCATTACCGCGCTCCAAGGTCTTTGCCAATTCATTAGCACGGTAATATAAAGGGTCAACGGCAGCATAATGAAGCGCGTAGCCAATGCGTGGTTTAGGCCAGAAGAATGCAAGCAGTCGGTCATGCCATCCGGCTACTGCTTCGCCGGTAGGCTTTTTAAGGTAATAAGCCTGATATGGTGCATCTTCAATCCAACGAACCAGCGCACGAATAAACTCTATATCATCGGCATTTTTTTCCGGTATGTAAGGCGGATAAGTATCTTCACCAATCAGTTCTATGCCCTGATCATCAAGCACCACCGGATCTGTCGATTTAACTTCAATATCCGCCTGAACTCGCGCCTCGGCATAGTTCATGTATGTATCTTGCTCCGCAAAGCTCATGCTGTCCCACAGCGATAAAGCATGGTCGCTTAGACAGGCTGCAGGCTCCTCGCTACCAGAGTCATAGCCGATGGTTGTCTGTTGTATAAATTCGATATGATCGCGCAGGAATGTATCGTCGACCTGAGCATTATTGCGGTAGGCCCAAGGCACCATCATGCGTGCCATTACTTCAAGGGTAAATCGTCTATCTTCGCGGATGAGATCACTTAGACTGCTATCACTCAGGCCTATCGGCATTTTGCCGTACTTCCAGGCATGTCGCTGCGCATCATGACTGGGTGAGAACCGCTTAAACCAAACTTTCCAGGCGGCAATAAAGAAGCCTGCACTGATTTCGAAGTCTTCGGCCTGTTTGAATATGACTCTCATACTATCCCTAAGTGATTACTTTTAATATCAAATAAGATAGCTGTATTAAAGCGCTTCTGCAAATGGAAAGCTTCAAACCTGAAGCCTGGTCAAAGACTATCAGGGACTATGTTTCGCAGGCCACTATCAACATTAGACCAAGATCGCTATAATTCCGCGGCAATTCTTAAAATCACTAGTCATAAGGCATGAAGCTCGATTTACCGCAAATCACTGATAAAACCAACTTTGTCCACTATCTTGATGGGCTTGCTGGCTCAAGCCGTGCGCTGGCATTCGCCAAGCTTGCTGAGCAGCGTGAGCAACCAATCGTGGTTATCAGCGACGACACGCCAGCACTGTGGCAACTGCAAAAAGAAATTCAGTATTTTCTAGGTAAGGACTCCGATATACCGGTTATGGTTTTCCCTGACTGGGAAACGCTGCCCTATGACAATTTTTCTCCACATCAGGATATAGTCTCTGAGCGATTATTGACGCTTTACAATCTACCTCGCCTGAAACATGGCATTGTGCTGATTGCAGTCAACACCCTGCTGTTAAGATTACCTCCTCAGGAATACATTGAGCAAAACAGTCTGATTGTTCATACCGGTCAAAAACTGGATATGCATGAGGTACGGAAACTGTTTGAAGAAAGTGGTTACCACTCGGTGAATCAGGTTTTCTCTCATGGTGAATATGCAGTCCGAGGCTCTATTCTTGACGTCTTTCCAATGGGTTCGGAAAAGCCACTACGATTGGACTTTTTTGATGATGAAATTGATAGCATTCGTTATTTCGATCCAGAAAGTCAGCTATCAGATGAGAAGATTCAAAAATTTGAGCTGCTGCCAGCTAAAGAGTTTCCTCTGGATGAAGAAGGCATAGCCACTTTCAGACAGAATTTCCGTGCAGAATTTGAAGTAAACCTGCAACGCGTCTGGCTCTATCAGGAAGTTAGCAATGGTAACTCCCCAGCAGGCATTGAGTACTACTTACCATTATTCTTTACGCAGCTGGATACCTTTTTCGACTACCTCCCGCAACAGTCTTTAATTTGTACCTTGGGAGATCACCAGCTGCATGCCGAGCATTATTGGGATGAAATCACTGAGCGTTATGAACAGCGACGTCATGACATAGAGCGTCCTATTCTTGAGCCTAAAAAGCTCTACTTGGCTGCTGATGAACTTAATTCACAACTGAAACAGCACATCCGTATTCATATCAAGCAAGAACGCCCTGATGCGGACTATCAGGCTAGCCCGATGCCGATGATGGCAATTGATCATAAAGCCAAGGATCCAGTAAACCAGTTTAGAAATTTCTTAAAGCAGTGGACTGGACAATGTTTTATTGCGACCGAGTCACCAGGGCGACGCGAAGCATTAAAGGACTTGCTGGGCCGCAATGAGATTCAGGCATCGGTTGTTGAACATTGGAGCGAGGCTTCTGATGCAAAGAATCTGGTCATTGGCGTTGCTCCATTGAGTAAAGGCTTCGCCTTGTCCGATCTGGCTGTTGTCACTGAAACCGAGCTATTCGGCGAACACGTCATCAAAACTCGCCGTCGTGACACCAAAGCAGCCGACCAGGCTGAGGACATGATCCGCAACCTGGCGGAACTTAAAGAAGGTGACCCGGTCGTCCATATCGAGCAAGGTATTGGACGCTATCGAGGACTGGTAAAACTGGAAAGCGGTGACATTGAAGCTGAATACTTGATGATTGAATATGCTGGTGGCGACAAGCTGTATATGCCTGTTCAATCATTGCATCTGATTGGCCGTTACTCAGGTACCAATCCTGAACTCGCGCCATGGCACAAGCTTGGTACCGAGCAATGGGATAAAGCCCGCCAGAAAGCTGCTGAAAAAGCCCGAGATGTAGCTGCTGAGCTACTTGATATTTATGCCCGTCGTGCCGCTAAAGAAGGTATCCAGTACCAGCTGGACGAAACTGAGTACCGTCGTTTCTGCGCCGAGTTTGCCTTTGAAGAAACTGTGGATCAGACCACTGCAATAAATGCCGTCATTCGAGACATGACGTCACCGCTTCCCATGGATCGCCTGGTCTGTGGCGATGTGGGCTTTGGTAAAACAGAAGTGGCACTGCGCGCAGCCTTCATTGCTGCTCAGTCCGGTAAACAGGTTGCAGTACTTGTTCCGACCACCCTGCTCGCTCAACAGCACTTTGAAACCTTTAGCGATCGTTTTGCAGACTGGCCAATGAAAGTTGCCAGCCTATCACGTTTTGCTACTAATAAAGAAGTTCAGGCAACCTTAAAAGGTCTTGAGGATGGGACTGTCGATATTGTGGTCGGCACCCATAAACTGATTCAGCAGGACGTTAAATTCAAACGCCTCGGCTTACTGATTATTGATGAAGAACATCGTTTTGGTGTTCGTCAGAAAGAGCAGCTCAAGAAATTCCGTACCGAGGTGGATATTCTGACACTGACTGCAACGCCTATCCCACGTACTTTAAACATGTCCATGTCAGGAATGCGCGACCTGTCTATTATTGCGACACCTCCTGCCAGAAGACTGTCGGTTAAGACCTTTGTTCGTGAATATCATAAACCACTGATTCGTGAGGCGGTTCTGCGAGAGATTCTTCGTGGTGGTCAGGTATATTTCCTACACAACGCTGTAGATACTATTCAAAGAACGCTTGAGGAACTTCAGGAATTATTGCCCGAAGCTCGCATTCAACTGGCCCACGGCCAGATGCGAGAGCGCGAACTGGAACAGGTCATGCGCGACTTCTATCATCAGCGCTTTAATGTTCTTGTTTGCACAACCATTGTTGAAACTGGTATCGATAATCCTAATGCCAATACCATGATTATTGATCGTGCTGATAAGTTCGGATTGGCCCAGCTACACCAGTTACGTGGTCGTGTTGGTCGCTCTCATCACCAGGCCTACGCCTATTTGCTGACTCCCGCTGGGCGTAAAATCACCAAGGACGCTGAGAAACGCCTTGAAGCGATTGCCTCACTCGAGGATCTTGGGGCAGGCTTTACCCTGGCAACCCATGACCTTGAAATTCGCGGAGCTGGTGAGCTGTTAGGTGACGAACAGTCGGGCCAGATGCAGGCTGTTGGCTTTAACTTATACATGGATATGCTGGAAGATGCCGTCAAGGCTCTCAAAGAAGGCAAAGAACCCTCATTACAACAGAGCCTCAAGCAAAAAACAGAAATCGATCTCAGCGTTCCAGCTCTAATCCCTGATGATTACATTGGAGACGTAGCGACTCGTTTATCACTGTACAAGCGCATTGCAAATGCCAAAACCAAAGAACAGTTGGATGCTCTGCAGGTAGAGTTCATTGACCGCTTCGGGTTGCTGCCAGAAGCTCTAAAAAACCTGTTTACCCTGACCGAACTGGCATTAAGGGTGCAGCCACTGGGTATCAGCAAAATCGACCTGGTGAAAACAGGCATACGCATTCGCTTTGTTCAGGACACTCAAATCGATCCTGGCAAGCTTATCCGCCTGATCCAGCTCAACCCTTCCCGCTATCGATTTGAGCAAAATGTAATTTTGAAGATTCTGACCGAAGAGGAAGAAATTGCACCCTTGGTAAAAGAAATTAACACTGTCATTGAGAAGGTTTCCTAAAAGCTGAACACTCGCCCAGTCTTACAATTTAAGGCTGGGCTTTCCTTTCAATCATGGTAAACTCTAACCACTAAAAAGAGTTAACCCGTAAAATTATGACTAGAAAAATCATTACCTTAGCCTTGATTTTAAACCTTGTGTTCAGCGCACAGAACAGCACTGCTCAAAGCATATTTGATATTGAGTTTGTGTTCTTCAAGCGCATTGACCAACAGGATAATTCAGCACAGGTAAAAGAAACTGAGCTGCCTGAGATTGAAACAGAATTTACTTTTAGCAATTTACCTGAAGGCTTCACTCTTCTTACCGATAACCAGCTCAAGTTACATGGAGTTTGGGATCGCTTAAGAACCAGCCAGAACATTCGTCCAATGCTGCATATAGGCTGGCGACAACCGTTAATGGATAAGTCAGATACTCCCTGGTTAGCTTATTCAACAGAGGATGCTCCCGAAGAAGCTGGTCTGGATATCTTCAATGGCCTTATTCGCTTCAGCCGCAATCAAGGTTTATTAGTAGAACACAAAGTCACAGGTTTTAAACCTTTAAACCTACCCGATGAATTTATGCAGCCAACGGAAGATCAAAATACTGCCTATGAGTATGACGACGTAGAGTCCTTGGCGGCAACTCCAATTGAGCAGCCAATGGTGGATATGCAAATGCCCGAACAACTCCATGGCTATTTCCTGCTCTCCGAAAATCGTAAAATCAAACTGGATGAGCTGCATTACTTCGACCATCCAAACATGGGAATTTTATTGAAAGTCACGCCATACAAAGCCAGCCTTGAAGAGCAAGAAGCTTTAGACAACCCCAAATAAGTCATTAAAACAAATACAGATTCAGGAAGAGTTATGAGTAATATTTTAGTCATTGGTGGCGGAATGGTCGGAAGCGTTATCGCTCGTGACCTATCCGAGAAATATGACGTTACTGTTGCGGATGTCAGCAACACACGCTTGAAGCTTTTAAAAAAACGTAATCCTTCATTTTCTACTCTTGAGCTAGACGTGCTCAATCTAGAAGAGTTGAAAAGTGCCGTAGATCCCTTTGATATTGTTGTCTGTGGCGTGCCTGGCCATTTGGGCTTCAAGGCACTGAAAAACATCATTGAAGCTGGTAAGAATGTAGTCGATATTTCTTTTTCACCAGAAAACTGTCTTGAGCTTGATTACCTTGCTAAAAAACACAAGGTAACAGCGGTAATCGATGCAGGTGTTGCACCTGGTATGGATAACCTTCTTCTAGGGTTTCACAATACCCGTATGGAAGTTAGCCATTTTGAATGTCTGGTTGGTGGCCTACCTAAAATTCGTAAAAAGCCATTTGAATACAAAGCTGCCTTCTCACCGATTGACGTCATTGAAGAGTACACCCGCCCTGCTCGCTTTTTTGAGCATGGCAGAATGGTTACCCGTGAAGCATTGAGTGATCGCGAGCTTGTTGAATTTGATAGAATTGGTACCCTTGAAGCATTTAATACTGACGGTCTTCGCTCTCTCATGTTCACTATGAATAATGTACCTAACATGAAAGAAAAAACACTACGCTATCCTGGACATGTCGAAGCCATTCGAACGCTTAAGGCCAGCGGTTTTTTCAGTAAAGACAAAGTATCAGTTCGCGGCCTTGAGATTTCGCCTCTAGAAGTAACCTCTGAGATTTTAATCAATGAGTGGAAACTTAAACCAAAAGAAGAAGAATTCACCATTATGCGTGTGACAATTCGCGGGCTAGAAGGCGAAAAGAATAAAGAATATATCTACACCATGTATGATGAATATGACAAGGTTAAGCAAGAAACTTCCATGGCTCGTACTACAGGCTTCACAGCTAATGCGGTTTGCCAATTGCTACTGAAAGAAAAATTTGATAAAAAAGGTGTGTTTGCACCTGAGCATATAGGCGGTCATACCGACTGCTGCAAAACGGTTCTTGACTATCTAGAAGAACGAAAAGTCAGATACCGTTTAGAGGAAACTGTTTTATCAACCTGAGGCCAATGACGGCCTCATTTGTGAGACGACAACATGTCAACTAAAACGCAAAACATGCTTCATCTACGAGTAGAGCTGGAGCACCTAAACCTTCCTGTTTGGCGCGATATTATTATTGACCCGAGCGCAACCCTTGAAGACCTTCATTATGCTATCCAGGCTATTTTTGGCTGGGAAGACTATCAGCAACACGAATTCCAGAAAGATGGTAAACGATATGGTTATATTGATCCGGAAGGTGATGGCGATGAAGAATGGCAAAATGAAGCAAACATTGCCATAACGGATGTGCTAGCCAACAAAGAAGAGAGTATTGAATATACCTATGACTTTGCCGATCACTGGCATCATAAAGTCACTTTGATGGGCTTTAAAGAACCTAAGTCAGATGTATACGTTGAGTGTATTGATGGTAAAAATGCCTGCCCACCTGAAGATGCTGGTGGCGTTGCTGGCTACGAACATTTGCTCAATGTATTACGCTCCCCTAACCACTTTGAGCATGAAGAAGTTAAAGAGTGGTTTGGTGAAGGATTCTCACCCAATCGTTTTAGCGTCGCTGAAGCAAATGCCAGCCTTCAGGACAGTTTCACCTATGAGGATGAATAAGCCACTAAATTCAATCAAGCACCAATAAGAATGGAGACCCAATGAAGCCATTAACTGATCAACATATTCAAGAAGTTAAAGAACATTTTGATTATTTCGATACTGATAACAATGGCCAAATCGATCTCAAAGAATTCGAACGTTTGCTTAAAGTACTATCCCCGGATGCAACCGACGAGCAAGTTAGACGTGGTTTCGATTTAGTCGATAAAAATCACGATACGCATATCGAGTTTGATGAGTTTCTCGAGTGGTGGGAAACCTGTTGGTGGGAATTTTAACTAATCAATTTTTCTCATTTATTTATTCCTTAGTTTAGGGGCGGCAAATTCAAATAGCCGCCCTTTTCATTAATAAATCTAATCAATAAGTTAAAAGCCATAACCCCTGCCCATATAACAGCTCTGACCAGCGCAACCATTGACTAATCTTTAATCAGCAAAACCAAAATTAACTGGCGAAAAATGCCCTCTGGTGGTATGGTAGCGCCGCAAAATTATTAATCGCCAAAGCAATTATAAATCAGTCGCTTTGGTGCAGTTTTAACCGAATTTAGAGGTATTTATGGATTTTTTGAAAGAGCTAGGTATCGAAGCCGTCAACCAATCAGCTAGTTGGGGCCAAGGTTACACCGACACTCAAGATGCAGGCGTAATTGAGTCTATCAACCCTGCAACTGGCGAAGTTATTGCAAAAGTAAACGCCAGTTCTGCAACCGATTACGACAAAGTTATGCAGGAAGCCGAAGCTGCTTTTGAAGAGTGGCGTAAAGTTCCAGCTCCTCTACGCGGTGAGCTTGTTCGCAAAATCGGAAATGCCTTACGTGAGCACAAAGATGCTTTAGGTAGCCTTGTTTCTGCCGAAATGGGCAAAATCAAAGCTGAAGGTGACGGTGAAGTTCAGGAAATGATTGATATGGCCGATTTCGCCGTAGGTCAATCTCGTATGTTGTATGGTAAAACTATGCACTCTGAGCGCCCTGAGCACCGCATGTACGAACAGTGGCATCCGCTAGGTATCACTGGCGTAATGTCAGCTTTCAACTTCCCTGTTGCCGTTTGGTCATGGAACGCTTTCATTGCTGCAATCTGTGGTAATACAGTTGTTTGGAAGCCATCTCCAAAAACTCCTTTAACAGCAATCGCTGTTCAAAACATCTGTAACAAGGTTCTAGAAGAAGAAGGTCTTAAAGGTATCTTCTGTTTATTCATCGATACTGAAGAGAATAAGTTATCACAGCGCTTCATCGAAGACGCTCGCGTTAAGAAAATGTCTTTCACTGGTTCAAGTGAAATTGGCCGTATGGTTGGTGTTAAAGTTGCTGAGCGTATGGGCAAAAGCTTGCTTGAGCTTTCAGGTAACAATGCGCTTATCCTAGATAAAACAGCGGATATGGACATTGCCGTTCCAGCTATCGTATTCGGTGCAGTAGGTACAGCCGGTCAACGTTGTACATCAACTCGTCGCTTAATCGTACACAAAGACGTTGCTGATCAAGTAATTCCAGCAATCGTTAACGCCTACAAGCAAGTTAAAATTGGTAACCCATTAGATACTAATACTTTGATGGGCCCGCTAGTTGATGCTAACGCTGTTAAGAATTTCGAGAATGCGGTAGCTAAAGCTAAAGAAGCTGGCGGTGAAGTTCTTGCGGGTGGTAAAGCGATTGATGGTCCAGGTTTCTTCATCGAGCCTACGGTTATACGCGCAGAAAACCACTGGGATGTTGTTCAGACTGAAACATTCGCTTCAATTCTTTACGTAATGACTTACGAAACAACTGAAGAAGCGATTGCCATGCAGAATCATTCTAAAGCTGGTCTATCTTCAGCAATCTTCACTCGTGATATGAAAGTTGCCGAAAAATTCCTATCAGCGCAAGGCTCTGATTGCGGTATTGCTAACGTCAACATCGGTACTTCTGGTGCTGAAATTGGCGGTGCATTCGGTGGCGAAAAAGAAACTGGCGGCGGTCGTGAAGCCGGTTCTGATGCATGGAAAGCTTACATGCGTCGTCAAACCAACACCATTTTCTGGGGTGACCAACCTACACTAGCTCAGGGCATTAAGTTCGACCTGGGATAATCATTGTTTTTAATTGAAGCCGCAACTGTTGCGGCTTCCCTTGTTTATATCCTTATTAAAGGAGATCTTTATGGCAGTTTTTAATCTACGTGCATACGACGATCACGAACAAATCGTCTTTTGTCGTGATGTTGAATCTGGCTTAAAAGCCATTATTTGTATCCACAACACTAACCTGGGTCCTGCGGTTGGTGGCTGTCGTATGTGGGATTATAACTCTGACGAAGGCGCATTGATTGATGCATTGCGTCTATCTCGCGGTATGACCTATAAAAATGCTATGGCTGGCCTACAAATGGGCGGCGGTAAATCGGTCATTATTGGCAACTCTAAAACTATGAAGTCGGAAGAACTGTTCCGTGCTTTCGGTCGCTTTGTTGAGAAGTTAAGCGGTAAATATATCACTGCGGAAGATGTTGGCATCAACCCAAATGATATGGCTATCGTGAACAAAGAAACCAACTATGTTTTAGGTTTGGAAGGCAAATCTGGTGACCCTTCTCCTGTTACAGCTTATGGTGTTTACAAAGGTATTAAAGCTGCTGTAAAGCATAAACTTGGGCGTGATGACTTAGATGGTCTTAAAGTTGCAGTACAAGGTCTTGGCCACGTTGGTTATTACCTATGCAAACACTTAAACGACGAAGGTGCAAAGCTTGTTGTTACTGACATCAACAAAGAAAACGTTGATCGTGTGGTTAATGAGTTTGGCGCTGTGGCTGTTGATGTAAACGAAATCTATAGCCAGGATGTAGACGTTTATGCTCCTTGTGCTCTTGGCGCAACTATCAACGACACTACTATTCCTCACATCAAAGCATCGATCGTTGCTGGCGCTGCCAACAACCAGCTTGCTGAAGATCGCCACGGTGATATTCTGCTGAGCAAAGGTATTCTGTATGCACCTGATTATGTGATTAATGCTGGTGGCATTATCAACGTATCATTCGAAGAGAACTATAATCGTGATGCTGCGTTGAAAAAAGTTGATGAGATTTATGGCACTTTGACTGAAGTGTTTGAAGCCTCAAAACTAAGCGGTCGCCCAACTAACGTAATTGCTGATGAGCTAGCTCGTCAACGTGTGGCAGCTGCCAAGAATAAATAAGCATTTTATTTGTTCAAAAAAAACGGGCTAAATAGCCCGTTTTTTTATGTCTGAAAATAATTGGATCAATCGATTGCGTACTGGAAATAAATTCGATAAGCCGTTGACCATATCGGATAGTCAACTCTAACCAGATAAGCCGCATAATTCTTGCGATCACATCCTGTCACCGTAAACAGCGTATCAACTAATTCGTTCGCCATGGGGTATTTCAGTTTTTCAGAGAAGTTGGCGTCATGGCTCGAAAGAACCAGATCAGCCTCATCATGAAAACGATCGTACCAAAGTGCATCAGGGCTGGTGATCATGGTTGCCAATTGAGTATTCATCGAATAGATACCGGCGTTGGCAACGCTACGCATAGCATAACTACGCTCAAGGAAACACACCATGTATAAACTTTTAACTGGCGTTCTCACCTGAACGCTAACGCAGCTGGCTTTCTTACCGCCATAAAATGGCCCCAGCTGTTCCTCTGGATAGTTTTTCATGGCGGCGATATTAATACCAGTTTCTTGGTCAGGAGTAGCTGGAATAATGACCGAGCTTTCGCCACGAGTGAACTCATTGATACTTTTCACCACACTGCTACTGGTCAACTCTTCTATTAGCGATAGATTACCTAAGTTGCTGCCTAATTCATCATCCTGAGAAATAAGCTCTGGCTTTTCAAGTTCTAGCTTTTGCTCACAAGGACCAATTGGAATAACCAAAGGACGGGCTGTTTCTGTCTTCTCGCAATTATCGAAGAAAGTTAAAGTATATTGCTGAAGAAATTTATGATCCTGCTCATTTTCTTTCAGGATACAAGCAAAGAACAAATTCTCCATCTGCTCGCCTGTAACCATTCTCGATGCTTCGAAAAGAGCTTTACGCTGATCAGTCTTATTGCCCTGACTTTGCTTACTTTTATCTGACGCCTTTATCAGCGCCTTAAGAGCTGAGTGGCTGCGCGAATATTCATAAATAAGGTTTTCAAACCTTACGACCATGGATCTGGCTTCTTCAACCAGTTTAGCATTTACTTTGTGTTTTTCTGCCAGTTCAATGAAACCTCGAAGGCCAGCTGGCCCGGGCAATGACTGAATGACCTGCAGTCCATCAACTGCCTTGTTGATAGTTTCAACCATACGCTGGCAGGTGGATTTGTTGGCATTAAGCCAATTAGCCATCCCAGTGATTGTCTTGGCATGATTAGGAAAGTCATCAACAAGGTTAGATAGACCATTTTTGATGCGCTCCCCTTCTCTATCGATAAGTGCTAATTCTGAGCGGGATAATGTTTTACTCACAGTACTGCCTTCTAGTAATACTTTGCTTTATGTAATTAGATACATTGTGACACAATGTTCTGTATATCTCATATACAACAAGATACTTGCTGTGCAAATTTACATTATTATCATCATTTGGCAAGTCACAATTGCATCACTGCATTATTTATCCTTAAGAAATCAGTGCAGAAGAATAACATCCTGTTATGCCTAGATGCACTATATCTGCTTATTTAGCAAGCAAAAGTGGCACTTTGGCTTGTGAAGAATATCAATTAAATACAAAAAGATACAGTATTAGATACAGATATGATGCATCTAGGATAGTTTGAGGTAATTGAAAAATCTAACCCGAGCTCTGGCTTCGCCAACGAAACCAGATCCCCAAAATATTAGCGAACAGTATCAATCCCGCTCCAAGCAGCTGAACTGGGGATAGCACCTCATCCAGAAAGACAAAGCTGAATAGCATGGCAATCGGTACATATAAATAGTAAACAACCGATGTGACGACATGATTGAGCTCGGTACTGACTTTGATCCAGAGACTATGCGCTACCAGAGTACAAACTACTCCTAGCACTATAAGCCCTAACCAGCTTTCGCTCGGAATTGCCCAATCTGCCTGCGGTAGACCAAAGCTGAATATCACCATAGCCACAAAAAATTGACCAAAAGTCCGACGCTCACCATTGATATGTCGGTACTTTTGATGCATCAAGGGCAACAAGGCGTAGAGAAAACCGGAAATTACAGCAAGGATTAGACCAATGGTCATTCCATCAGCAAGATTAAAGTCAGGAACTACTAAATAGACGCCCACAAACGCTAGTAAGACACAAAATAGCTCTAGCCAATGCGGTGGCTGGCGATGAACAATCCAACCCAGTAACAACAGGTGTGCGCCAAAAGTCGAAACACCAATAGCGGCAATCGAAGCTGTTGATAATTGAATGCTATAAAAATATGTCAGCCAATGGATTGCGAAGACCAAACCTAATAAAAAGATAAAAATCCAGTTCTCTTTTCGAGCAATCAGCGGTCTTCGAGTTATACCTGCAAGCAGTATTAAACCAACTACGCTAACGGACAGTCTGAAGGCTCCGATTAGCCATGGATCAACCTCAATATACTTGATGATAACCGGTACCATTGCCATCAAAAAGACAGCCAAAACCGCTAGTAAAATGAGCCGCCAAAAGCCTGTATTCATTCTATTAAAATCAATTGGTTAAGTCCGAAACTTGAGAATGAATTTAAATTAATCTCAAGCTATAAAGCCGGCATTCTTTCATAACTGCTTTATAACCGATAGTTTTTTTCATATTTCCAATCGAATTTTCTTGCATTTTTCGCTAAACAAAGTATAAAGCACATTCCATTTTGTGCTGATTGACTATTTTTTGCTCATGCCAGTCCATAACGGACCAACATGACATAATTAGCACGCCTGGTAGGTCTGGGAAGTTTCTATCGTTACGCCCCCAGAAATTTGTAAATAAGCTTGTTTATGGCTTCCCTGTATAGGAGATTAAAGAAGTGTATAAAGACTTCGACTATAACCAAGAGATTGATCCTACTGGCGCAACAGAAACTCAATGGCCTTCTTTTAAGAACGTCAACGAGAACGATGAGCGAAACGATCATTTCATACACAGAAACGGCAAAATCTTTGCGGGTACTCATCTGATCATTGATCTGTGGGGCGCGTCAAAGCTTGATAACCTACAATTGATGGAGCAGGCGTTCCGTGAATCAGTAGTAGAATGTGGCGCTACCCTGCTTCACATTCATATGCACCACTTCACACCAAACGGTGGGATTTCGGGCGTTGCCGTACTTGCTGAATCTCATATCAGTGTGCACACCTGGCCTGAACGCGATTATGCCGCGTTTGACGTCTTTATGTGTGGTGACGCTGAACCTCATAAAGCAGTAGAAATTTTACGCAAAGCCTTCCTTCCTTCAAAAATCGAAGTGAGTGAAATATTGCGTGGACAAGTTGAGAAATAAAGCCTAAGGCAATTAATCGACATGGCAAAAAGATTTATCGAAACCCTGTACAGCACTTACGGGCAGAGCTTCATTGTTGATGAAGTTCTGTTTGAAAGTAAAACCGAACATCAGCATCTGATCATTTTTAACAATGAGCAGTTTGGTCATGTTATGGCGTTGGACGGGGTCATCCAGACCACCAAGAAAGACGAGTTCATCTATCACGAGATGCTGACTCATGTGCCTCTATTTGCACATGGCAATGCAAAACGTGTTTTGATCATTGGCGGTGGCGATGGCGGAATCTTGCGCGAAGTGTTACGTCATCCTGAAGTTGAGCATGTCACCATGGTAGAAATTGATGCTGCGGTTGTAGATATGTGCAAACAATACTTCCCTAAACATTCAGATGGCGCTTTTGATGATCCTCGAGTCAATCTGGTGATTGCTGACGGTGTCGATTTTATTGTTAACAACGCTAACTCAGAGAATGGCGACAAGTTTGATGTCATCATTTCTGACTCGACTGACCCGGAAGGCCCAGGCGAGGTGTTGTTCACATCGCGTTTCTACAAAGGATGCAAGAATAGCCTTAACGAGGGTGGCATTTTAGCAACCCAGAATGGTGTCAGCTTTATGCAAATTGATGAGGTTAAAACAACATTCAACCGTTTTGAAGGCTTATTCAACGATCGTTGGTTTTATGTAACAGCTGTACCCACTTATGTCGGTGGTAACATGACCCTTTCCTGGGGTTCTGATGATGCTTCATTACGCCAGCATTCAGTTGAAACGATTCGTGAACGATTTAGTAAAGCTAATTTTAGTACGAGGTACTATAACCCTGAACTGCACGTCGCCAGCTTTGCCCTGCCCCAATACGTTGTTGAGGCGCTCAAGTAAAGCGTGCAAAAGAACACAAAGGCGAACTTTTACAGTTCGCCTTTTTTGTATCCGGCGTATAGAAATGATAGTTTTATGTTCCTACAAGGTATATAAAGTTTATCTATTTTAATGGTATCGACAGACATCTGTCGGACTTTAAGGAGAACAAAGCCCAATGGCATTAGAGCAACAAGACGATTGGTCAATTGACAAAGCTCGTACACACTACAACCTTCCTTACTGGAGTGAGGGTTATTTTGATTTGAACGAACAGGGGAACTTGGTCGTAAAACCGGATCGTAATCGCCCGGAGTTTAACTTTGAATTGACTGAAATTTGCAAAGAGCTTCAGAAGAAAGGCTTCCAGATGCCTGCTCTTCTTCGTTTTAGCGACATCTTACACAATCGCGTCAACAGCCTTTGCGAAGCTTTTAATCAAGCCATCAAAGAGTATGAGTTCAAGGGCCATTATACTATCTGCTATCCGATTAAAGTTAATCAGCAGCGTCGCGTTGTAGAAGAAATTGTGCAAAGCCAGGCAGCTATCAATGACAACAATAATAAGCAGATTGGTCTTGAGGCGGGCAGCAAGCCCGAATTAATGGCTGTGCTTGCCTTATCCGAGCATACAAACTCGACTATTGTCTGTAATGGTTATAAAGACCGCGAATATATACGCACAGCGCTTATCGGCACTCAGCTTGGCCATAAGGTATACATTGTGGTTGAGAAATTGACCGAGCTACAGTTAGTACTGGAAGAAGCCGAAAGTATGGGCGTTAAGCCAACAATTGGTGTGCGAGCACGACTAGCCTCTAAAGGTGAGTCTAAATGGCAAACCTCGGGCGGTGATCACTCCAAGTTTGGTTTATCTGCCAGCCAGATTTTGCGTTTGGTTGAAACGCTTCAAGCCAGTGACCAGGTGGATATATTTAAATTATTGCACTTCCACTTGGGTTCACAAATCACGTCCATTCGTGACATCCAGAACGCGCTTAAAGAGTGTGCCCGCTTTTATGCCGAGCTGCACGCGCTTGGTGTGCCTGTTGAGACTGTCGATGTAGGTGGCGGTCTTGGCGTGGACTATGAAGGTACCCGCAGTCAAAGCCATTGCTCTATCAATTACAGCTTATCAGAGTACGCAAATAACGTTGTCTGGGCGTTTTATGATGTAGCCAATGAAAATGAGTTGCCGCACCCGAATATTATTACCGAGTCAGGACGGGCATTAACGGCACACCATGCGGTTTTAATCGCCAATGTTATTGACTCTGAAGCGCCCGAGAAAGTTGATTTAGAGGCTCCTTCCGAGGAGGCACCATTAGTCTTACAAAACCTATGGGAAAGCTATCAGGAAGCCATTAACACTAAAGACAACCGCAAACTTATGGAAAGTTTCCATGATGCCGGTTACCTACTAACAGAAGCTCAGGGCATGTTCAGCCACCAGGTTTTATCCTTGGCTGAAAGAGCAATGGCAGAGCGACTGCATCGTATGATTTTGATGCTGGTTAAGGAGAAATTAGTTCCAGAAATTCAGGAACATCAGAATATTCTGGATGAGCTTAATGAAAAATTGGCCAGCAAGTATTTCGTTAACTTTTCGATTTTTCAGTCTCTGCCTGACGCATGGGCAATCGATCAGATTTTCCCGGTCATGCCGCTGCTGGGTCTTAATGAAGAGCCAACCGAAAGCGTTATTATTCAAGATATTACCTGCGACAGTGATGGGGTTTTAGAGCAGTATGTTAATGGTCAGGGCATTACTCCAACCATTCATTTACCGCCCTACAAGCCTGGCGATGAGTATTTGCTCGGATTCTTCATGGTAGGAGCCTATCAGGAGATTCTTGGAGACATGCATAACCTGTTCGGTGATACCCACACTATTGATCTGGTACTGACCGAAAAAGGTGAAATCCAGATTACGGGTACGGACTATGGTTCGGGTGTAGACGAGATGCTTGAGTATGTTGATTTTGATGCCAAATCATTATTGGAATCATACCGTCGTCAACTAAAATCGAGCAACCTGGAGCAGGCGCAGCAACGCCAATACCTAGCGGAATTGCGTGAAGGTATCTATGGTTATAGTTATCTAGAGGATTAATTGGAATGACTCAATTAACAAGACGCTGGCCAGCTGAATGGGAAACGCATAAGGCAACTTGGATGGCCTGGCCGTGCCGCACCGAAATTTGGACAAACGGGCTTGAAAAAGCCCAGCTTGCCTTTGCAGAAGTCGCTAACACAATTGCAGATTATGAGCCGCTGTTTATGTTAGTAAAACCTGAGCACAAGGCATTTGCAACCAAGAAGCTTAGTAGCTCTGTAACACTGGTAGAAATGGCAATTGATGATAGCTGGACACGAGATACGGCCCCCATTTGGATTGAAGAAAATGGGCAGGCTGTAGCTTTAGATTTCCAGTTTAATGCATGGGGAAACAAATTTTCACCCTATGGTAATGATGCCAAAGTGGCTGAAAATATTATCAAATATACCGGTTGCCAATCACGAAAGTTTGACATGGTACTGGAAGGTGGAGCTGTTCATTCAAATGGTAAAGGCATACTCTTAACTACCAAAGAATGTCTCTTAAACCCAAACCGCAATCCGTCATTAACTCAGCAACAAATTGAGGCAGTGTTGTTAGAACAGTTTGGTGCAGAAAGAGTCGTGTGGTTAGACAAAGGGGTTGCCGGAGATGTTGATACCGATGGTCATATAGATAATATTGCCTGCTTCGTTGATGAGGATTTAGTGATTAGCCAAAACTGCGATAAATTGAGCGAAAACTATTCTATCTACGAGGAAAACCGCGCTATTTTGAAGGAACATAATATCAAGCTTGTAGAAATATCAGAGCCAGAAGCACGTTATGAAGATGGTCTTCGCGCGCCACTGTCATACATCAACTTTTATATTGCTAATGATGCAATCATTATGCCGTCTTTTGGCTGCAAGCAGGATGATGAAGCAAAATCCGTTCTGACTGACCTCTTCCCTCGTAGAAGTGTTCATCAGATCGATGCTAATGAAATTTTAGTTGGTGGCGGTGGCATACATTGCATCACCATGCAACAACCCAAGATTTAACAGCTCAAACATTTGAGCAAATTTAGGTGAAACACTATGAGAAATGTAACATTTGCAGCAACTCAATTTGCAGTCAGTTCAAACTTTGATGAGAACATTGCTAAGGGTGAAGCTTTAGTCAAACAAGCTGCTGAACAAGGTGCAAACGCTATTCTTTTGCAGGAACTGTTTGCAGGTTATTACTGGTGCAAAGATCAGGATCCCAAGTATTTTGACTGGGCAGAACCTTATCCTGGAAGTCGTGTTCTACAACACTTTTCGACCGTAGCAAAACAACTGGATGTTGTTTTGCCGATAAGTTATTTCGAAAAAGCCGGTAACGCACATTTTAATTCACTTGCCATGATTGATGCTGATGGCACCATTATGGATAACTATCGCAAAATGCATATCCCTGATGGCCATGGTTATCAGGAGAAATATTACTTCTCGCCCGGCGATAATGGATTTAAAGTATGGGACACAAAATTTGGTCGCATGGGTGCCGCTATTTGCTGGGATCAATGGTTCCCTGAAGCCGCGAGGATTCTTGCACTTCAGGGTGCTGAAGTCATATATTACCCGACCGCTATCGGCTCCGAACCACAAGACCCGAACTGGGATTCGCGTGAGCACTGGCAACGTGTTATGCAAGGCCACAGTGGTGCAAATATGGTGCCTGTTGTGGCATCTAACAGAATAGGTACCGAACAAGGCGAAACCTGTGGCATCACTTTCTATGGCTCGTCATTTATCACCGATCCCTTCGGTGCAAAGGTACAGGAAATGGATAAAACCAGTGAAGGTGTCATCTGTCAGCAATTTGACCTAGACAAGGTCGCAAAACAGCGTGCTAGCTGGGGACTGTTTAGAGATCGTCGTCCTGAATACTACGGACGAATCACTCAGTTCTAACGACGCGTATAAAAAAAGCCCAGCAAATAGCTGGGCTTTTTAATGGCTTGGAACCTCAATTGTTAAGGCATCTGCCATAACTCAATTTTGTTTCCTTCTGGGTCAACAAACCAGGCAAACTTACCAAAGCCGTCTTCTTCGCAAACCTCCCCTATTTGCTGGCCACCATTAGCTATAACCTGCTTTATACAAGCCTCAACATCATCGACCATCAAATTCAGCATAAAATCTTTAGCTGAGGGTGCAAAGTAATCCGTATCTTCCTTGAAAGCTCCCCAAACTGTATAGGCTCCCTCTGGCAAGTCTTTTTTAGGGAAACTGGTGCCACCATAGCTGGGGTCAATATTAAATCCCAAGGCCTTTTCGTACCACTTGCCTAAAGCATCTCTATCATTGCATTTGAAAAAAATTCCACCTATTCCTAATACTTTTCCACTCATTATTAATCCATAAGTTTGTACAGACTTTCTTCATTCACACCATTAATGACATTGGTATAACCCATTGCTTCGAGTTCTGCTTTAGCTTTTCCAGCACGATTACCACTACGGCAATAAACAATGAAAGTTTCGTCTTTTGAAAGTTTAAGCTCTCCAATTCGACTACCGATTTCATCCACGGGTATATGCACTGCACCAGAATAATGACTATTGTTGTACTCACCATCGGTTCTGACATCAATAATGGTAATATCTTCTAATGAACCTTCCTCAGCAACAACCAACCTAGCGGTGAACTCATCAGGGCTTAATATGTTGCCTTCTGATGGCAACGGGTCAAAAGACATTAGTCCAAACTTAATATTTTCAAATGAATGAACAGAATTTTCGGCAGTATCTAAAGTGAATGATTCTGCAGTTGATGGAGTCAAATAAATAAAGCTTAAAGTTGCTGCACCTTCAGTTACGCACTGAACACCTTTAGGACATCTTGAATCATTAACAATTTTCAAAAACTCAATTGAAGAATCCTTAAATCGAACAATATCTCCGGTAGACATTAAATATTCGTTAGCATGAGGTTTCTGAGCAACATCTGACCCACCCTCAACGCTGGGTGCAGATGCACAAGATATCAGCAAATAAGGAATTGATAATAAAAAAATATAGTTTAGAGATTTCATAAGCCCCCACAATCATTATAAATATTCAACCCCATTGTGATACGTGAGCTCATGAGAATCAAGAATGAAATGGCACCCCCGACAGGATTCGAACCTGTTACCTTCCCCTTAGGAGGGGGACGCTCTATCCAGATGAGCTACGGGGGTAGAGCAGATTTGCATTATAATATTTTTTGGAAAAAAAACGCCTCATTTCTGAGGCGTTTTTGTAACACTATTCTTAATTAGAATGTGTAAGTTGCTTCTAGATAAAGTTCTCGTCCTATACCAGCACCGGCATAAACAAAATGGTTATACCATGGATAGTCATAGAATAAGAAAGTTTCATCTTTAGGTGGCTTTGCATTAAACAAGTTTCTTACTCTTAAACCTGTTGAGAAGTCTTCTGTCCAGTTATAGTTAGCCGTAAAGTTATACGTAATGTATGGACGCATACGGTAATCACTATCAGGATCTCTCTGACTTGGACGCCATGCTGTAACACCGCCACGACGGAATGCTGTAAGCGCTAATCGATAATCATCACCACTCCAACTTAAAGTCGTAGTTACACGAGAGCGAGGATCCCAGCCGCCTGAGATTTCGTCATCACGCAAATCGATTTCTTCACTAGTATCACTAGCACGATACTTGTTTGATAGCATATGACTGTAATCAACATCAAAAGCTAGATAGCCTGCATCAAACGGGTGTCCCCAACGAAGATTAGCATCTAGAGAGTCAATTTCCTGCTCAGACACATTCAGAGGAGAAACATTGAAACGTGACACATAAGAAATACCAGTATTTGGATCTGTTTCACGGTCAATACGAGCATCGATGTAGTCACAACGTGACTGACTGACTTCACCACTATTCGTGTAACACTCATACTCTTGACGAAGTAATTGAGAAGCACTTTCCGTCTGAACACGATCTTCTAAATTTACACGATTTAGAGTAGCCATTAATGTAAGGTTTTCTGCAAGCTCGGCAGAGAAGCCAAACCATGCTGAGTAACCTGTTTCATCTTTAAGGGGTTCACCACCTAATTCTTGTGAGCCTACACGGCGAACAAAAGATGAACTTGATGTACATGAGCTTGGATCAAACCCAGCAGAACTTCCATTAATAAACTCATACTCTTGCAAACACTGAACTAAGTCGGTAGTTCCTGTAAAGAAGCCAGTGGTTGTATAAACCTGATTTAAGTCTGGAGCACGGAAACTTTCTGAATAACCACCACGAATTAACAAGTCTTCAATAGGTCTCCACTCAAAACTGATCGAAGGAGTAGTACGAGTGCCGATAGAAGATGAATCACTATCATACTTATCCACACGGGCAGCTAAATTGATATTTAAAGTGTCGTGCATTGGAATCAATAACTCGCCACCTACAGCAACGCGAGAGCGATCACCTTCACCTTGGTAACCAGTTAATTTCCACCATCCAGAACCAGGTAAATTAGGTAGTGGCGGATCCTGGCTAATACGCTCATCAGGAACAAATTTAAAATCCTGCTTTTCGTACTCTAACACAGCAGCATACTGTACTGTTCCTTGCCAGTTGTCGAACCAGTCACCACTAATATTAAACTGAGCACTTGTTGATGATGTTTCGTTACCATAGGTATGGTTACCAATTGCATCATTAACTAGAGCTCTAGTAGTGTCGTCCAATGGTGTGAACAAGTTATCTCTTAAACCTAATGGACCTGTTCCTGACCACCAGTCTGTACCATAAAAACTGGTACCGTAGTAGTCACCAAGGAATAAGCTGATCACATCTTCTGCTTTCCACCAAGGGTTCTTAGACGTATATTCATAGTCCGAGCGATTTAGAGACACTTCCCATTCGTGTTCTCCCCAGAAGCCAGTTGCTCCTACGCTAACATTCAATGAGTCATCTTCAAAAGTAGTATCGAGATTTCTGCCTAACTCTTCTTCAGTGAATAAACGTTGTGCAACAAACCAGTCGTAATAATTACCAATTACGCCAGTATCGACAATATTTGTTGTATCTAAAATCTCTTCTGATACAAAAAGGTAACGACTATTATTGGCTGATTCACTTTGATAATAAAGAATATCTGCAAATAGCTGAACATCATCACTCAGCTGATAGTCGCCATGCAAGAAGATAGAGTGAGACTCCTTCTGATTTCTGAATGTTGTCTCTGCTGCATCATCAGAGCCACAGAAGTACCCTGAATTTGGTCGGAATGAACGAACAGTTCCGTTCCCCATAGCTTCACATGTTCCAGCACCAGGGTCTTGGTAGCCAAGCTCTCCCCTGAATGGAGCCCATCGATTCAAATCTAGAACATATCGAGTTAATACCCCATCACCATATGGATAATCTAAATCTGAGTCATAATCGTCAAACTCACCCGCTTTAATAAGCTCTCTATCGGTATATTGATAAGCTAAAGTAACATTACCATTATCAAAAGATTTGCCAGTAACCAACTTAAACTGTGTATCTAGTGGATTTGAGTCAGACTCTGTTGGAGTGCCCACTATTAAGTTAATTGTTGTTTCGTCTACACTATCTTTCAAAATAATATCGACAACACCAGCTACCGCATCTGAACCATAAATTGCAGAAGCACCCGTACTCAAGACACGAATTTCTTTAACGGCCGCTGCAGGAATTGCACCAAAGTTAAAAACTGAAGTGTCAGATTGATACGCCGCAGGATATGAAGAAATTCTGCGACCATTCAAAAGCATTAAAGTGTTACCAACACCAAAGCCACGCAAATTCAGTGTCTGAACATCTGGTGTGAAGCCGCTAGAAAACTCAGGGCCTTCAAACTGAAAACTACTGTTTTGAGTTAAGTTTGTTAATGCATCAAATACTGTCACATGACCTTGCTTTGCCATATCCTCAGTAGTGATCACGGTAACAGGCTGAGCACCCTCAACGTCTGTTCTCTTGATACGAGAACCTACGATAGTTACCTTTTCTACTTTTTCTTCCTCTGCTTCCTCTTCCTGCTCTTCCGCAGCATTTACTGTGGCAGTCAAAGCCAAAGAGGCAGAAGCAGTTGCTAATAGAGCCATTTTCACAGCTTTAGCAATTAGATTACTTCTTATTGTCATCAGAACCCTCTCTTTATTAATAGTATTAAACTTCCCAAAAAATTTGCGTGGTGACCAAGGTCAGAAAACACACAAACTCGCTAAGTTTATTCAATTACTATGCAAATGTGAAGACAGAATTAGATATTTTGATGATGGCCATTAGATTTTTTAGGAATAAGACCGCAATAACTTGTTTTATATGGGTTTTAATTGAATCTGATCTTGAGATTTGTTGGATAAAATCCGGGGAAATGTAAAAAAGCCCAGCTTAGCTGGGCTTTTAGTGTTGAGGCTTTACCTATCGAAGATAAGTCTTCAAAACTTCTGGAATACTAATAGTTCCATCTTCATTCTGGTAGTTTTCTAAAATGGCTACCAGTGTTCGCCCTACTGCCAAGCCTGAACCGTTTAGAGTGTGTAACAGCTCGGGCTTACCAGTTTCTGGATTACGCCAGCGAGCCTGCATGCGACGCGCCTGGAAATCTGCAGTGTTACTACAAGAAGAAATCTCGCGATAAGTATTCTGGCTTGGTAGCCATACTTCGATATCGTAGGTTTTGGTTGCGCCAAAACCAATATCACCAGAACAAAGTGTTACTACTCGATACGGAAGCTCCAGCAGCTGCAGGACTTTCTCGGCATGGCCAATCAGTCGCTCTAACGCATCCATTGAATCTTCAGGCTTGGTAATATGCACCAACTCAACTTTCTCGAACTGGTGCAAGCGAATAAGACCTCGTACATCCCGCCCGTAAGAGCCTGCTTCGCTACGGAAGCACGGGGTATGTGCAACAAATTGTAGTGGAAGCTGATCAGCTTCAACAATCTCGTCACGAACCAAGTTAGTGACTGGTACTTCTGCAGTTGGGATCAGGTATAGAGGGCGGTCATCCTGATTCTTACCTTGAGCTTTGAAAAGGTCTTCTTCAAACTTCGGTAACTGACCAGTTCCGGTTAAGCTTTCAGCATTAACCATATAAGGAACATAGACTTCTTCGTAACCGTGTTCTTTACCATGTAAATCCAGCATGAACTGAATCAAGGCTCTATGTAGCTTGGCAACCAGACCTTTTTTTACGATAAAACGGCTGGCAGAGATTTTTGCGGCGCTTGCAAAGTCCAGACCATTGAGAGCTTCGCCAACTTCAACGTGATCTTTTGGCTCAAAATCAAATTGACGTGGTTCACCCCAACGGCGGATCTCGACATTCTCGCTTTCGTCTTTTCCCTCTGGGACTGAATCGTCCAGCAGGTTTGGAATACCATAGTGAATATCATCAAGTTGCGCCATAACTTGGTTGAGTCGCTCTTTGGCAGCATCTAGCTTGCTACCTAAATCGGCAACTTGATCCAATAAAGGCTGAATATCTTCACCACGCGCTTTGGCCTGCCCTATAGACTTGGAACTGGAATTACGTTGATTTTGTAATTCCTGTGTTTCAACCTGAATAGCCTTGCGCTCTTCTTCCAGCTTGTTATAAAGCTCTACATCAAGCTCAAAGCCGCGCTTTGCCAAGTTTTTAGCAACTGCGTCAATGTCAGTACGTAATAGTTTAGGGTCAAGCATTGTCTTTTTAGAGTCCGTTATGGTTTGTGGTTAAATTTCAGGCGGCCATTCTACCACCAAGCCATGCGCCAAAAAACACGAAAAGCATGCAAAGTATCAAATTGGCGCTGATATTAAGCCCAGCTTTAAGCCATAACTGTTGCTGCATTAGCTGGAAGGTTTCAACAGAAAAGGTCGAGAAGGTAGTCAAAGCCCCTAGAAAGCCAATAACCACGCCAAAGCGTACGCTATTAGAAACTTGAGCTGCCTGCCAAAAAGTTAATAGGAAGCCTGCAATAAAGCAGCCGATAACATTAGCAATCAAAGTACCCCACAGGTAATGTTCACCAAACGCCCACTCAGCTAGATCTCTACATTTGAATCTCGCAATAGCACCTAGCGCTCCCCCCAGACCAATGCTGGCAATAACTGCAATATTCATAATTAGCCCTTATTAAATTGTTCGCTTTTAGCCTTAAGCCAGGTGAGTTTTTCAGCAATCTTCTTTTCAAGCCCTCTATCCACCGGGTGATAGTACTGGGTTTCCCCTTTTTCATCGGGAAAGTAAGTCTGTCCTGCTGAAAATGCATCCGGCTCATCATGGTCATAGCGGTAACCAGTACCATAATCCAGTTCTTTCATTAATTTGGTAGGGGCATTTCTGATATGCATGGGAACTTCATAAGTCGGTTCATTCTTAACATCGCGCAGTGCATTGTTATAAGCCATGTAGACGGCATTACTTTTTGGCGCGCAGGCGAGATATATAATAGCTTGGGCGATAGCCAGTTCCCCTTCTGGGCTACCCAACCGTTCTTGCACATCCCATGCATTGAGAGCAAGTGTCAGCCCCCTTGGATCAGCATTACCAATGTCCTCACTGGCCATGCGCACCACTCGACGTGCTACATATAAAGGGTCGCAACCACCATCAATCATGCGACAAAACCAATATAGTGCCCCATCAGGATTACTACCACGAACCGATTTGTGCAAGGCTGAAATTTGATCGTAAAAATGCTCACCACCCTTATCAAATCTTCGCAGGGTTTGTGTTAGTGTTTCCTCAAGTACTTCATCATCAATGACAGGAGTATCCTCGTTTTTTGCTAACGCAAGTTCGCTGGCAAGTTCGAGGAAATTTAGTAAGCGACGCCCGTCACCATCAGCCGCATCGATTAAATGTTTACGACTTTCTTCTGCGATGGAAAGATGATACTTACCCAGACCAAGCTCTTCATCGTCCAGTGCCCTGCTAATTAATTTATCCAGCGCACTTTCAGAAAGATCTTTTAAGACAAACACACGCGCTCTGGAAAGCAGTGCGTTATTCAGTTCAAATGAAGGGTTTTCGGTTGTAGCACCAATGAAGGTTAAAGTGCCATCTTCAACATAAGGTAAAAAAGCATCCTGTTGAGCTTTATTAAAACGATGGACCTCATCGACGAATAAAATAGTTGGTTTGCCTTGTGCCTGATATTGCCGAGCCTCATCCACTGCGGCGCGAATATCTTTAACACCGGCCAAAACCGCAGAAATAGTAATAAAATGGGCATTTGAGCTTTGTGCAATTAAACGGGCGAGTGTCGTTTTACCGGTTCCGGGAGGCCCCCAGAAAATTAATGAAAACGGACGCTGAGTATCTATTGCCTGACGAAGTGGTTTGCCGGGAGCTAGCAGATGCTCCTGCCCAACGTAATTTTCCAAAGACGTCGGACGTAGGCGGTCTGCCAACGGAGCATTGAGCGCAGAGTCTGAAAATAAATTAGATTGCCCACTCATGAGATATTAGAAGTCACCTTTCTCTAGAATGTCACTTTTCTCTAGTGCGGCGCCTTCAATTGAGTTTCGGCTATCAATGACATCTATGCCTTCTGGAATAACAAACTCGAAGTGGTCATCTTCAAATTCCGGGTTCATGATAACATTGGTAAAGTCTACCAGTGTTGCTTGGCCAAGATTGTCTTTAACTTGCAAGGCAACCAGATCGGAGCTATGGAATTCTAAAATCAAAACCTCGTACAAGGCATCAGGATCGCGTGGCGTCAGGTGATAGATTAATACGCCATCACCCTCACCTTTAACTGCAGCCACTTCATAATTTTCTGCAACATCTAATTGTGCCTGACTCAATAAAGCTGCTGGCGAATTAGCCAGCGTTTGATCAAGACTTGAAACATTGATTTGCTCAATATCCATATCAAACTGCCAAAGATTAATGCCATCAGCAACGATTTGCTGCTCAAAAGGTTCTTCAACGACCCAGCGGAATAACTGTGGGCGCTTCAGCTCAAAGTGGCCAGATGATTTATCGATTAGAGTGCCGAACTCATCCGTAATAACCTGGCTGAAATCAGCTTTAAAACTATCAATTGCAGTTAATTTCTTTTCCAGTTCCTGAGGCGCATCTGCTTGAGCAGCAATACTCAACCCGATTAAAGCGACAGCTGCAGTTAACTGGCTAAATTGCTTCTTTATACTTTTAATCATTTCGTTACCATAATTCGGTCAAATGTAATCACGTTATAACTGCCCAATACTGAATTAGGCCTTAATAACTAGTCTGTTGCTTCATGCCCTTTTGAGCGTCAACAGTGTTCTCTATCCAACTATTATCAACACTTGGTCACCTATCCAGCGTCAGTGGTACCGCCAAGACACGGCGTACTTAATCATTTAGTGAGGAGTTTACGCTTCTTAAATGACGACACAAAATGATTAAAAAAAACAAAGCTATACTCACCCGCCCCTTTGAGCGTTAATCCAAGTATGATCAACACTTGGACATTTATCCAGCGTCAGTGGTGCCGCCAAGACACGGCGTACTTAATCATTCAGTGAGGAGTTTACGATTTTGTAAATGACGATACTGAATGATTAAGTACAACAAAGTATTGGCAAACAAACTAGCTGTATCAGTCTTTAGGCGGCGGCGGTGCTAATACCTCCCTCGCCCCATTCGAACCCATCTCAGACACAATACCTGCCGCTTCCATAGCCTCGACCATACGGGCTGCTCGGTTATATCCAATTTTTAAGCGACGCTGGATGCCTGAAATAGATGCTCTTCGAGTTTCGGTAACAATGGCGACAGCCTGATCAAATAGCTCATCTTGCTCGCTATCACCGTCTGCTCCATCCATACCCGGTATACCCGGCACCGGTACTTCACTGGTACCACTTATCACTTCATCAAGATACTCTGGTTCACCACGTTTTTTCCAATCTTCTACAACGCGGTGCACTTCATCATCATCAACAAAGGCACCATGGATACGCGTAGGAATATTCGAACCACCAGGAAGATACAACATGTCACCCATACCTAATAGCTGTTCGGCTCCCATCTGATCCAGAATGGTTCTAGAATCAATTTTTGATGACACCTGGAAGGCAATGCGAGATGGGATATTCGCTTTAATCAAACCGGTAATAACATCAACCGAAGGACGCTGAGTAGCCAGAATCAAGTGAATACCCGCGGCACGTGCTTTCTGAGCAATTCGTGCAATCAACTCTTCCACTTTCTTTCCGACAATCATCATCATATCGGCAAGTTCATCAATGACAATAACAATTGAAGGTAGCTTTTCCAGTGTTGGCGGTTCTTCCTCCAATCCGTCCGTGGGCTGCCACAATGGATCTTTAATTGGCTCGCCCGCTTTTATCGCATCCTGCACTTTCTTGTTAAATCCTGCCAAGTTTCGTACACCCATCGCAGACATCAACCGATAACGGCGTTCCATTTCACCTACAGACCATCGCAACGCATTGGCAGCGTCTTTCATGTCAGTCACCACTTCACACAACAGGTGTGGAATGCCTTCATATACGCTTAGCTCAAGCATCTTTGGGTCGATCATGATTAAGCGGAGATCTTCCGGCGTGGCTTTATAAAGCATGCTGATAATCATCGCATTAACACCGACGGACTTACCGGAACCTGTAGTACCGGCTACCAGCAAGTGGGGCATTTTTGCCATATTGACTACGATTGGATTGCCCGCAATATCCTTACCCAGTGCCATACTTAAAGGTGATTTCGATTTTTCAAATTCATCACAGGCCAATACTTCGCGCAGCCTTACAACCTCACGAGACTCATTCGGAATCTCAATGCCGACATAGGTTTTTCCCGGTATCACCTCAACAACTCGAACGGAAATAGTCGAAAGTGAGCGCGCCAAGTCTTTGGCCAAGTTTGAAATTTTGCTAACTTTGACTCCAGGAGCCAACTCAATCTCAAAACGTGTAATCACTGGCCCAGGGTGTACCTCCATGACCTGCGCTTCGACTCCAAAATCTTTTAGCTTTAACTCCACAAGGCGTGACATTGCCTCTAGAGCTTCCTCGGAAAAATGATTTTTTGGTGGCTCTGGTTCATCGAGCAATTCCATGACTGGCATCGGCCCAGTTGGAATATCATCAAACAAGGGCTTTTGCTTTGCCTTTTGCACTGCCTTCGGTGGAGTCGAAGGCTGCATAACCTTAGGCTCTATCTTCACTGGACTGCGCGTTTCTCTTTTTACCTTCTCCTGCTTCAACGCCTCCTGACGTTTCACCACAGACTCTTTTACAGACTTCTGCTCTAACTTGCGATCTTTGAAGTTTTCATACCATTCCAGCAATTTGCCCCATGACTTAATAACCCAGACACCTACTTTGTCCATGGTTCTAAGCCAGGAAATACCGGTGAACAAGGTTAATCCTGAAAGAAACAATGCTAAAAGAATCAAGGTTGTTCCATACAGGCCTAAACCGTCAATAATCAGGCTGATAATGAACTCGCCCAGAATCCCGCCTGAGCTGTAACTGGGCTGGATAGCAGGATCAAAAAAGTGAAGGCTGCAAAGTCCTGCGCCACCGACTACAGCCATTAGCAAACCCAGGCCTTTTACTGCCCAAAAAGCTTTTGGATGCTCATGTTCAATGTTGCGCTCTACGTAAAGCAAATAACCTGAGTAAGCAAAAATAATAGGGATCAGGAAAGCTAAATAGCCAAATAAATGAAGAAAGAAGTCAGCGAACCAGGCACCACCTTTTCCAGCGGCATTTTGGATAGGACCACCGCTACCATTGGTAAATGAACCCGGGTCATTAGGATTATAAGTCAATAAGGCCAGCAAAAAGAACAAAGCCAAGGTAACTAACAGGATCATGCCGCCTTCGCTCAGACGTCTGCGTAGGATCGCTTTAGACTCCAGCGACTGGGGAGACTTTCGAGTAGCAGATTGTTTAGTTTTTGTTTTACTCAAAACACTTTCCTTTCATAGTTTGCAGTTATTCTAAAGCAAGTTTCAGCTATCTCAAGCAGTTAATTGTGGCGAATTCTGAACTGTGAACAAACTTATCGTCTATCAAGATTTATCGGTAATAAATTAGTTTCTTTAACCTCTTCCATCACCATGTAGGAGCGAGAAGCGCTAACACCTGGCAGCATAAGCAGCGTTTCACCTAGCAATTTACGATAGGCTTTCATGTCGGCTACTCGAGCTTTCAACAGATAATCGAAGTCGCCTGACACCAGGTGGCACTCTAAGATCGTAGGAAGCTTGGTTACCGCCTGTTTGAATTCCTCGAAAACATCCGGAGAAGTCCTGGAAAGCCGAATCTCAACAAACACCAGCAATGACGCCGCCAGTTTCATGGGGTTTAGTCGCGCAGAATAGCCTTCGATAAAGCCATTGGCTTCCAGTCTCTTGACGCGCTCAAGACAGGGGGTTGCACTAAGGCCCACTTTCTTCGATAGCTCTACATTTGAAATGCGACCATTTTGTTGCAATTCATTGAGTATCCTGAGGTCAATTCGATCCAGTATTTGCTTGCTGTCACTCTGAACTTTCAAAGCACTTTCCTTGCCAAAATCAAAATTTATTAGTGATTTATACTACAAAAGCCCCAATAACAGCAAATAATTCTTCTTCTTCATCATTATAATAGTGCATCCCTCTTCCGAGGCAAACCTTGATTTATTGGAGCTAGAAATATGTTGATTGGGGTCCCTAAAGAAATTAAAAACCACGAATATCGCGTGGGAATGGTACCGGCAAGTGTTCGTGAAGTAATTGCACATGGGCACGAAGTTATCGTAGAAACCAATGCTGGTATCGGCATCGGTTTTACCGACGAAGATTATCAGGCTGTGGGTGCGACGATTGCGCCATCTGCCGAAGATGTGTTTGCTAAAGCAGACATGATTGTGAAGGTAAAAGAACCTTTAGCCGAAGAGCGCAAGCGTTTACGCGAAGGTCAAATCCTATTTACCTATCTTCACCTTGCTCCAGATATGCCTCAGACCGAAGACTTGGTTAAATCAGGCGCCGTCTGTATTGCTTATGAGACCGTAACCGGGGCTGCTGGCGGCCTACCATTGTTGGCGCCTATGTCTGAAGTTGCTGGCCGTATGTCGATTCAGGCTGGCGCAGAATGCCTGGAGAAATCTAATGGCGGTCGCGGCATGTTGTTAGGTGGCGTACCTGGCGTTCAACCAGCCAAAGTTGTAGTTATCGGTGGCGGCGTGGTTGGTACTAACGCAATTAAAATGGCGGTTGGTATGGGTGCTCGTGTGATCGTGCTTGACCGCAATGTAAACGCTCTGCGTCGTATTGATGCTGAATTCGGCTCTCAGGTTGAAACCGTTTACTCAAGCCATGATTCCCTTGAAAAGCATGTCATATCAGCTGATCTTGTTATCGGCGGCGTACTGATTCCTGGTGCTGCAGCGCCAAAACTGGTCACCGAAGATATGGTTAAGCGTATGCAGCCTGGTGCCGTATTGGTTGATGTGGCAATTGATCAGGGTGGGTGTTTTGAAACTTCAAAAGCAACTACACATGCAGATCCAACTTATATTCTGCATGATGTTGTCCATTACTGTGTTGCAAACATGCCTGGCGCTGTACCTCGCACTTCAACCTTTGCCTTGAACAACGCAACCTTGCCTTTCATTATTAACATCGCCAATAAAGGCTACAAAAAGGCGTTAGCTGATGACCCACATTTGCTAAACGGTCTTAACGTTTATCGCGGTAAAGTAACAGAGCGTTCTGTTGCTGAAAACCTGGGCTTTGATTATGTAGAGCCAACAACAGCTTTAGGTATCAGTACTGATACACTATAACTGCAAAGGTTGATAGACATAGATAAGAAAGCCACTCTATTGAGTGGCTTTTTTTATTTGATGATAGTTAGTCGGTAACGACCGGAACCTGAATAGGAGTAAACCACCATCCGATAATAACCTGAATTGGCACTATAGCTTATGTTTTCGCTCGAGCTTGGACTTTCTGAAACAGCAACCCGCTGCCAGCCATAACCATTCCAACGCTCTAACCGAACATCAAAATCGGCGTTATCCGGGCCAGTTAATTCGGCTGAAATGGTCCCTCCATTATAATAGAACCAACTACCATCTGGCTGGATATGATAAGCACGGTGACTCAAGTAATCACTATAAACTTCTCCTTGCTCTGGAGTTCCTGAGTCCGTAACTCCGTAGTTATAAATATTAGACCACGCACAGTACTTATAGCCATTTCTGGACAACCAGAAGTAGCCGCAGTTGGAGTCATAACTGCTTCGTCCGGTGCGCACTTCATAACCTGAAAGCTTGATGCCATTTAAATGATAAAACTGACCATCTTTTTTAAGTGAGAAATGAAGGTGTGGACCTGATGACTGACCTCCATTGCATAACGCCTG
Source organism: Kangiella profundi (assembly GCF_002838765.1). Taxonomy (NCBI): domain Bacteria; kingdom Pseudomonadati; phylum Pseudomonadota; class Gammaproteobacteria; order Kangiellales; family Kangiellaceae; genus Kangiella; species Kangiella profundi. The sequence continues at coordinate 1,126,413 of NZ_CP025120.1, read as the reverse complement.
AGTCGTATCATTTGCATAATTGGCAATTCGAGAATTTCTTTGCAGGTTGCTACCTGTCGGATATTGAATATTTTCGATGTGATAATAAGTCGTCGACCAACCATCATCATGGATGATTTCAGAAAAGCACGACGAATGGTTTTTTATAACCCCAGGTGCTGAAGCAGAAACCCAGATATGACTTAAATTATCGCCCCAGTATCCACCAGCATTAAAGTCTAATGATGACTGAGGATAAGTACCACTTCCATGATTGGTATGACTTCCCCCGTTTCTCCATGACTCCCCTACTCGAAAAGGAAGCTGAAAATAATTATTGATGTCAGCAATAGTCAACGATTGCGTCTGCGTAGTGCTTTCCTCTTTTTCCGATTTCTCAAATAAAGTTCTATGAGTTCGACTCACTTTTTTACTTGAGCCTTTGGTACCGCGCTCTCGATTTATTTCAAAAGCCTCTTCAGCCTGCTCAGGAATGATGGCCTCAATTGCACGATAAACATCCTCATCAGTAGTCATGACTTCATTGCTGCCGGTGTCGCTATAGGAATATCCGCTATAAAACTCTTTGGCAAGTCGAGTACTGATATCTTTAACTTGCTCTTCAAAGCCAATTTTTGTCGATAGGTCACCAAAGGGGCGCGTAATCGTTGTTGCGCTTACAGGGCTAGTAATTATTCCTGTCTGTTGCTCCATAATTGCGATAAGCACCTTCGGACTAATCGATGAGTACCCTGCATAGTGGGATATAATTTCGGCATAATCCGCTAGATGCGGAGCCTGTGTCTCTAGATATTCTGCAATGTCGAAATTCAACATCTCATCATAACTATAAACAAACTCTTCTTTGGTAATTAATTCATCTTCGCTAGCTTCTTCCTGCTCAGCCAGAGCAGCTGCAGAAAATAGACTGACATAGAATAAACAGCTTACCCCTAATAACTTTCTAACAGCCCCCCAAATGGTAGACATCGTTCCCCTTCCTTAATTTGATTATATAGAACTGGTAACCGATAAGAGTAAGGTGGACAAAGGGAATCATCAACTGAAAGCAACTAACTTCATGAGTAAAATCAGTGGTGGGTCAAATATGTACCTTTTGATACAGATGAGATAAAACTAGACGGTCAATTATGGTGTTAAAACTTGATGGTGGCTGCAACAAATAATAAGACAATGACAACTGCAATGCAGACATCCCTGACTAAATGACTTTCTGATTGAGCAGGCTCATGATAAACATCCTCATCATCAGCAAATAAGTCCGCCTCATCACTAACAAATTCAGCTGATTGCCAGTCATTAATAATTTCACGGGCAGCTGCATAATCCTCATCATTCACCCAGACCTTTACATTATTCATAGCTGCGGCCTCTCCAACTGCTCCCTGAAGACCTTCGCCACGAACCTGGGCGAAAATACCAGCAGACTCAATCACTCCTTTAACAATATTGGCATCCATCCCGTTTTCTGCGTGATAAACAATTTTCATAAACAACAACCTTGATCATTTTCTATATTGATAAAATCTGTGCATAAAAAAACCGCGCCATTGACGCGGTCTTTTTAGATCTGAATGTACAATTCTATAAATTATACTTTAGTTACGTTAGCAGCTTGAGCGCCTTTAGGGCCTTGCTCGATATCGAACTCAACACGTTGGCCTTCTGCTAAAGTTTTGAAACCGTCACCTTGAATAGCACGGAAGTGTACAAATACATCTTCGCCTTGCTCTTGCTCGATGAAACCAAAACCTTTAGATTCGTTGAACCACTTAACGGTACCAGTGATCTTAGACATAATAAAACTCCAAAGCTAATTTGCTTAAAAAATAAAGTTGTTGCCAAAACGGCGGTCTTACTGAGATAAAATTGACACTAACTTAGGTAACAAATAGCGAGGTACGACTTGAAGTGAATCTATGAAGCTAAGGCCCACTGATTTACTCGGTGTATCATCGAAAATGTATCCATTCGATAGCTGTTATTTTAACCAGCGATGAAAAGAATACTATAACCACCGAATAAGTAAAGTGTTATTTTAGTATTTCATGCAAAAGTAACGCTTCTGTCATAAGTCAAAATATGTAATAGTTTCATGAACCTAGTCCCTACTCTTCGTAATCATTAAGGACAATGCTATGGCCAAAGCTGACAATAAAACTCAACCAACAAAAAAGGATGTAGCAACCTTCCTGCAGCAGGTTGAACCGGCACAAAAACGCCAGGATTGCCAGGCTATCTTAGAGATGATGCAACAAGCCACCAAGGCAGCCCCCAAAATGTGGGGCGATAGTATGATTGGCTTCGGCGAGTATCATTATAAATATGCCAGTGGCCGTGAGGGCGATTGGTTCCTGACTGGCTTTGCTCCTCGCAAACAGAATATCAGCCTATATATCATGGCTGGATTTAAGCGCTACGAGGAACTGATGGGCAAGCTAGGAAAATATAAAACTGGCAAGTCCTGTCTCTATATTAACAAACTGGCCGATGTTGATGAGGCGGTTTTGAAGGAGCTGATTCAGTTATCAGCGAGTTATATCAAAGAAAACCAGTCAGGCTGTTAATGAGCCTGTTGATCTTTGAGTTCGTTGTCAGCGATTTGCTGAAGAAGCGCAGAAAACCAAATCTGCTTAACTCTTTCAGCATCTAAGCCATATAGACTGACATCGCTGGCGATTTGCTTAATAGCGCTATCAATTTCTTTTTCTTCAGTCAGATACTCTTGTGTCATAAGAATCTCCAATGCATAAGCCTATAATTCAGGGTAATGCCAATTTGAAACTTTATCAATGCATATTTGCATCAGAGGAGGCTCAACAGCCTTATAACTAAGCTGCTGCTCTATTGGAGCAATAGATTAAGATTATCGAATAAAGGTTTATTTTTACCCTTTAAATCCCTACAATTTGCCCTTAAAAATCATTAATAGACAAGAATTTAGCGGAGAAACCTAATGAGCGAAACTCGCCATATTAAGTGCTTGATTTTGGGTTCTGGCCCTGCAGGCTACAGCGCTGCTGTTTATGCTGCACGTGCCAATTTGAACCCTGCCATTATTACTGGATTGCAACAAGGTGGTCAGTTAACTACCACCACTGATGTTGATAATTGGCCGGGTGATCATGAAGGTGTTCAAGGCCCAGATTTAATGATTCGCATGCAAAAACATGCCGAACGCTTTGGAACCGAAATAATTTTCGACCATATCCACACTGTTGATCTGAAAAATCGCCCATTCACGCTTACTGGCGATAGCGGTACTTATACTTGTGACGCATTGATAATCTGTACTGGCGCTTCAGCTAAATACCTAGGCCTTCCTTCTGAAGAAGCCTTCATGGGTAAAGGTGTTTCTGCCTGTGCGACTTGTGACGGTTTCTTCTACCGCCAGCAAAAAGTTGCAGTAGTTGGTGGCGGTAACACCGCAGTCGAAGAAGCTTTATATCTTTCAAACATTGCCAGCGAAGTGCACTTAATTCACCGTCGCGAAGAGCTGCGCTCCGAAAAGATTCTACAGGACAAACTGTTTGAAAAAGCCAAAAACGGTAATGTTGTTCTGCACTGGAACCGCACTCTTGAAGAGGTGGTTGGTGACGACATGGGCGTTACTGGCATCCGTATCAAGAGCACTGAAGATGACTCTATTGAAGAGCTGGAATTACAAGGCGTCTTCATTGCTATTGGCCACAAGCCAAACACAGATATTTTTGACGGACAGCTTGAAATGAAAGATGGTTATATCATTGTTAAAAGTGGTTTGGCTGGTAACGCAACGGCTACTTCAGTAGAAGGTGTTTTTGCTGCCGGGGATGTTTCTGACCATGTTTATCGTCAGGCGATTACATCAGCAGGAACAGGCTGTATGGCTGCTTTAGATGCAGAGAAATATCTTGACCAATAATTTGAGTTAAGCATCAGAATAGAAAAAGGCCGCATTTGCGGCCTTTTTTGTTGAGCTCAATTTTAGTGAATTAAGCATACTGCTTTGCTAGTGTCATCCAGGATGCCTTTTGCTCTTCAAAGCGCTTACGTAGCTGATGATAATTTTCCATTAGTCTTGAATGTTCTTGCTCATAGCTTTCAATCAGCTTGTTTTTCTTAGCTTCCAGCCATTGCTTCTGTGCTTCATACACTTCTGCAAGGTGCTGAACCAGCTTTTCATACTCATCATGAAGCATCTGTATGACTTCTTCTGCGTTAGGTAAATGAGCAACTCGGTCTTTAGCTTTCAACAATAATGTTTCTGCTTTAGCTTTTTCAATTTTCTCGACTGGCACCTTCTTCAGGTTCGACGTAATACCAATCCAGCTTAATGACTTTATCCACCATTTTGATGGATCAAAATGCCACCAGCGAATACCGTTTCGATAATCATACTGAAACTTGTGGTGGTAATTATGGTAGCCTTCACCACCGGTCAATACGGCCAATACCAGGTTATCACGGGCTGAGTTTTCTTCAGTATATGGACGAGAACCCCACATATGAGCCAGTGAATTAATGAAAAAGGTCAAATGGTGCGACCAAACAAGACGTAAAACGCCTGCTACCAGCATCATTTCCCAGAACATGCCATAAGCAAGCCCCAGTACCGCAGGAACCAGAATATTAAGACCAATACTTAGTGGCCAGTAAAACTTGTGCTGGAACATCACAATTGGGTCACGCTGAAGATCTTTGCAGCGGTCATATTGCTCATTGTAGCGGCCGTTATCTCGACGCATTAATAGCCAACCAATATGCGAGTGCCAGAAACCTAAGCTGGCTGAATAAGGATCTTTCTCATCGTGATCGACGTGCTTGTGATGAATACGGTGATCTGAAGACCAGTGCAATGCACTGTTTTGCAGAGCCAGACAGCCTCCAATGGCAAGAATTACTCTTAAAACGGGATGCGCCTCATAGGCACGGTGCGACCACAGGCGATGATAGCCCATAGATATTGCTGTACTGGAGAATAGCCACAGCCCTACTCCCCAAGCCCAGCTTGAGAAATGAAAGCCATATTGGATGCCATACCAAGGAACCAGGGTTATTGCGGCTAAAAAGCTTAATCCGAAAAAGATTATGTTTGCCCAGATTGGTTTGGCTTGCGATTGGGTCGAGTCTGTCATGAATTGCCTCTAACTAAAAAACAGCGTACAGTTGTACGCTAAAACTTTGGCTAGTATAACACTGAATAAGACAATTGCAATCCAGCGTACACCTGTACACTTAAGCCATTGCTTTCTATACTGACAAAAATTACTGAGGAGAACAGCATGGCTGGAGCGCGTGCTTTACAGAAAGAAAAGACCCGTCAGGCGATCATTGACGCGGCACTGATGCACCTGTCTGCTGAACACAGTTTTGCCAGTATGAGCTTGCGCGAAGTAGCCCGTGAAGCAGGCATTGCGCCTACCTCTTTTTATCGACATTTCAATGACATGGAAGAGCTTGGTCTGACACTAGTTGATGAGTCAGGTCTGACATTGCGTGAATTGATGCGTAAAGCCCGTCAGCGTATCGAGAAAAATGGTAGCGTGATTAACACCTCAGTGGAAACCTTTATGGAGTTCGTTGAGCGAAACCCTAATATTTTTCGCCTATTGCTACGTGAGCGCAGTGGAACATCGGTTAAATTTCGTGAGGCGGTAGCTCGCGAGATAAGCCACTTCAAAGATGAACTCACCGAGTATTTAATGGCAGAGTCAGATTACTCACAAGAATATGCATTTACTCTAGCTGAAGGCCTAGTTACTTTGGTATTTAATGCGGGCGCAGAAGCTTTGGATCTAAATCCTATTGAGCGTGAGAAGCTTAAAGAGCGAACGATTTTACAGCTACGGTTCATCACGTTTGGCGCAGCCAGTACAAGAGAAAAAGCCTGACAAAAATCTAGCCAGGCTTTCTTGTAATTCGCTGACTTATCAGGCGAAAAAAGCTTTAACCTGCTCTTCGATGTAATCGATATCCGCATCACTAATATTTAAATGCATCACCCAGCGCATGGTTTCAGCTGGAATAATGGTAATACCTTTATCTTTCAGGAACTTTGCCAGCGATTCAGCAGTATCCATTCGCGTTTTAACAAACAGCATATTGGTTTGTACCAAATCCTGATTAATTGAAAGCTCTTCGATACCCTGCAATCGTTGCGCTAACTGCTTGGCATGTCGATGGTCTTCCGCTAAGCGCTTAACGTTATTCTGTAATGCATAGATTCCAGCGGCTGCCAAAATACCTGCCTGACGCATGCCACCGCCAACCATCTTACGCCAGCGACGTGCCCATTTAATTAATTCTTTGCTTCCACATAACACTGAACCAACTGGCGCACCCAGCCCTTTTGACAGACATATCGAAACAGAATCCGCATATTGTGTTAATTCATGAAGTTCACAACCAAGCTCAGTGATCGCATTAAAAGCTCGCGCCCCATCGAGATGCACCGACAAGTCTTTCGACTTTGCAAAATCAAAGGCAGACTTCATGTATTCAAGACTTATCACTTTGCCATTATGGGTATTTTCCAGGCAAAGTAATTTGCTGCGAGCAAAATGATAATCGTCTTTCTTAATAACAGCTTCAATCTTGGCAAAGTCCAGAGTGCCATCTCGTTCTACTGCGATGGGCTGCGGCACTACACTGCCTAACACAGGCGCCCCACCAGCTTCATACAGATAAGTATGATAGCCCTGACCTACTATATACTCTTCGCCACGTTGACAATGTGCGAGTAAAGCCACTAGATTAGACATGGTTCCAGACGGTACAAACAAGGCAGCTTCTTTGCCTGTCATGTCTGCCATCATCGCCTCAAGTCGGTTCACTGTGGGGTCATCATGAAAGACATCATCACCCACCGCAGCGGTCGACATGGCGCGACGCATCTCTTCTGACGGAACTGTCACCGTATCGCTTCGTAAATCAATCATAGAGTTATTATGTTGAGTAAAGATTTATTCATTGTAGATAAATAGATTTTTCTGGCAACAAAAAAGGCGCCCGCAGGCGCCAATCACTCTCAAAAATTTAATAATATTTAAGCCACTTCCCTTTTGTCCATACGAACGCTGTAATCCCTTTGAGTAAATAAGTCCAACCCACACTCCAATTTCGAAATCCAGTCAAGAAACTGTCTAACACTCAGCTCTCCTTTAAATGGCGAGCCATGCTGCGGCACAATCATTTCAACATCCAAATCTGCAATCATATTTGCCCACAGACGACAGGCTTTATTGGCAACCATATAGCGCTGATGGAAGCCTTTCATATACTTGGTATGTTCTGCGAAGTCCTTTACCCCACTAAAGTCATCATCATCAACAATAGATGCGCCCATATCACCTGAGAAAAGGATCTTGCTGACCGGGTCATAGACCTGAAAATTACCAACAGAGTGCAGAAAGTGAGCCGGTACAGCATACAAAAGGTTATCACCTAGTCGTATTGCACCGCCCTCATCCTCTAGTCCAATGATTCGTTTTGATAATTCGGTTTCATTGACCTGGTTATAGAACGATGACGCAAAATGCGGCAGGAAGCGCTCCCATAGCTTAGAGCAGATAACCTTAGCCGGAGTTTGCATCATCCAGCGGCCTATCGAAGCAATAATGTCTGGGTCTTGATGTGACGCGATAATGTAGTTTAATTGATGACTTGGCGACAGCTTTTCAATCTCAAGTTTTAACTTGGCATATGTCAGATCGCCGCCAGGATCAAGTAAGGCAGTTTTGTCACCGTCGATAATCAAAAACTGGTTAGCCTGTACCGCTTCGCCAGTGACCAGGTTATTGAAGGCATAACATTTGTGATGCCCATCGTTGTATAACTCAATCGCCTTACTTTTAAACATATCGTCAACCTTGCTTCTGCCCGATTTTTTTAAGTGCGTTCAATATAATTGAGGGCAACTTTTATGGCTTGATCTGGATCAAGCCTATGATAACTAAGGCAATCTTTTGTATAACTTTTAGACGACGATTAACGGCTGACGCTACGTGTATGGATATGCTAATCTAATCAGGTTAAAAGAACGATTTCCAAGCATGACCATGATCAAATCTGTGAGTAACCATGAGTAAAGTTTCCATCCTTAAGCCGAGCGGCCAATATTCCGACATTCCTTTGTATTCGGGAAAAATATCTGCTGGATTTCCCGGCGTTGTTGATGAGCACATGGAAGATACTCTCAGCCTGGACCAACTGCTTATTCAAAACCCAGCTACTACTTTTTTCGCTAAGGTCGAAGGCGATTCAATGATTGGTGCGGGCATATTTCAAAATGACATTCTGGTAGTTGACCGCTCTTTAACAGCGAAAGACAAAGATGTAGTCGTGGCCATGCTGGATAATGAATTCACCGTGAAACGACTGCGTACCAGCGGTGCTTTGAGACTGCAGGCTGAAAACCCTGCTTATAAGGACATCCCCATTACTGGCGAAAGCGAGCTTGTGATCTGGGGTGTCGTTACCGGATTGGCTCGGAGCTTACGCTGATGAGCAAGCATCAGGCAACCTACGCGTTGTGTGACGTTAACAGCTTTTATGTTTCATGCGAACGTATGTTCCGCCCTGATTTATATGGCAAACCGGTTATCGTTCTGAGTAATAATGATGGCTGTATCATTGCTTTGTCTGATGAAGCTAAGGCGCTCGGCATACAGATGGCCACACCTTATTTCGAAGCACGCTCAATTATTCAGAAACATAAAGTCATCTGTTTTTCCTCCAACTATGGCCTGTATGGTGATATCTCCAAACGCTTTAACTGGGTGCTGGAACAGCATTGCGATCAGGTTGCTTCCTATTCCGTTGATGAGTCATTCATGCGCTTTGAAGGGTTTGATGATGACTTAACGCAGCGGGCGCAAACGATACGCTCGGAACTGTGGCGGACCCTTTCATTGCCAGTCTGTATTGGATTGGGCCCTACAAAAACACTGGCAAAGGTCGCCAACCATTTTGCAAAGAAACATAAAGCCACAACACATGGTGTCGTAGATTTATCGATTCCTAAAATTCGAGAGTGGGCGCTCAAGCAAATAGCGGTACCCAAAATCTGGGGCATTGGTCGACAGCTGTCAAAAAAACTAATCATGCAAGGTATTCATACTGCCTGGGACTTGCATAATGCCGACTACAAAACTTTACAACGACTGTTTTCAGTAAATATGGAGCGCACCATTTTAGAGCTTCGCGGTCAGCCCTGCTTAACGTTTTCTGAACTGCCAGCGCCTAAAAAATCCATCCTTAACTCGCGTTCTTTTGGTAAACCGCTCAGCACTTACTCGGATTTGAAAGAAGCCGTTGCTCACCACACCAGTCGTTGCTGTGAAAAGTTGCGTAACCAGTCATCACTGGCATCATCCATTACCGTATTCCTTTATGGCCAACGCAAAGAACTAGTTTACTACAACCGACCAAGCATCACGCTACAGCTTCCTGAACCAACTGACGATACCAGTATTTTCCTACAGGCCGTAGAACAAGGCTTAAGACGCATTGTGAAACCAGGCGAGTCTTATAAAAAGGCTGGAGTTATGCTTAATGGTATCGTCGATAGTCGTGGTTATCAGCCCGACATTTTCGAGGCAGTACCACAAAGACCAGAACTCATGCAAAGTCTCGATAAAATCAATCGGCGCTATGGACAGGATACTGTTAAATTTGGAAGTCTCGGCTTTGCCAAAAACTGGGCCATGCGAGCGAACTCCTGCTCACCGCACTACACTTCCCGCTGGCAGGATATATTAAAAGTTAGCTAGAACAGATTCTAAATCTCAAACAAAAAAGGCGCCAGATGGCGCCTTTCGTTTTTACAGCGAAATAATCAATTAGATTAATTCCAAAGCACTGTTTAAGGTAGCGCTTGGACGCATCGCCTTAAAGCCAAGATTATCATCAGGCTTGTAGTAGCCGCCGATATCCATTGGTTGGCCTTGAACTTCATTGAGCTCAGTAACGATCTTATCTTCGTTGCTGGTCAATGCTTCAGATACTTTTGCAAAAAGCTCTTTCAACTCGGCATCATCAGTTTGGCTGGCAAGCTCCTGTGCCCAGTACATTGCCAGATAAAAATGACTGCCACGGTTATCAAGCTCTTTCACTTTACGCGAAGGCGATTTACCATTATCTAGGAATTTACCAGTAGCGCGATCCAGTGTATCCGCAAGTACCTGAGCTTTCTTGTTATTGGTTGTCTGAGCCATGTGCTCAAAAGAAACAGCCAAGGCCAGGAACTCGCCCAATGAATCCCAACGCAAGTGATTTTCTTCCATAAACTGCTGTACGTGCTTTGGCGCAGAACCACCAGCACCAGTTTCAAATAAACCACCGCCATTCATTAGCGGAACAATCGACAACATTTTGGCACTGGTACCCAACTCAAGAATTGGGAATAAGTCAGTCAGGTAATCACGCAATACGTTACCTGTAACCGAAATCGTATCTTTACCATCCTTCATGCGCTGAAGCGTAAACTTAGTTGCTTCAACAGGAGACATGATATGAATTTCAAGACCACTGGTGTCATGATCTTTAAGATAAGTTTCAACTTTCTTGATCAGTTGAGCGTCATGAGCACGGTTTTTATCCAACCAGAATACTGCTGGCATGCCACTTAAACGCGAACGGTTAACGGCTAACTTCACCCAATCACGGATCGGGGCATCCTTAACTTGGCACATACGCCAGATATCACCCTCTTCAACCGCATGCTCAAATAGAACATTGCCATCTTTATCAGTAACACGCACATGACCATTACCTGTCATTTCGAAAGTCTTATCATGTGAACCATATTCTTCAGCTTTTTGCGCCATCAGACCAACGTTAGGTACAGTACCCATAGTACGTGGATCGAATGCTCCATGCTCTTTACAGAAGTCAATGGTTGCGCTGTAAACACCTGAATAACTACTATCAGGGATGACTGCCTTTGTATCTTTTGGTTGACCATCCGGTCCCCACATTTGACCAGAGTTGCGAATCATAGCTGGCATGGATGCATCAATGATGACATCACTTGGAACGTGTAAGTTGGTGATACCTTTGTCAGAGTTAACCATGGCTAACTCAGGATTCTTAGCATAAACCGCCTCGATATCAGCCATAATTTCGTCGCGCTTTTCAGCTGGCAAAGTTTCAATGGCGGATAATACATTACCAAAACCATTATTTGGATTAGCGCCAACCTGTGCTAATGCATCGGCGTGCTTTTCAAACACATCTTTGAAGAAAACCTTAACGCCATGACCGAAGATGATAGGATCAGAGACTTTCATCATGGTCGCTTTCATGTGCAATGAGAAAAGCACATCCTGCTGCTTGGCTTCTTCGACCTGCTCAGCTAAAAACTTAACCAGAGCATTTTTGTTCATCACTGTTGCGTCAACAACTTCACCAGCTAATAGCGGTGTTGATTCTTTAAGAACTTCTACTGAACCATCATTACCGAAAAACTCAATTTTCACGTCATTGTCAGAGTCTACGGTTACAGATTTCTCATTTGAGAAAAAGTCACCTGACTGCATGCTAGCAACATGCGACTTAGAGTCTTTGCTCCACTCGCCCATTGAATGAGGATTCTTTTTTGCATAATTTTTAACCGCATTTGGCGCTCGACGATCCGAGTTACCTTCACGCAAAACAGGGTTTACTGCACTACCCTTGATTTTGTCATAACGATTACGAATCTCTTTTTCTTCGTCAGTTGATGGGCTATCAGGATACTCTGGTAGTGCATAGCCCTTTTCTTGCAATTCTTTAATAGTCGCTTTCAGCTGAGGGATTGAAGCACTGATATTAGGAAGCTTGATGATGTTAGCTTCAGGCTTCTTAACAAGCTCGCCCAATTCAGCTAAAGCATCAGGAATGCGTTGTTCTTCTTTAAGATATTCAGGGAAACTGGCTATGACTCGACCGGCCAAGGAAATATCGCTGGTTTCAACTTCGATACCAGCAGCTTTAGCAAAAGCCTCAACAATCGGTAGCAAAGAGTAAGTTGCTAGAGCTGGGGCCTCATCAGTTTTAGTGTAAATAATCTTTGAACTTGTCATGATGCATCCTAATTAGTGTGCGGCTAAAAGTAGCAAGCACGTGATGAATTGAAGTCCCGGGCGCCTTCAATCAAGCACCCTGACGATTGGTGGCGCAAATTATACGCGAAAATTTCATTGCCTGCATGTAGTGTGAGCAAACTTAACATTCAGTTACTGATATTGGTCAATAGAATGGTTACAATCGAATGGCAGCACGGATATTTATCCAACCAACTGGGCAAAATTTAAACAAATCGTATATGAGTAAACTGGTTCTTTTCAACAAGCCATTCAACACTCTCTGTCAATTTACGGGTGAACCTGGGGACAGCACTTTGGCTGACTACATAGATATACCTGATGTCTACCCAGCAGGAAGGCTTGATAAAGATTCAGAAGGATTACTCCTATTAACTGATGATGGTCAACTACAGAACCAGATTGCCAGCCCCAAACATAAAATGGAAAAAACCTATTGGGTGCAAGTTGAAGGCGCCCCTGATGATGATGCGCTTGAGCCTCTAAGACGTGGCGTTAACATTCAAAACTATAAAACCAAACCGGCAAAAGTCAGACTTATATCCTCTCCTGACGTTTGGCCAAGAGATCCTCCAATTAGAGAACGTAAAAATATTCCAACAAGCTGGCTGGAAATTATTATTAGCGAAGGTAAAAACCGACAGGTCCGCCGAATGACTGCGGCAATAGGTTTCCCAACCCTAAGACTTATCAGAGCCCAGATAGGCCCATGGAGACTGGATGATCTCACCGTTGGCCAATATTCGATTATCGACGTCGAAAGTCCAAAACAGGCCGTAAGAACAAAGCATCGACCATCAAAAAGGTTTAGCGAGCGACGTAAATAAGCTAAAATAGCCGCTCATTTCAATCCTGTATCTTAATAGGCTTGCATGCTACCTGTACATGTCACAGTTGCTGCTGTAATCGAGCATAACAACCGCTTTCTGATGGTTGAAGAACGAACCTCCCGAGGAGAGATCGTCTTTAATCAACCTGCTGGCCATCTGGAATCAGAAGAAAGTCTGATCGAGGCAGTTATCAGAGAAGTTAAAGAAGAAACCGGTCTACTGTTCACCCCGACAGAACTAGTTGGAACCTATACACTTAATCCAGCTTCTAACAGTCAGTATTACCAGCGCTTCTGTTTTACTGGCACATTTGAACAGCCCTTCACATTGGCACCTGAAGATGACGATATTATCGCTGCACACTGGATGACGATTGACGAAATATTAGCAAAAGTTCCTCAGCATAGGACCGGGCTTATCGTGCAATGCCTCAAGGATTACATTAAAGGCCAGAGATTCGCACTTGATTCAATCCTATGCAGTCAGGATGAGCTTTCTCTACAAAGAGACGGTATTAACTTTTTAAAGCAGATTGTAAATAAGTAAGTATAGAATGACTGAAAAAGCACCAGAAAACACACACGTAATCGTTGGCATGTCCGGCGGCGTAGATTCCTCTGTATCAGCTTACCTGTTAAAACAACAGGGTTATCAGGTTGAAGGTCTGTTTATGAAAAACTGGGAGGAAGACGATACCGATGAATACTGCTCCGCAGCTGAAGATCTGGCCGATGCACAAGCTGTATGCGACAAACTGGGAATAAAATTAAGAACCGTCAACTTTGCTGCAGAATATTGGGATAGAGTGTTCGAATACTTTCTTGAAGAATACAAAGCTGGGCGAACACCAAATCCAGACATTATGTGTAACAAGGAAATAAAGTTTAAAGCCTTCCTGGATTATGCTCAGTTACTTGGTGCTGATTATATAGCAACTGGGCACTATGTTCGTCGCGGTGAAGCCAATGGCAAAGCAACCTTACTAAGGGGCTTAGACAGTAACAAGGATCAATCATACTTTTTGTATGCGGTAAGCCACGGCAAAATCGAAAAAACATTGTTCCCAGTTGGCGAGATCGAAAAGCCCGAAGTCAGAAAAATTGCAGAAGAACAAGGGTTAGTGACCGCAAAGAAAAAAGATAGCACTGGCATCTGCTTTATTGGTGAGCGTAAGTTTACGGATTTTCTGCAACAGTACCTTCCCGCACAACCGGGTGATATAGAAACTCCTGAAGGTGAAGTGGTAGGTCGACATAATGGACTGATGTATCACACTCTAGGACAACGCAAAGGACTTGGCATCGGTGGAAGACAGGATGCTTCAGAAGAGCCATGGTTCACTCTGGATAAAGATCTTGAAAGAAACGTTCTAATCGTTGGCCAAGGGCATGAGCATCCTTTATTGATGAGCCATAGTCTAGTTGCTAACAAATTGGACTGGGTTGCTGGAGAAGCGCCATCAGACAAGTTTAGATGTACAGCCAAAACACGTTATCGCCAAGATGACGTAGCCTGTACCGTGAAACGCTTGAATGAGTCAGAGTGGCTGGTAGAATTTGACGACAAACAAAGAGCTGTTACTCCTGGACAATCAGTCGTTTTTTACCAAGATGAAGTTTGCCTTGGTGGCGGAATAATTAAAGAAATCAAACGATAATATGAATCAATCAAACTATCCCAATATTGTTCTAGCTCTGGCAGGCATTTGCCAGGCACTAGAATGTGTACGAACAATCGCAAGAACTGGTGAAGCTGATCCAACAGACGTTGAAATCATGCTTGAAAGCGTATTGAAAACAGATGCAGATAAAGCCGAAGATATTTATAAAAATCATAAATATCTACACACTGGATTTAAAGTCCTCATAGAGCAATTATCCGGTAGTAGAGCTGATGCAGACTTCGGCAGGTACCTGGTGGGCGTACTCAATTTAGCAAAGCGATTCCTATCAGATTCTAAGATGAAGGAAGTGATGGCTTCCAGAGTCAAGCAAGCAAACAGACTTCATGAATATCATGAAGGTATTAATCACGACCTGATTGAGCAGTTGGCGAATATTTATAAAGACACCATTTCAACTTATTCAGCAAAAATCCAGGTCACAGGAAATGGGCGATATCTTGAGCAGGCTGCCAATCAGGCAAAAATTCGTGCTTTACTATTAGCTGCAATACGCAGTGCTGTACTTTGGGATCAGGTTGGCGGTAAAAAGCGACAATTTTTATTCAGTAAAAACAAAATCCTTGAAACCGCAAAAGCCTACTTAACTTAAGTAGGCTTTTCTTATATCTAGATTCGAGTGTCTCTAAGGCCGGCACTTAGACTCAGATACTTTCCAAACCACAGGCTCCCAGTAAGCTTCATCGACTAAATTTAGTCTTTTTTCAGGCTCAAACTGGGCAGCTATGTGATAGGTTTTATCAGGTTCAATCATCACCTCAAGAGTTTTTGCTTTCTCTATACCAGCCTTACGACGAGGCAACATATGCTCAGGAATGTATTCATGTACTTTTAGAGTATGTTGGCCAGCAGGAAGCTTAATCGTTTCACGTAAATGAAACCCAGTTTCTCCATCCACTTCAAATACCTTTGCAGGGTATTGATATTGAGTTCCAGGCGGAGTGAAGAATACAGAAACATAGCCACAGCCTGTCATCTGAACACTTGCAGAATTAACTTTTGTAGATGATACCTCAAGAGTCCAGGCAGGAATAATTTTACTCTTAGCCGTAGTATGAAGTGATATTGATTGGTCATTACCGGTTCGGATTACTTCAGCCAAGATTTTATTTCCTGCTTTTAATTGTATTCCTTCAGAAAAATCAGTAATTCTTTCTTCATCGATTTGTAATACTGATATCTTATCACCGACTTTTAGGCCTAAGGCTTCCGCATTCGAGTGAGGACTCACAGAAAGCACTACCTTAGATACAGGATCGAGTACAGCACCTAAGTTGATAAAAGAAAAGCTTGGCTGAGATAATGAGACTGTAAATCCCTCGGCCTCTTCAAGTTGTTCAAGACGACGAATTTCTGCGAGAGTTTGATTAATTTCCCGTTTTAAATTTTCTGCCAGTATCTGAGCTTCCGCGCTTTTAAGTTCAGAAACATTATTGGCGAATGCCTGTATTGGGAGACACAAACAGAAAATTAACACTGTATATTTAATTAACATGATTTGGCTCCTATATATGAGTGACATGGTAGTTATCTGCATTAGTCATAAGGGCTGTTAGTTTAGACAATGTTCTATTTCTCTGATGCCACAGTTGTAATTTCTGTTGCAGATTATCCTGCTCAAGGTAAGCTTCTGCCAAACGATTATTAATTGAGTCTAATTCAGCCTCAAGCTGGAACTTTTGAACGTATACAAACTTATTAAAATCTTTGTTCTTTAGTTTTTCAAAGTCAGCATCCAGCTTATTGGATTGCTCAATAGCTGTAAGCAGAAGTTTATTAGCATTAGACACCTCACCTGCCCCCAAAAACTTCCACGAAATAAAAACAACCAACAGACTTGCAGCAATGGCAGAGAACCATGGCAGGGTAGACGACTTTTCTGGTTGGCGCTTTCTTGCGTGATAATCTTCAAATGCTTGTTGTAGTGAGCTTTGAACCTGCTCATCATTGTCATGCGGAACCGTGCGTTCTTGTGAGCTTCGCCACTTGCTTAAAAACTTTTGTTCAATTGTTTTCTTAGTCATATGAACCTACCTTATTACCACTATAGCGCTCCAACTCTGCTAATTGTGATAACTTTTTTAATGCTCGACTGTATATTTGCTTTGAATTACTTTCGCTGATACTTAACATACTTGCAATTTCCTGATGAGTATATTCCTCAACAGAGAAAAGAATTAACACGCTTCTCTCTCTAGCGTTTAAAGTACTCAAAAGAACGTCTAGATCATAATCATCAAATGAAATATGTTGAGGAGCTAAAAAGTCATCGGCAAAATAATCGTCATTAATACCAAGAGATTCACGGCTGTTAGCTCGGATATAATCAATGACACAATTGTAGGTTATTCTCTTAATCCAAGAGCCAAGCTTTGTGTGATCATTGATATCATCTAACCTCGTCATAACTTTTAAAAACACCTGCTGTAATATATCTGAAGAAGCATCTACATCTTGTAACATTCGATAGGCTAAACTATAAACCGGTTGCTTATAGGTATTATAAATTTGAGCAAAGGCAAACTTGTCTCCTGCCAGAGCCTTTCTAATTACTTTTTTTGGACATAGTGCTACAAATGACACAAATGTAATCCTTCATTAAGTTACCATTTAGACGGGTAAGCTTAGATATAAGTGACAATAAATTACCTTAGCATGAAGAAAATTACATCACATTACTTAGAGTTTTTTTGGTAGATATGAAAAAGGCCACTATGTGGCCTTTGTTTAACTTATACACTGTGTATAGAAGGTCCCGTTCGGCTCTTTCCACCAACTGCTTGACTGGCCGCTACTAAGCGCTTCTTCAACAATAACTCGGTTATTTTTATCAAGTAACCTGCATTTTCGAGTAAAGTTGGCATTGTTTTGAATGCTTACTTTCCAGGTACCACTAGAAAGCTTGCTATAGACAGAGTAGCGAGTTTCACTATAACGATTTTGTAGCTTCGCTGCCCGCTCCCATGCTCGACAAGTTGCTTTTAAATAACCATTATTCATTTGAGCTATAAACTTTTCATCGACAGTTTGTCTAGGGCCAGCAAATACACTATTTACAGGTCTACCATCTAAAGTATGGGAGCACTTTATGGTGAATTCACTGTTATTTTTCAGTGTACCCAGCCATTGATTACAATAGCCTCCAAACTCATAAGTATATCCTTCGCCATATATGGTTTGGTAATCAGCTTCGTACTGACAAGTTCGTTGGCCACCCATACCGGCGTTAAATTCGTCTAATGATCGTAAAAATAAATCCCCACAACCTGAAAGTAATAAAGATAATACAATTAAACTTATATATTTATACATGACCAATGCACCCCCGCTTCTAATATCTAGAATCATAATGTGAAATACATCACGTTTCAATAATTGCTTAGAAGCTTATCTTTTGGCAACTGGTATTAGATAGTAAAGATCTGGGCTAGCAAGGGTAAAAATTATTGGAAATTAAAATTAATTATATGCAGGCAATAAAAAACCCCGACCTTTCGGACGGGGTTTTTGTATAAGCGCTCTCGTGCCCTTTAGGGTATGGCGAGGGTCTGCCCCAAAGGATATGACACCTAAAGGTAGGGTCTAGCCCCCTGGCTATTCCCTCCCGCCTTGTAAAGCAAGGATGTCGGTCGCCTACGACCACCAAGGATGGTGGGAGTACAAGAAAAGCAAGGAGCAGTTTCTGGTCAGGGAGCAAGCTTTCCATGAGACGTTATCTGTAATGCTGTAGTTCTCATCAGCTACCATGTCCTAAACAAATAAAAATTGGTCCTCAAAACCATTGATGCAAAGAAAAAGGGCCCACCTTGCGGTGAGCCCTTTTCTTTGTATAAGCGCTCTCGTGCCCTTTAGGGTATGGCGATGACCTACTCTACTCGTATCATCCGTGATACTCGCCTCTTCGAGGCCGCCCTTCGGGCGTTCAAATTTGCTCCAGGCAAATTTGTCACAGGGGAGTCCTAGGTATGTAAAATAATTATCTCAACCCTATAACAAAAAAGCCCCAGCATTTCTGCTAGGGCTTTTTCATTATAAGCGCTTGGCGATGACCTACTCTCACATGGGGAAGCCCCACACTACCATCGGCGATGAGTCGTTTCACTTCTGAGTTCGGGATGGGATCAGGTGGTTCCAACTCTCTATTGTCGCCAAGCATAAAACGTTGAGTATTTATGCTTGCTACAAGTCTTTCAATTTGGCAGAAGAAGTTAAAATCTGTATGCAGTATTCACCAGTGTTGTGTTTTTCAGTTATTTGCTACATAACAAACCACTTGGGTGTTATATAGTCAAGCCTCTCGAGCAATTAGTATCAGTTAGCTTAACGTCTCACAACGCTTCCACACCTGACCTATCAACGTCGTAGTCTACAACGGCTCTTCAGGAGACTTAAAGTCTCAGGGAGATCTCATCTTGAGGGGGGCTTCCCGCTTAGATGCTTTCAGCGGTTATCCTGTCCGAACATAGCTACCCGGCAATGCCACTGGCGTGACAACCGGAACACCAGAGGTTCGTCCACTCCGGTCCTCTCGTACTAGGAGCAGCTCCTCTCAAATCTCCAACGCCCACGGCAGATAGGGACCGAACTGTCTCACGACGTTCTGAACCCAGCTCGCGTACCTCTTTAAATGGCGAACAGCCATACCCTTGGGACCGGCTACAGCCCCAGGATGAGATGAGCCGACATCGAGGTGCCAAACACTACCGTCGATATGAACTCTTGGGTAGTATCAGCCTGTTATCCCCGGAGTACCTTTTATCCGTTGAGCGATGGCCCTTCCATTCAGAACCACCGGATCACTATGACCTACTTTCGTACCTGCTCGACGTGTCAGTCTCGCAGTTAAGCTGGCTTGTGCCATTACACTAACCTCATGATTTCCGACCATGATTAGCCAACCTTCGTGCTCCTCCGTTACTCTTTGGGAGGAGACCGCCCCAGTCAAACTACCCACCACACACTGTCCTCGATCCGGATAACGGACCTGAGTTAGAACTCAAAACATACCAGGCTGGTATTTCAAGGTCGACTCCACACACACTGGCGTGCATGCTTCAAAGTCTCCCAGCTATCCTACACAAGCAGGTTCTAAGTCCAGTGTGAAGCTGTAGTAAAGGTTCACGGGGTCTTTCCGTCTAGCCGCGGGAACACTGCATCTTCACAGCGAGTTCAATTTCACTGAGTCTCGGGTGGAGACAGTGTGGCCGTCGTTACGCCATTCGTGCAGGTCGGAACTTACCCGACAAGGAATTTCGCTACCTTAGGACCGTTATAGTTACGGCCGCCGTTTACCGGGGCTTCGATCAAGAGCTTCTCCGAAGATAACCCCATCAATTAACCTTCCGGCACCGGGCAGGCGTCACACCCTATACGTCCACTTTCGTGTTTGCAGAGTGCTGTGTTTTTGATAAACAGTCGCAGCCACCTGGTATCTTCGACCAGTCTCAGCTCAAGGAGCAAGTCCTATCACCAAAACCGGCGCACCTTCTCCCGAAGTTACGGTGCCATTTTGCCTAGTTCCTTCACCCGAGTTCTCTCAAGCGCCTTAGTATTCTCTACCTGACCACCAGTGTTGGTTTGGGGTACGGTCGGTGTATATCTGAAGTTTAGAAGATTTTCCTGGAAGCCTGGCATCAACCACTTCAGTCCCGTAGGACCTCGTCGTCAGCTCTCGGCCTTAAGAACCCGGATTTGCCTAAGTTCTCAGCCTACCACCTTAAACGCGGACAACCGTCGCCGCGCTGGCCTAGCCTTCTCCGTCTCTCCATCACAATATACACCGGTACAGGAATATTAACCTGTTTCCCATCGACTACGCATCTCTGCCTCGCCTTAGGGGCCGACTCACCCTGCTCCGATTAACGTCGAACAGGAACCCTTGGTCTTCCGGCGTGCGGGTTTTTCACCCGCATTAACGTTACTCATGTCAGCATTCGCACTTCTGATACCTCCAGCAACCTTCTCAAGTCACCTTCAACGGCTTACAGAACGCTCCTCTACCAATATACTAAAAGTATATTCCGCAGCTTCGGTGTATCGCTTAGCCCCGTTACATCTTCCGCGCAGGCCGACTCGACTAGTGAGCTATTACGCTTTCTTTAAAGGGTGGCTGCTTCTAAGCCAACCTCCTAGCTGTCTAAGCCTTCCCACATCGTTTCCCACTTAGCGATAACTTTGGGACCTTAGCTGGCGGTCTGGGTTGTTTCCCTTTCCACGACGGACGTTAGCACCCGCCGTGTGTCTCCCACGCTGTACTCCTAGGTATTCGGAGTTTGCATCGGGTTGGTAAGTCGGGATGACCCCCTAGCCGAAACAGTGCTCTACCCCCTAGGGTAATACGTGAGGCTCTACCTAAATAGATTTCGAGGAGAACCAGCTATCTCCCGGTTTGATTAGCCTTTCACTCCGATCCACAGTTCATCCCCTCATTTTGCAACATAAGTGGGTTCGGTCCTCCAGTTGGTGTTACCCAACCTTCAACCTGACCATGGATAGATCACCGGGTTTCGGGTCTACCTCCAGCAACTAAGCGCCCTATTAAGACTCGGTTTCCCTACGGCTCCCCTATTCGGTTAACCTTGCTACTGAAGAGTAAGTCGCTGACCCATTATACAAAAGGTACGCAGTCACACGACTAAATCGTGCTTCCACTGCTTGTAAGCATGCGGTTTCAGGGTCTATTTCACTCCCCTCACTGGGGTTCTTTTCGCCTTTCCCTCACGGTACTGGTTCACTATCGGTCGACAGAGAGTATTTAGCCTTGGAGGATGGTCCCCCCATCTTCAGTCAAGATAACACGTGTCCCGACCTACTCGTTTTCACTTCCAATTCGCTTTCGTGTACGGGGCTATCACCCTGTATCGCCAGACTTTCCAGACTGTTCCACTAACTCACTAGAAACTTAAGGGCTAATCCGCGTTCGCTCGCCGCTACTAACGGAATCTCGGTTGATTTCTGTTCCTACGGGTACTTAGATGTTTCAGTTCCCCGCGTTCGCCTCTTACACCTATGAATTCAGTGCAAGATAACCAGCTTATACTGGCTGGGTTTCCCCATTCGGAAATCCTCGGATATAACGTTTGTTGTCAACTCCCCGAGGCTTATCGCAGACTACCACGTCCTTCATCGCCTTCTGTCGCCTAGGCATCCACCGCATGCTCTTAGTCACTTGACTATATAACCCCAAATAGTTTGAAGTCATACAGCACAAACAACTGTTTTTATCGTTATGCGTCCGACTTATGACACATAACGCCAACATGATGAATACAAATTTGCTTACAAATTTTTACTCGCTTCTGCCAAATTGTTAAAGAACTCGTTCTGGTCATAAATACCCAGATGAATAAGTTTTCCTATTCATCTTGATACTTAAACTTGATCGTAAATGGTGGAGCTAAGCGGGATCGAACCGCTGACCTCCTGCGTGCAAGGCAGGCGCTCTCCCAGCTGAGCTATAGCCCCATTTGATATCGGTGATTTCGGCCTCTCAGCCTAATTTGGTAGGTCTGGGCAGACTTGAACTGCCGACCTCACCCTTATCAGGGGTGCGCTCTAACCAGCTGAGCTACAGACCTATTATCTATATCTGTTTTGTTACAGACGCTACTGGCCTGCACAACCGATCAAGTTCCAGTGAAATAAGACAATTTGTGTGAACACTTATGAGACGTGTAATCTTAGTCTGTAAGGAGGTGATCCAGCCGCAGGTTCCCCTACGGCTACCTTGTTACGACTTCACCCCAGTCATTGACCACACCGTGGTAACCGCCCAATGTTAAGCTAGCTACTTCTGGTGCAAACAACTCCCATGGTGTGACGGGCGGTGTGTACAAGGCCCGGGAACGTATTCACCGCAGCATTCTGATCTGCGATTACTAGCGATTCCGACTTCATGTACTCGAGTTGCAGAGTACAATCCGGACTACGAACAGCTTTAAGAGATTAGCTCCCCCTCGCGGGTTGGCAACCCTCTGTACTGCCCATTGTAGCACGTGTGTAGCCCAGGTCGTAAGGGCCATGATGACTTGACGTCGTCCCCACCTTCCTCCGGTTTGTCACCGGCAGTCTCCTTAGAGTTCTCAACTTAATGTTAGCAACTAAGGACAAGGGTTGCGCTCGTTACGGGACTTAACCCAACATCTCACGACACGAGCTGACGACAGCCATGCAGCACCTGTCTCAGAGTTCCCGAAGGCACCAATCCATCTCTGGAAAGTTCTCTGGATGTCAAGACCTGGTAAGGTTCTTCGCGTTGCATCGAATTAAACCACATGCTCCACCGCTTGTGCGGGCCCCCGTCAATTCATTTGAGTTTTAACCTTGCGGCCGTACTCCCCAGGCGGTCTATTTATCGCGTTTGCTGCGCCACTAAGTATCTTAATATACCCAACAGCTAATAGACATCGTTTACGGCGTGGACTACCAGGGTATCTAATCCTGTTCGCTACCCACGCTTTCGCACCTCAGCGTCAGTATCAGCCCAGGGGGTCGCCTTCGCCACTGATGTTCCTCCAGATCTCTACGCATTTCACCGCTACACCTGGAATTCCACCCCCCTCTTCTGTACTCTAGACGACCAGTCTCAAATGCAGTTCCCAGGTTGAGCCCGGGGCTTTCACATCTGACTTAATCATCCGCCTACGCGCGCTTTACGCCCAGTAATTCCGATTAACGCTTGCACCCTCCGTATTACCGCGGCTGCTGGCACGGAGTTAGCCGGTGCTTCTTCTATAGGTAACGTCAATCCAAGCAGGTATTAACTACTTGGCCTTCCTCCCTATTGAAAGTGCTTTACAACCCGAAGGCCTTCTTCACACACGCGGTATTGCTGGATCAGGCTTGCGCCCATTGTCCAATATTCCCCACTGCTGCCTCCCGTAGGAGTCTGGGCCGTGTCTCAGTCCCAGTGTGGCTGATCATCCTCTCAGACCAGCTACAGATCGTTGCCTTGGTAGGCCATTACCCCACCAACAAGCTAATCTGACGCAGGCTCATCGAATAGTGAGAGCTTTCAAGAAGAGGCCCTCTTTACACCGAAGTGCACATGCGGTATTAATCCGGATTTCTCCGGGCTATCCCCCGCTACTCGGTAGATTCCTACGTGTTACTCACCCGTCCGCCACTCGTCATCAAAAAAGCAAGCTTTTTCATGTTACCGTTCGACTTGCATGTGTTAAGCATACCGCCAGCGTTCAATCTGAGCCATGATCAAACTCTTCAGTTTAAAGTTTTTCGAAGACCGAAATCTTCTAAATATCTTGACTCGATGAATCACCAACTTGAATTACATTTTGTTCTATATAGAACGAATTGTCTTTCAGGGTGTTGGTCACTCAATCGATAAATGGATTACATCATCGACATAAGTGCCCACACAAATTGTCTTATCTTCTCTGTTAAAGAACGTCTTGGCGAAGAACCTGCTCCGCTCAAGTGGGCGCACATTATATATCGCCCCAACCTCCTGTCAACATCTTTTGATAATCTTTTTTAACTTTCTGTTAAACAAACAATTATCAACCATTTCGCTTCCTTGAAATGCCTCCGAGTTTCCTCAGAGCCGGCGCGCATTATAGAGCGCCATAACTTCCTGTCAACACCTTTTCAAAAACTTTTTTTAACGCTTCCGAAACCGCCCTTCCTGGACTTTCCTTCCAAGACTTCTGCCTCGAAAGTGGTGCGCATTATAAGCACCATTTCTCACTTCGCAAGCTCTTTTTGAAGGTTTTCAAAAGTTTTTTGCGAGCTGATCATTATAACGCCAAAAAGGATAAATTTTAAACAGGTTTTTGTGGTTTAGATAAGTAGAACTAATGATTTAAGCTGAATTTTATAAGGTTTTACATTTGAGTATTAGCAGAGGCACATGTTTATGCGCCTCTCCCTGCTCAAGAATAGTTATTTCGGGTTATTTTCCTCGGAATCTTCCTTGATTTCGGATTGGTCGGCTTCCTCTAACTTGCGCAACCGCCTTTCTTCTTTAATATCCTTTATACGCCATAAGGTCATAACAGGACCCGATAGAGCATATATGGCGAAACCGCTAAATAGTACCAATGGTGGTTCAGAGGCGACCAATACGAATATGAGCACGATTAACAACACACCAATAAAAGGAATCTTGCCTTTCCAGTCAACCTCTTTGAAGCTCGAATAGCGGAAGTTGCTAACCATTAGCAAACCAACCACCATGGTCATAATAGCTATATATATACCCCAAGGCTTTGAATCCCACTCATAGTCAGATCCTAACCACACTAAACCGGCAATAATCGCAGCGGCTGATGGACTCGCCAATCCCTGAAAATATCGCTTGTCTGCTGTAGCAACCTGAGTATTGAATCGGGCAAGTCTTAATGCAGCACCAACTACATAGACAAATGCAGCAAGCCAACCTATTTTACCCGTGTCATATAAAGCCCAGTTGTAGATAACAAGTGCGGGAGCAATACCGAAAGAGATCATATCGGCCATTGAGTCATATTCAGCGCCAAAGTCACTTTGAGTATTAGTCATGCGCGCAATGCGGCCATCTAGACCATCCATAATCATCGCGATGAAAATAGCGACTGCAGCACTGGCAAAAGCTCCTTGCATTGAAGCCACTACTGCATA
The DNA here is from genome assembly GCF_002838765.1 of Kangiella profundi. NCBI lineage: Bacteria > Pseudomonadati > Pseudomonadota > Gammaproteobacteria > Kangiellales > Kangiellaceae > Kangiella > Kangiella profundi. The sequence goes on along the minus strand of NZ_CP025120.1, from coordinate 1,101,220 downwards.
AAAGCCAGCGAACAGCCCCGCTGTGGTCAATAAATTAGGAAGAAGATAAATACCGCGTTTATGTGCTACTTGCTTGTTGGCTTTCATTAAAATTGTTACCTAGTGAATCTAAATCGTTGATGTCGTTACATTAACACACACAAGAACAGCTGGAGAAGTGTTTTGTAGAGTGTTACTTTATAGCTTCAAACCCTTTGCATACATATGGGTATATTGACAGCGGCGACGATTCTGTCAATATACGCGCAACTTATCAAGTAAAAGCCAGATATGAGCGAAACGCAAACCAGCAAGCGCTTTATTATTAAAGGAAGAACAGAAACTGGGGAAACATTTAGACCTAGTGACTGGGCCGAGCGAATGTGCGGTAATCTATGCACCTTTCGTAACCGCAGAATGGTTTACTCTCCCCTTTTAAGGCCAGCAGTTATTGATGGCGTTAAGTGTGTGATAATTTCTAACCAGTTATCATTAGAACACCCCAATCTATTCAAACAGTTGCTAGATTTTGCCAAAACGAATAAATTAGTGCTTATTGAAGAAGATGCCTGAGTCATTGATTTCAAGACTCAGCCTTTGTAACCAACATCAAAATGAGAATGGAAAGTTATGGCTAAAATCAAATACATTATTTTGACCGCCATTTTAGGGTTAGGTTTATCTGCTATGGCAAGCGCAAATCAACCCATTTACAAATGGAAAGATGAAAAAGGAAATATCAAGTATACTCAAACTAAGCCGCCCCACGGTGTTAGCTATGAAACCATAAACCAAAGAGTAAGCGACTCAAAACCTGTTTCAGAGCGTGGTAACGAGCAGAGTGCAGAAGCTGCAAACACTATGGCCAGCTCACAAGATGATGTTATTGCCAAGCAAGAAGCCCAAAAGAAAAGCATTGAAGCACAGAATAAAGAAATTGCCCGCAAAAACTGTACAATCGCGAAAAATAATCTGGAAGTATTAGAAAGCAGAACTCGCGTTCAAATAGAAGAAAATGGCGAGCGCAGAATGCTGACTGATACAGAGCGTGAAGAGCGATTGAAGCAGGCTCGTGAAAACGTCACAAAATATTGTGATGAAAAATAATACATAGTTCGTTAGATACAAAAAAGCCCTCAACTTTGAGGGCTTTTTCTTTTCCTGTAGCTAGAAAGGATATGAAGAATACCAGAGAACCCAGGTATATTGAGTTGCTTCTGAACTTGTTCTTCTGCCGTCATCCCAGTAGCCAGTTCTTTTATATTTAACCAACTCATAAGAAACAGAAGTATTACCAGCCTGTGCATGACGAATCTTATCGTCTTCAAGGCGTATTAAGTATGAACGAGAAGCTGCTCCATAAGCTGAACCCACGGAGGAGTTTAGCATTAGAACACCATATAATGGTGTCTGGCGATCTCCGATGTAAATTCTCACTTTTTTCGCACCACAGCTCAGCGCATCTTGCGCCTGAGTTAATAGTGTATTATTTGAGAATCGACGGCAGTAGCCAGTCCAAATATTATTTTGGAATGGTGATGTAAAGCGCTCGCCACCTTTAAGTTCAAAGGAGCCATCTTCTGCAACAATACGAATACCCTCAGCAACTGTTCCCTGCTGGATTGGTACAATTCTCATGTCGGTTGTATCAGTATGGTAGGGTTCAGAACCCATAGCCAATAACAGAAACACCGATAGCACAATTGTGCTAATCAATGACTTTTGCCAAACTTTCATTACTTACTCCTCTGGATTAAAATTTTAAAATTAAAGCGTTATTAGCCCAGCTATAACTACCAAATTGTGACCCTTTATTGATAACTACCTGTTCTGAGCCAGTGAATCCCGATACAACTACTCCATTAATTGAAGCAACTTTTGAACATTTAAATTGACTCACTTGTGAGCCATGTAATCTAGAGTCAGCCTGATCGCCCAGCAACCTTGAGTCAGCCTGATCGCCCAACATCCGCTGGTCAGCTTGATCGCCATGCAATCTTGAATCAGCCTGATCACCGAGCATCCGCTGGTCTGCCTGATCGCCATGCAATCTAGAGTCAGCCTGATCACCGAGCATCCGCTGGTCTGCCTGGTCTCCATGCAACCTCGAGTCAGCCTGATCACCAAGCATCCGCTGATCTGCCTGGTCACCATGCAATCTTGAATCAGCCTGGTCGCCCAACATGCGCTGATCAGCCTGATCGCCATGCAACCTTGAATCGGCCTGATCGCCTAACATCCGCTGGTCAGCCTGATCGCCCAACAACCTTTGGTCGGCCTGATCTCCATGTAGCCTGGTTTGTTGGCAAATATCAGGAAGAAGGTAGTAGGCTTGATTTACTACAAGATATGTTTCATCAATTGCGGGTTTGTTATTGGAAAAAATAAGAGGAGTGGTCCCCTTCGGGGTACTGGAATAAGTGCGCTGAGTTTCAGCCATGAAACATCCGTTCAACAGCAAGCAGCTAAGCGCTAAGCCAGCAAGACTGACATTTTTCATATTTTTAATTTCCTTATTACTTACTGTCTTCTTTGTACTGCAAAGAACCACGCAACAATAAGTAGGTTAATAATGTAGAAACTGCCCCAGCCAATAACGAATAAAGCCAATCAAGATGATCATACGTCCCATTCGTCACCCCAAAAAACTGAAGCGTTTCGTAAAAAATAGCACAGGCCATTCCTAGTGGCAATAATTTTGAAAGTGAGAACTGGTTCGCCCATAAGCCTACTAAAACTGAGGCGCAGGCACTTGACCAGAGAATATCAGGTAAGTGGTGAGCTACCCACCCCTGCTGGTATAACAATGGAAGTCGCTGGGCTGCATCAGTCAGCAAAGACATTACCCCAGGCAAATGTTTTGCAAGCATGGCAAAGGCTACCAACTCATTACCTGACTGGAGGTAGATAAGTACACCGATGAAAAGTTGAAGGGCAATAAAAAGCAGCCAGAGACTATAACGGACGATCATATACATTCGATTTATGTTTTTTATCATTGTATCCATGATCTTGATTCTTGAAAGGATAATTTAAACAAATAAAGATGTATTTTTTTTACTTCTTTAATTTATAATAGAGATGAGAGTAACAATCCATCTACGAGAATTCTTCAATATGCAAATACTAGACTCGCAAAAAGAAAACGCAATCTGGCCATTATTTCGCTTGGGTTTCCGGGTTTTCTTCCTGGGAGGAGCCTTGGTAGCAACGGTATCCATGGTTTTATGGCTTCTACTGTTGTCCGGAGGTAATTATTTGCCGGGAATTCAAAACTCAATCTGGTGGCATGCCCATGAGATGCTGTTTGGGTTTACTCTGGCGATAATAGCAGGCTTTGTATTAACGGCGATGCAAAACTGGACGGGTATTCCAGGTGTTCGCGGCTGGCCACTGGCCATAGCATCCTGTTTGTGGTTTTTGCCAAGAGCCTTGCTGCCAATTCTGGGCGAAAAAAACTGGCTGGTGATGATTTTGGACATAGCATGGTTACCGCTCGTAGCAATATTTCTCGCTCGACCAGTCATTCAAGTCAGGCAGTGGCGAAACTTGTTTTTTGTACCATTAATGCTACTTTTCACAGTACTCAACGGACTAAGCTATTACGCTGCATACATTAATGACTGGCTACTATCAGAAAGAATTTTTATTACTACGGTCTTGGCTATAACAGCACTGATCACGGTCATGGGTGGCCGAGTAATCCCCTTCTTCACATCTAGAGCAACCAATACTGACAAACCTATGCCAATTCTGGCACTCGAATGGGTGTGCTTAGGCTCTATCTGGTTAGCGACTTTCACCTGGTTAGTATTACCAAGAACTGAAAGCATGAATATGATTGTTGCTTCTCTAATGATTCTAGCGGCAGTGGCCAACATTGTGCGGATTCTACGCTGGAAAACCATTCCGGCGCTTAAAGTCCCGCTATTATGGATTTTGCACCTTGGCTATTGGTTTATACCAATAGGCTTATTAGTTTTTGCAAGTGCTTTGCTGGAGCACACAACGACTTATTCTAATGCATCTCACCTGCTGACCGCAGGTGCGTTAGGCTCTGTCGTACTGGGTATGATTGCACGCGTTTCATTAGGACATTCTGGCCGACCACTTCAACCCAGTAAATGGATGACTGTCGCCTTTGCTATCGTATTATTGGCAGGGCTGATTCGTGGATTTACGGCCTTAATCTTTCCAACTTATCTTGCGGAAAGTTATCAGGTTAGCGGAAGTCTATGGATTCTGGCTTATGGCTTATTCGTCGTGTTTTACTGGCCAGTTTTAACCAAGCCGCGAATTGATGGTCGTCCGGGCTAGACTCATCACATAAAAAAGCTCCAGAGTTAAATGCTCTGGAGCTATGCTTTTACCTCAGTAATCAGGCTGTAAATTATTGCTTAATTGACAACAAATTTCCTTCAACATCAAGAGTCAAAGTTTTGCTGACATCAACCTTACCGGCCAATATGGCCTGTGCCAATGGGTCTTCAACTTTATGTTGAATGGCACGCTTTAAAGGTCTGGCCCCAAACACCGGGTCGAAACCGGACTCTGAAAGCAGATCAAGCAACGCATCTGTCACTTCTACCACAAAGCCCTGATCGCGCAGTCTTTGCAATAAACGCTCCATCTGAATTGCAGCAATCGACTTGATTTGCTCTTTGGCCAAAGGATGGAACACCACAATTTCATCGATACGGTTGATAAACTCTGGGCGGAAATGCTTGCCAATCACATCCATCAGCATGGTCTTCATTTCATCATAATCCTTATCTCCATCACCAGACTGTCCGCTATGCGCCTGAATCAAATCCGATCCCATATTCGATGTCATGACAATCACGGTATTTTTAAAGTCTACTGTTCTACCCTGACTATCGGTTAAGCGACCATCTTCGAGAACCTGTAGCAACACATTGAACACATCCGGATGCGCCTTCTCAACCTCATCAAAAAGAATCACTGAATATGGTTTACGACGTACCGCTTCGGTCAGATAGCCACCCTGCTCATAACCAACATAACCAGGAGGCGCTCCAATTAAACGGGCCACAGCATGTTTTTCCATAAACTCTGACATATCGATGCGAACCATATTATCTTCACTGTCAAACAGGAACTTGGCCAAAGTTTTGCATAACTCTGTTTTACCGACACCGGTTGGTCCAAGGAACAGGAAAGAGCCATTTGGGCGATTTGGATCAGACAAGCCTGCACGTGAGCGACGAATGGCATTGGATACTGCGGTCACAGCCTCATCCTGACCCACAACATTGTTGTGCAGTACCTCTTCCATGCGCAATAACTTCTCACGCTCACCTTCCAGCATTTTGGATACCGGTATCCCTGTCCATTTCGAAACCACTTCCGCAATTTCGACATCGGTAACTTTATTACGCAACAACTGCATTTCTACGGTATCCTGCTCGGAAACCTTGGCCAGCTTAGCTTCTAATTCAGGAATGGTGCCGTACTGCAATTCAGACATACGAGTTAAGTCACCCGCACGCTGAGCAGCTTCAAGTTCAACTCGTGCTTTGTCCAGGTCAGCCTTAATATTCTGAGCTCCATGTACCGAAGCTTTTTCGGATGACCAGATTTCATCTAACTCTGCGAACTCTTTTTCCATCTCGACAATTTGCTGCTCCAAATCCTGCAGACGTTTTTTTGAGCTTTCGTCTTCTTCTTTTTTCAGCGCCTCTCGCTGAATTTTCAACTGGATCAAACGACGCTCTAGCTTATCCATAGCCTCAGGTTTCGAATCAATTTCCATACGGATACGACTGGCTGCCTCATCGATCAAGTCAATGGCTTTATCGGGCAATTGACGATCGGTAATGTAGCGTTGAGACAAGGTGGTCGCAGCAACAATCGCAGGGTCAGTAATTTCAACACCATGATGCACCTCATAGCGCTCTTTCAAACCACGAAGAATGGCGATGGTGTCTTCGGTAGTTGGCTCATCAACCAACACTTTTTGGAAACGACGCTCCAGAGCTGCATCTTTTTCAATGTATTGACGGTATTCATCCAGAGTTGTAGCACCCACGCAGTGAAGCTCACCACGTGCGAGCGCAGGTTTTAGCATATTACCGGCATCCATTGCGCCTTCTGCTTTACCCGCACCAACCATAGTGTGTAGCTCGTCGATAAATAGAATGACACGCCCTTCTTCCTTGGCCAGATCATTGAGCACTGCCTTTAGACGTTCCTCAAATTCTCCGCGGAATTTTGCACCGGCAATCAAAGCGCCCATATCCAGCGATAACACTCTTTTATTTTTTAGGCCTTCAGGTACTTCACCATTAACAATTCGTTGGGCCAGGCCTTCCACAATGGCAGTTTTACCCACACCAGGAGCCCCAATGAGAACAGGGTTATTTTTGCTACGACGCTGCAACACCTGAATACAGCGACGGATTTCATCATCTCGCCCAATAACCGGATCCAGCTTGCCACTTTCTGCGCGGGCATTAAGATCGATGGTGTACTTTTCAAGTGCCTGACGATTGTCTTCGGCATTGGGATCATTCACAGCCTGACCGCCGCGAATCTGTGCAATGGCATCCTCCACCATTTTGGTAGTTACGCCCTGAGTTTTAAGCAACTTACCTAAAACACTTTTATCTTCAAGCGCTGCCAATAAGAATAACTCAGAAGAAATGTATTGATCCTGACGTTGCTGAGAGATCTTGTCGCAAACATTAAGAAGTTTTCCAAGATCTGGAGAAATATGGACTTCGCCACCTGTCCCACTAACCTGCGGTAGCTTGGCCAGTTCAGCATCAATGGCATTGATTAATTGACCGGCGGGAGCGCCAATCTGATTCAAAATAGCCGATACACTATTGCCTTGCTGCTGCAACATCGCCAGCATTAAATGTAACGGCTCGATATATTGGTGATCCTTACCTAGCGCCAGGGATTGAGCATCCGCCAACGCTGATTGAAATTTACTGGTAAATTTATCCATTCTCATGCAAAAACCTCTCTTGAGTCATTGTCACTGTTTGTGCGCAAACTCGATATAAAACACTATGTCTTACAAAATGTGGGTTTATTACTCCTTTTCAAGAGCTTACAGCTTATTTTGATTAAATTTCGTTCGAATGAGTTGATATTTGTCAGGGAAAAGGCAGAAAGGAGGTATTGAATAGGGTTGTGAAAACCTTTGGGAAAATGATTAAAAGCTCTGGAACTTATACATTACAGAGCTTCGTTAGTGCTTTTCAGTATCTTTTGAGAATGGATTTCGATGGCCCAATAAAACCTCGCCCAAGCGGTGAAGACTTTCATCATGATGGAAATAATGATGGGTGATGGTCGGAAACTGCACAATTTTGGACTCTGAACGTAAAAACAGCGGAGTGAATACACTGCCCTGCCCGCGCACGCCAATAATTCTACAAACAAATATGGAATGCCTGGTAAGTTCAGCCAGTTTTTTTATTCCAGGCTTTACACGAAATGGTTCTTCATCGTCTAGATGAATACGGCCATGGGGGAACAAAGCTACAATTTCACCTTGTTCAAGGGCCCGTCTAGCCTGGCGAAAAGCAATATCCGCGCGTCCGCTACGATTCACCGGAATACAGCCAGCACCTTTAAATAACCAGTTTAGGCCGAATCGATTGTACTCTTCCGTTGCTATCATGAATCGAATCGGACGATTACTGGCAGCAATCAAAAGTAACGGATCAAGGCCTGAAATATGATTTGAAATTAGGATGGCACCGCCTTCTGTAGGAAGCGAAAAGCGCTCATAATCAAGTCTATGAAAGCGAATACAGTAATAACGGCTTAGGCCATCGATGAAATTAAGAAAAGGCGAACCCCAATCAATATGATTATACTTTTTAGCGCCCTTGAGAAGTTTGACTATGAGTGCAGTTAGAATCAAAACTACAGCCAGCAGTACCCACCAAAAAATCGTCATGCTTTAACACATACCTTTATCTAAATAATATTATTCTGATATCCAAATCATACTGGCCATACGCCCGGTTTGACCATCCCTGCGGTATGAATAAAACTGATGGTCATTGCTAAAAGTACACAACTGACTCAGATAGACCGCAACGCCCAAAGTCTCCAACTGCTTTTTGGCAAGGCCTGCCAGGTCTGCCTGCCAACGGCCTCGGTAATTTTGCACAAAGTAAGTTTGATTACTGGCATCAACTTCAAGGAAAGCCTCCCTTACTTCAGAGCCCACTTCAAAGCATTTTTGACTGATAGAAGGGCCAATCCACGCCATCAAAGGTTCCGGTCTATCATAACTTGAAACGGTATTTACTAATACTCCATCCGCCAAACCACGCCATCCTGCATGTGCAGCTGCAACCCAATTACCAGAGGAATTGGTCATGAGAACCGGCAAACAGTCCGCTGTCATAACCGCGCAAGTTGCCGAGGATTTACTGGTCACTATGGCGTCAGCTTCAACTAACTGATCTGCCCCAGAATATTCCACGACCTTGTTACTATGGATCTGATTGAGCCATTGTACCGGACGGTGGGCTGTTAATTTCTGAAGCCGCTGCCGATTTTTCATAACAGAAACTTCGTCATCACCAACATGCAGCCCAAGATTTAAACTGTCAAAAGGCGCTTTACTAACACCGCCTACACGAGTTGTGCTAAACGCTCGTATATTTACGGGGGCCGACCAATTGGGCTTAATAAGCTGGATCATTCTGCTGCTTCGAAAGTATCTCGGTTTTCTCGTAACTGTTCTAGTAGATCGGAAATATCCTGAGGCAAAGGAGCTCTCCACTCAATGTATTCACCGGTTTCAGGGTGATTAAGTCCAAGCAAACTGGCATGAAGCGCTTGTCTTTTAAAACCATCCAGCGTTTCTCTTAATATCGGTGTTATTCTTGTTGGCACACGATAACGACCACTATACAAAGGATCGCCAACCAGAGGGAACTTAAGATAAGCCATATGTACACGAATCTGGTGAGTACGACCGGTTTCCAGGCGAAGTTTTAGGTGAGTATGATCGAGAAACTTTTCAACAACTCGGTAGTGGGTTATGGCTCTTTTACCATCAGGAACAACAGCCATTGATGTGCGTTTTGTTGGATGTCGGCCAATAGGTCGATCTATGGTGCCACCTGAAACCATCACACGATTTACCACAGCATCATATTCACGAGTAAAAGCACGGTTTTGTAATTGTTCGACTAGATTGGTATGCGCTGCAATGGTTTTGGCAACAACTAACAAACCTGTTGTCTCTTTATCAATACGATGAATAATCCCAGCTCTGGGTAAGTTGGCAAGCTCAGGACAATGGTGCAATAGAGCATTAACCATGGTTCCGTCCTGATTTCCAGCGCCAGGATGAACAACCAGACCAGCAGGCTTATTAATTACTAATAGAGCATCGTCTTCGTAGACAATATCAAGGTCAATTGCCTCGGGCTTCCATTCACCAGCAACCTCAATTTCAGCATTGATTTCGATATCTTCGAAACCGGCCATTTTATACTTGTTAGATGTTATAACTTCGCCATTAACTTTTACGAAGCCATTTTGGATCCATTCTTGAATACGCGAACGGGAATAATCGCTAAATTGCTGAGATAAAGCAGCATCAAGCCTTTTTCCGTAAACTTTTTCGTCGAATATGTGTCTGAGTTCAATAGATTGGGTGGTCATTGTAAAATCACGTAAAAAGATTGGCCTATAACTGATGGTCAGTTAGAATGAGCCACATTGTATCAGGCTGAACACAAACAGAAAGAATTAAATATGCAAAAAAACAGTATTATCGTCCTTGTTCTATTAGTACTTTCGCTAGCTGGATGTTCTAGCACCCCAAAGGAAGACTCCCTTAAAAACACTAAAATATCTTCAATGACAGCTCAGGAGCTGTTTGACGGTGCTAAAAACTCAATGCGTTCAAGCAACTTTACGCGTGCCATCGAGTTATTAGAGGAAATCGATACACGCTATCCATTTGGTCGAATTTCTGAACAAGCAAAATTAGAGTTGATTTATGCCTATTTTAAAAAAGGTGATTATGAATCAGGTCAGGCGTTAGCCGATCGCTTTCTTCGTCAGCACCCTCAACACGAAAATGCAGATTACGTTTATTACATGAAAGGCGTTATGCATTATGAGCAAGAGGTCGGCACATTCAAAGAAGTCTTTACCGCTGACATTGAAAAACGTGATACCACCAATATCAAAGCGGCATTCGATAATTTCAAAGCGCTAGTTGAAGTTTATCCAGAAAGCAAATATGCGCCTGATGCACGTCAACGCATGATTCAAATCCGAAACATGCTGGCTGACTACGAACTTCACGTTGCCCGCTACTACATGCAAAGAGACACATATATTGCTGCGGCTAATCGTGCCAAATACATCGTGGAAAACTTCCCTAAAACCCCAGCAGTACCAAGCGCGTTAGAGATTTTAATTAACTCATACAATATATTCGAACTGCCTGAAATTGCTGAGGAGTATCGTAGGGTTCTATTGCTAAATTATCCTGACTATAAACTCGCAGAATTCTAATTCAGAAAGTTTCACTCCCAGTAATTAAAAAAGCGGGCTATTACAGACCCGCTTTTTTTGTGCTTGAAATTGAAAAATCTGGCTAAATTGCATCCTCGCCTTCTTCACCAGTACGAATACGAACCGCCCGCTCTATATTAGTGACAAATATTTTTCCGTCACCAATCTTACCGGTACGAGCAACCTCAATAATAGTTTCCACACATTTGTCGACCAAGTCATCGTCAATAACCACTTCAATCTTGGCTTTAGGCAGAAAATCCACCATATATTCTGCGCCACGATAAAGCTCTGTGTGGCCTTTTTGTCGTCCGAAGCCTTTTACTTCAGTGACTGTCATACCATTGACGCCCAAGTCAGTCAGAGCTTCACGGATATCATCAAGCTTGAACGGTTTGATGATGGCTTCTATTTTTTTCATCAGTGTTTCCTTCTCAAACAATCTGCTTTATTTAGATTTAAACTGTCGGCCAAAACCTGAAGTTATCGGATAACGGCGATCGCGACCAAAGGCTCTTTGCGTGATTCGAATGCCCGGAGGTGTCTGGCGACGTTTATGCTCATTAATATCAACCAGCCAAATCACTCGTCGGACATCAGCTTCGTCATAACCCATGGCAACAATATCATCAATGCCTTTATCCTGCTCGACATAAGCTTCCAATATGGCGTCAAGGATATCATATGGCGGTAAATTGTCTTCATCCTTTTGGTCTGGGGCAAGTTCAGCAGAAGGTGGCCGTGTAATCACACGCTCCGGAATGACTTCTGAAATAGTGTTCCGATACCTCGCCAGACGGTAGACCATGGTTTTAGAGACGTCTTTGAGCACATCGAGCCCGCCCGCCATGTCACCGTATAAGGTGCAATAGCCCACTGCCACTTCAGACTTATTGCCCGTTGTCAGTACCAGGCGTCCGAATTTATTCGATAGCGCCATCAATAAGGTTCCGCGACACCGTGCCTGAATATTCTGCTCAGTCAGATCGGTTTCAGTCCCTTCAAACTGACTCGATAATTGGGACATGAAAGCTTCATACATTGGCTCAATTGAAATAACGTCAAATTCGATACCTAACGCCTTAGCTTCCGCTTCAGCATCTTCGATACTCATGCTGGCGGTATAGCGAAACGGCATCATAACTGCATTGACGTTCTCTTTACCCAATGCATCAACTGCTACAGCTAAAGTAACGGCTGAATCTATACCACCTGACAATCCTAATAAAGCACCCTTGAAGCCATTTTTTTGTGCATAATCGCGAACACCCAAAACCAAAGCCTGCCATATTTCTTCTTCGCCATGGAATTGGTTTAGGTAGCCTTTACTTGGCTTGATGGCACCCGAAGTCTTGTCAAAGTCAATAAATGCAAAGTCTTCAGCCATTTCAGCCATTTGAAAAACTCTCTGCCCTTCTTCGTTGTAAACCGCTGAGCAGCCGTCAAAGATTAGCTCGTCCTGTCCACCAATCTGGTTAACGTAAACAATCGGCAGTTCGTTCTCTCTGGCACGGGACCCCATTTCAGCACTGCGTAAAGCTCCCTTACCATAGCAGTATGGTGATGCATTGGGGCTTAAAAGGATATCAGCGCCAAGGGCTTTAACTCGCGCTGTTGGTTCTGGATACCACAAGTCCTCACATACCAACAGGCCTACATTGACGCCTTTAAATGCAAAGACACAATCTTCTGAGCCAGACTCAAAATAACGCTTTTCATCAAATACAGAATAATTAGGTAGGAGCTGTTTTCGATATTGCACCAATATTTTGTTTTGGTGGATGACAGTGGCAACATTAAACAGACCTTCTGGCTCTTTAATCGGATGCCCTATTACCATGGCGACACTTGAGTTGAGACTGAGCAACTCTTCAATTGCATCATCAATAATTGTATATAAATCCGGACGTAGCAGAAGGTCTTCTGGAGGGTAACCACAAAGCGAAAGCTCAGAAAACACCACAATATCGGCATTATCTGATTCTGCCTGCCTCAACGAGGACTTTATTAGCTCAAGGTTGTGGCGTATGTCGCCAACCGTGTAATTGTTTTGCGCAATCGCTATTCGCATCGCCGAACTCAACTGATAATTTGCCCTATATTTTCCAGCAATTACAAATTTTTTCAATGAGTTATACAGCCAATGCTTGAAATCATCACAAACTCAACATAACCTAAGTGACACATATCGAAAGTTCAGGATGCTTAGTGTTTGATAACAATAAAAAAATAGACTTCGGATGGCAGTTTTTACGCTACTACTCGGTGGCGCGTCTGGTTATTGCCCTGCTACTTTTTCTGCTTCCTTTTATCGCCAAATCTCAAGGCGGATTATATGACCAGGACGTCTACACCACCGCTGCGATAAGCTACGTTATTCTGGCAAGCTTGCTCCTCTTTCTTTCCTTTGTTGAACACCAGTTCCATATCCAGGCCTACAGCCAACCCTTTACCGACATTCTGATGTTAAGTCTGCTCGCCTATGCGGGACAATCTGACAGTGCCGGCTATATTGTTCTAATGGCACTGGTTGCTATCTTTGCATTGTTACTGGTTCGTAATCGCCTGGGTATGTTGTACGGCATACTGGTAAGCATTGGATTGGTACTGGTCTACCGCATTCGCGAGGGAGAGTTTGATCAGACATTCTACTCAGAAGTCAGCTTACAGATTGCTGGTATTTTAGTGGTCACCCTATTAGGTAACATACTGGCCAGAAGGTTAACCTACTACGAAGAAGAAACTGCCGAGCAACAACGTTCAATTGCTCATATGCACCGGTTGAATAGCCAGATCATTGAGAAGATGAATCGAGGCATTATTGTAGTTGATGATCAAAACCGAATTCGTCATATCAATCAAACAGCATGGTATGGGCTTGGGTTGCCAGACACCCCAATTGGCAAACCACTAGCTGCCATTACAGATGATCTGGACTACCAATTAAAAAGAGCCAACCGTACGTCGCACGAAGGATTACCATTCCGTGCAACCAGTACTGGCCCGCAGTTACTACCCCGCTTTATTCCGCTTAATACCAATGACATGACTTTAATCTTGCTGGATAACTACTCAGATGTCATCAAGAAAGCACAGCAGTTAAAACTGGCTTCACTCGGTCAACTGACCGCAAGCATCGCCCATGAAATTCGGAATCCTTTGAGCGCCATTAACCAATCGATACAGATGCTTTTGGAAAGCGTCAGCGAAAACCCACAGGAACAGCAGCTGATGGAAATTATTGAGCGACAGTCAAAGCGCATCAATGAAATTATCGACAATATCCAGAAAGTATCGAAACGTAAACCTCCGGAGCGTCAGATATTAGTAATGGACAGATTTTTACCCAGTTTTATTAAGGAATACCAACAAGGGTTGCAGGAACCAGCTACCATCACAACCGAAGGGGTTGAGTCAGGCCTCAAAGTGGCATTTGACCAGTCGCAGTTGAAGCAGGTTCTATCGAATCTTTTCGATAATGCGCTGAAGTACAGCCATCTAAATACTAATCAGTACCAACTCCATCTAGCTGCAGGCCGTGATCCACTCAGTGGCGACCTGTTTTTAGACGTTATAGATGAAGGTGTTGGTGTTTCAATGGAAGAAAAAGACAAAATATTTGAGCCTTTTTATACGACCCATCATAGCGGCACAGGGCTAGGACTATATATATCAAAGGAACTCTGTGAAGCCAATCAGGCAAGACTGGATTGCATCCCGGTAGCTTTTGGCGGAGCCTGTTTTAGAATAAGCTTTGATACCAGCAGCTTTATGATCGATGCAGAACTTGCAGAGCAGCTTGCAGAAATTGAATCTGAAGATGCAGGCAATCTAGGCAATTCAACTCCAAAAGAAGACAGGCGACGTTAATTGTCCAATAAGAATCAGACCATGAATCAAAATAAACCCAAAGTTCTAGTCATTGACGATGAAGCAGATATCAGACACCTGCTGACAATGACATTAATTCAAATGGGACTTGATGTTTCAAGCAGTAAAGATTTGACTGATGCAAAAAAGCAACTGTCTGAAGAACAATTCCATTTTTGTCTTACCGATTTGAAACTACCGGATGGCAACGGTCTCGACTTTGTTAAGTATGTTCGAAAGCAATATCCTCACATGCCAATTGCCGTAATCACAGCTTTTGGCAGTACCGATAACGCAATTGAGGCCATGAAACTCGGCGCATTCGACTTCCTGGCAAAGCCAATTGACTTGTCACATTTACGCCAATTATTGAAGCACGCATTCAAATACGTTGATGGGAAGCAGGTTGAACCGCAGGCGCCCTTCACATTTCTTGCTGGCAGTAGCGAAGCCATAAACAAATTAAGAGAAAAGATGGTCAAGATCAGGGGCTCGCAAGCTCCGATAGTTATTGAGGGTGAAAAAGGCACAGAAAAAGAACGACTAGCACAGATCCTTCACGAGCAAAGCTCACGCTCCGATCAGGCAGAAGTCTTTTTAGATTGCTCCAGCGAAGAACAGGAAGAACTCGAGCATCTACTCTTTAATAAGGATGAACAGCATGATTGCCTGCTGTTTCAGGCAAACAACAGCACATTAATTTTAAGCAACATCCAAAACCTTTCGATAATAACTCAGAAAAAGTTGCTGCATGCCATCGAGCAAAAGAAGTTTCCCATTGAGTCTGAGCATTCTGATCAGCCAATGGATATTCGCATTATAATATGCACTGAGAAGCCATTAATTGATTACGTTCATACCCACCAATTGAGGGACGACCTCTTCTTTAGGTTAAATGTAATACAACTTAAAATCCCGTCGATTACTCAAAGGCTATCTGATTTAGATATACTGATAGACAGTTATCTGGAAGAGTTATCAGATGGCAAAAAAATTAGCACTGATGCGAGAGACGTGCTGAAAAACTATGAGTTTCCTTTTAACTACAGAGAACTTGAAAACATCCTGGAAAAAGCCTGTGCACTCTCTGAATCGGACACCATAGAAGCGTCAGACCTTATTATGGCTCAGGGTGATGAAATTGAATCAACTAAGCCACGCCAGGAACAGGTTAAGTCAGGTTTTAGTCGCGGTGATCTTCCTCTTGATCAGTTTATTGAAAAAATTGAAAAAGCTGAAATCGAAAAAGCGCTCAATGAAACTCGCTGGAACAGAACAGAAGCTGCGAAGTTATTGGGCATAACCTTTAGAACCATTCGTTATAAGATGAAAAAACTAGGTATCGAATAGAGGCTTAAGTTTTAAAAAGTAATCTTGTAAGACACTCTTTTAAGATAAATCGCACATCACTATCAGTAATGTTGGCTAGTCTAAATAAGGCAGCTCTATTAGCATCCCACGCTGAACTGTTAATGGAGTTAATGGATGATAAAAAGAGTTAAAGGATTAACATTAATTGAACTCGTTGTTACTTTAGGGCTGGTCACAATCTTATCGGCGATAGCGATACCTAGCATGCAAAAATTCATCGCCAGTCAACAAGTCAGTGCAGATCTATTAAAATTAAAAAGCACAATCGAAACTGCTAGAAACCAGGCCATTTCGCAGAAAGTAACCATTCATATTTGCGGCATCAGAAAAAAAGTAACTTTAAATCCAAATGATACCTTAGATTGCATATCAGATTGGTCAAAGCTCATGGTGGTAAAAACCAAAGGAGAAAAAGTTGAGGAAATTTTACATTACCAACTACTAGAAGAAGATTATAAGCGAGTCAAGTGGAGTGCCTTTCAACGAAAAGCTTACCTTGAGCTCACTCCTTACGGATTTACCAATCATCAAAATGGCACCCTATATCTCTGTCACAACCATTATAGTCATCTTCACAGGGCTGTAACCATAAGCAAAACGGGACGAGTTAGTATCAATAAAGATAACCGCAACATAAAAACCAAGTGTGCTTCTTAAAACAGTAAAATTCCCGATTCTATCCGAGCAAGAGATATTGTATGCTGATGATGGAACTTAAAATAATAACTAAACAATTCTAAGCCACCAAAATAGGTAATAATGAATAATATGACCCAAGCAATTCAATCACAATATATTGATACTGAAATTACTGCTGAGTCTGGTCTTGAACTCTTGACGAATGATGAAATTCAGAGGCTAAGCGACCATACGACTGGAAACGACTATGAACTGCTAAAGAAATGTACGCTCGCAGTATTGAATAGCACCAATATCACTGACGATATCAGTTTTATCCAGGAGCAGTTCGACCACTTCAACATTGAGATATTACAGCTCAACAAAGGAGTCAAACTGAAGATTAAAAATGCGCCTTCAGGTGCATTTGTTGACGGGGTGATGATTCAGGGTTTAAAGGAGCAGGTCTTCAGTGTTTTGCGTGATGTGGTTTTTTTAAAGCAGGAACTTGAAACAAACTCTCGAATAGACTTCAACTCCAGTTCCGGCTGTACCAATGCCATTTTCCATATATTACGCAATGCCAAAGCACTAAAACCTGGTGTCGACCCCAATATGATCGTCTGTTGGGGAGGTCATGCAATCCCACACCATGAGTATGAGTACACTAAAGAAGTTGGCTATAGGCTTGGGCTTAGAGGTCATGACATTATTACTGGTTGCGGCATAGGTGCGATGAAAGGACCTATGAAGGGAGCCTTGGTCGGCCACTCCAAGCAGCGCATTACCAAGGGACGTTACATCGGCATTACAGAACCCGGAATCATTGCAGCAGAATCTCCTAACCCTATCGTTAACGAACTGATTGTGATGCCAGATATCGAGAAGCGCCTGGAAACTTTTGTTCGCATGGGTCATAGCTTTGTCGTATTTCCGGGAGGCGTTGGTACCGCTGAAGAAATTCTCTACATACTTGGAATACTGCTTCATCCCCAAAACCATAATATTCCTTTCCCACTAATTTTTACCGGCCCAACAGAGTCAGCGGATTACTTTAAGCGCATTGACCAGTTTATCGGCAAAACTCTTGGTCCAGAGGCGCAGTCCAAATACCAGATTATCATTGATGATCCTGTCAAGGTGGCAAAACGTGTCCAATCAGGAGTTACTGAAGTTCGCGAATACCGTAAAAAGGTTCAGGACGCCTATCACTTTAACTGGCAACTGCATATAGACTGGGACTTTCAGGAAAGTTTTGACCCAACCCATCAGAATATGGCTAGCCTTAACCTGCATCCGGAACAACCTCTGCATTTATTAGCAGCCAATTTAAGAAAAGCGTTTTCTGGTATTGTTGCCGGTAATGTTAAAGAAAAAGGGATTGCTGAAGTTAAAAAACATGGCCCTTACCAATTAGACGGCAATCCAGACATAATGAATGAATTGGATGCACTGCTAAAAGCCTTTGTTGAACAGAAACGGATGAAGCTCGACTACAAGGGTTATGTACCTTGCTATCAACTTCGATAACATCTGCACACTATGACATCACTAAGAGAAAAGAAAAAACAGCATAGTTACCAGACAATCTATCAAACAGCCCTTTCGCTGTTTGAGGAATATGGTTTTGATAAGGTATCGGTTGCCCAGATTGTTAAACAGTCTGCGATCGCCAAAGGAACCTTTTTTAACTACTTTCCTAACAAGCCAGATATACTCGCCCAGTGGTTTGATGACATAATGTCAAAAGCCATTGAGCAACCCATTCCGAATGACGCGCCACTAGAGCAAAGAGTTCTCCTTCTTGCCAAGCACATTTTGCAGGCCGCACAGCAACAACCAAACTTGTGGCAAGCTAAAAATGCCTACGCAGGTCAAAGTGATTCCATTCAAAAGGTTGAGTCGAGAATAGATGAAAGAATCCATTCCAGGGTCGAGCATTTCATAGAGCAGTCTGCCTTGCGTATGGATACAAATAAAAACTCAGATCTCGCAGAATTAATCGTTACCCTGATGACTGGAACCATAGTTGAAGCAAATCGCAGGGGGCATTCTGATGATGCTATGGCACTAATAGAACACAAATTATCCATCCTACTATCTCTCGCTAAAGGCTAATTCATTTGACAGATTGGCTAAAACACATAAAATATGACCACGGTCATATTTTGATTAAAATCATGAACATTCATCTTCTTAGGCTATTTGTACCAATAGCTGCCCTACTCATCTTCTCAACAAAGAGTTTTGCAGAAACAATCCAGCTCAATGAGGCCACTTACCCAAAAGCAAACGGCATCTGGCTTAACTCGGATTATGGCTGGTTACTGAAGGTAAATTCTTCTGGCCTGGAGAGATGGCAAATTACCCCAAACTTCTGCTACCCCAGTAAACAGGAAGGTCAAACTGCCATGAGCAGTATTGAATACCGTTACTTTGAGCGGTTGGATGATAAAACAGCAAAATTTGAGTATTTCCCAGGCGATGGGCACACACTATTCACTAAGCAAGACAGTATGCCGGAGCAGTGTAACAAGACAATTGGCGGTAGCCTCCAAGATACCTTTGAGGTTTTTGTCGACATTTTCGCCCACCACTATGCTTTTTTTGAAGAAAGAGAAGTCAATTGGGGTGAGTTAACTGATAATAAACGAAATGAGTTGGTAAAAATTACAACAAAACAAGAGTTGTTTGAGCTGCTATCAAGCATGATCGAACCCTTAGGTGACTCTCATACCAAACTGATAGCGACTATCAACGGGGATAAGAATCGTTATCAGGCAGGCTTTAAGCAAACACTTCCAGCGATACAAAGTGGCATCGGAGAACAGGAGTGGTTAATTGGGCTGATAAGGCAATTACAGGAAGATATTTTAGATGAAGGCTCTGTACACACTGCCAATGAGCGAATGGTAATCGGCTCAATAGATAATAGAATTGGTTATATACAGATCTTCACCATGGGCGGCTTCAGCGAAGATTTTGAGTTTGGCAGCGTGGAGTGGGCAAAAGAGGAAATGCGATTACTCGATTATTATCTCAGCGAAGCCATAAAGTCCTTCAAAGGCTATGAGGCGGTCATCATTGACTTGTCTAACAATCGAGGCGGCTTTGACCAAGTAGCCAGAGGAATAGCGGCACACTTTACGGATGAGCCATTTGAGGCTTATAGCGTCAGGACTGCCTGGAACTCACCGCCAACAATTACTTACACCATAAAACCTTCCAAAACTGCTCGCTTTACCGGCCCAGTATACTTGATGACCAGTGATGTCACCGTCTCTGGAGGTGAGATAGCAACAATGACTCTTAGAAACTTGCCTAATGTGACTCATGTTGGCCAAACCACCCGAGGTTCTTTTTCTACCCCATTAGCTAAACCACTGCCTAATGGTTGGTATCTAGAGCTTTCTAATGAAATTTTTGCCTCTCCAGAAGGCGCTGTATATGAAGGTCAAGGTATCCACCCGGAAATTCCAATTGAGGTATTTGAGTTAAATAGCCCCATCCAATCTCATGCATTAGCCATTCAAGAAGTCGTAAATCTTATAGACTCGGCTACCTCTGAGGTTCAGTAGTTAGCAGAAAATTTGTACAAGTGTTCTGGGGTGATATAGAATATGCACCCTTTTTCAGGCACTCCAGAGCACCTTGTAACTTATGGCAACAACCCCTTCTCACAAATCAAACACCACCAACAGAGTCGGCTTTATAAGCCTTGGCTGTCCTAAGGCCCTGGTTGATTCAGAGCGAATCTTAACCCAGCTTAGAACCGAGGGTTATGACATAGTGCCAACCTATGAAGATGCAGATATTGTTGTTGTGAATACCTGTGGCTTTATTGATGCTGCCAAGCAGGAGTCATTAGAAGCTATTGGTGAAGCACTGAATGAGAATGGCAAAGTGATTGTAACAGGGTGTCTTGGTGCTCAAGAGAATGACATTCGTGAAATACACCCAGGTGTATTGAGTGTCAGTGGTCCAGCTCAATATGAGCAGGTTTTAACCGCAGTACACGAGCACCTACCACCTAAAGCAGAACATGATCCGTTTGTAGACTTAGTACCTCCACAGGGTATTAAATTAACGCCACGTCATTATGCCTATTTGAAGATATCCGAAGGATGTAATCACAAATGCAGCTTCTGTATTATCCCTTCAATGCGAGGAAAACTGGATAGTCGCCCAGTAGGCCAAGTTCTGGATGAAGCAGAACGCTTGGTCAAGGCTGGAGTAAAAGAACTATTAGTCGTTTCTCAGGATACCAGTGCATACGGAGTTGATAAAAAATATGCTTTAGACTTCTGGCAAGGTCAGCCGGTTAAAACTCGCATGAAAGAGATGTGCGAAGCATTGGGCCAATTGCAAGACGTCTGGGTTCGCCTCCACTATGTTTACCCCTACCCTCACGTCGATGAGATTATCCCATTGATGGCAGAAGGCAAAATTCTGCCCTACCTGGATATTCCATTCCAGCATGCCAGCCCAAGAATTTTAAAACTAATGAAGCGCCCGGGCGACATTAACAATGTTTTGGAGAGAATCCAGAAATGGCGTGACATCTGCCCGGATATTACTATTCGAAGCACATTTATTGTGGGCTTTCCCGGTGAAACTGAAGAAGAGTTTCAGGAGCTATTAGACTTCCTTGAAGTAGCACAGCTGGATCGTGTTGGTTGCTTTAAATACTCGCCAGTAGAGGGCGCAACGGCTAACGAATTGCCCGACCCAATTCCCGAAGAGGTCAAAGAAGAACGTCTAGCTCGCTTTATGGCTGTTCAGGAAGCTATCAGTGCTAAGAAACTTCAGCAAAAGATTGGCAAAGTGATGACAGTTCTTGTCGACGAGCTATACGAAGATTGCGCTCTTGCACGCTCAAGTGCAGATGCTCCAGAAATTGATGGTAAAGTCATTATTGATGAAGGATTTGAAAACCTTACAGAAGGACAGTTTGTTGAGGTTACTATCGAAGCAGCCGATCAGCATGACTTGTTTGCTTCAGTAAACAAGTAACTTTTCCTACATAAGTAGACCTACATAAAAAAGGAGGCTCTTGCCTCCTTTTTTGTCACTGCTTCATTTTTATCAGACACTACTTTTTATAAACACCAAGATATTTAGTTTCTTCCAGTGGATCACGTTCACCATACTCAATGACTGGCCTTTCCGCTTTTGCAATGTAAACCACCCAATAGTCGATATGGGGACTATACCATTCTTCAGCATGACCCACTCCTATTTCGTATTGCTCCATATAAAAAGGATGCTCGCCGAATATATGGATACGATGCGCATAGGAGTTAGCAAAATAATCCAGAGCTTCTTCGGCATGAGATGTGCCCCCCATAACGGATTCAACATGGTTATTGCCGATTACAGCCGTTGGTAAAGATAAGGGATATCCTGCGTCAACTAATCGCTTATCGGGTGTCCCACCTGGGCCATCATGGGATACTTTTCCTAGCTTAGCCATTTCCTTGGCTTTCTTATCAGCAATCTCTGCCAATAAAGCATTGCACTGTAATATCGGCCGCTTTTGATCTTTGTGAGTTATTATTAACTTAGCTAGCTCTCTTGCTTTATCATTTAGCCCGCAAGACTCATAAGAACCTTCTTTTGCGTGCAGATTTAAAGAGAACAGTAATAATAAGAAAAGACTAATCCTTTGCAACAGGAAACTCCTTTACATACAAATCGTGCTTTGAATATGGAATCTCAATACCTTTCTCTCTGAAGGTTTTATGGATGTCCATAATCAGCTTGTGAGTTATTAATCCTTTTTGTTCTGGATAGTTAATCCACGCCATAAGCTGTAGATCAATACTGGAAGCACCGAAGGCGCGATAACGAACTCTTGGAGTTGGATTGTTAGCAATGTCATCGCGCTCCTTAACTAGCTCCATAAGAACATCATGCACGAAATCAAGGTCGGAATCATAAGACACTCCAACGTCAACGCGAATACGTGTTTTCTCCCAGGGCCCACCACTTTCATTGACAATTTTGGCGTTACCAATCACAGAATTTGGGATTGTGATTTCTACATCATCACGGGTCAGCAGACGAGTGCTACGAATACCTACATGGGTTACCCTTCCCCGTTCGCCAGTATCTAGAATAATGTAGTCACCTAATTTATAGGGGGAGTCTGCAACGATAAAAAAGCCCGAGAAAAGATTAGCCAATGTATCTTTTGCCGCAAAACCAACTGCGATACCTATAATACCTGCTGATGCCAGCCATGCCGTTGGATCAATTCCCCAAGATAAAATAAGGAAGTATAGAGCAGCGCCAACTATCAGAATTTTTGATGAAATATCGAGAATCGGTATGGTTCGCTCTTCAACAAACTTAAATCGATTTTTGCTGTTTGCAAGCGCATTGAGGATTAACTTTGTGGCTTTTAATAATTTCGACATCAAAGATAATATGAGTATCGAAACCACAAATCGCTTCAGAAACCTGTCGATTGCTTCGGAAAGATCCAACGCTTCAATTGAAACAATAACCGTTAAAAAGAAAATAAAAGTAAAGGCGGTTTTGCTAAGTAATGGCGCCAACTTATCATCAAAGTCGCCCGGTGTTTTCTCGGCAATTTTTCCTATAAGTGACTTGATGAACCACTGAACGCCCTTAGCGATAAAAAAACCCAGAACTAAAACGATAATAGAGAGTATCCAGGGGTTGGTCTGTAACTTGTCCCAAAGAGGGATAATGGATTCTGGCAGGTACGACTCTATGTTGCCAAGCGTTTGTTCTGCAAGAGAACTGCTAGTATCTGGTTCTTTTGATTGGTTCGGTTGTTCAGCCATCACTTCAACTTAATCCTTATAAATAAAAAACGGCTTAGATTTTCATTCTAAGCCGTTTCAATATAAAAGAAAGTGTCAAGAATAACAATTATAGCGCATCGAACTCCTCGCCCTCTTTCTCAACTTCTGGTGGCATCAAATCTTCTTTACTGACGCCCAGCGCAAGTGTGGTAGGACTTGCGATAAAGACTGATGAGTAGGTACCGATAAGAACACCAACGATAAGTGCCTCAGCAAACGAATGAATAGTCTGGCCACCAAAGAAGAACAAGGCCAACAAAACTAACATCGTGGTTAAAGAGGTCATAACCGTACGCGACAAGGTTAAATTGATAGAGTTGTTGATAACCTCTTCCGGAGTTGCCTTACGCATCAAGAGGAAGTTTTCACGAATACGGTCAAAGACAACGATAGTATCATTCAACGAGTAACCGATTACTGCCAGCAAGGCCGCCAATACTGTCAAGTCAAACTCTACCGAAGTTATGGAGAAGAAACCGACGACGATAATAACGTCATGTGCAAGTGCTGCTACGGAGCCTACGGAGAATTTCCACTCGAAACGCAATGCCACGTAAATCATGATACAGATTAACGCCACAATCATGGCTAGTCCGCCCTGCTCTTTCAGCTCCTCACCGACAACAGGACCAACAAACGATTGGTCACGTTTAATAACCTTTGAGCCGTCGCTGGCTAATGCGGCAAGCACCGCATCACTAACTTTGGCATTCTCAATATGGTCCTGTTGCGGCATTCTGATCTGCACAACCTTGGCAGAGCCAAAGTTTTGTACCACCGCACCATTGATATTGATGTCATCAAGCTGTTGGCGAATTTTTGGTAAATCTGCATCTTGCTCATAGCCTACTTCCACCAAAGTACCACCGGTGAAGTCTAAGCCGTAGTTTAAACCTTTGGTAAAAAAGGACACTATTGAGGCAATAATCAAAATGGCCGAGAGAGCGAAAGCAAACTTACGGACCTTGAGGAAATCGTAATTAGTATCTTCATTTAAAAAACTCATCGTAATACTCCTCTTAGATCCAGACTTTGGATGGCTTTTTACCATGCCCGCAAGTCAGGTTTACAATACCGCGGCTGACAAGTATTGCCGTGAACATTGAAGTTAAAATACCGATGAACAAGGTGATGGCGAAACCTTTGACTGCACCTGTACCGACCGCATAAAGAATAATCGCTGCAATAGCCGTCGTGATATTAGCATCAGCAATGGTTGATAATGCCTGCGAGTAACCCTTGTCAATCGCCTGTGCAGGAATAGAGCCATGTCTTAACTCTTCACGAATACGCTCAAAGATAATAACGTTGGCATCAACGGCCATACCCACTGTTAATACGATACCAGCGATACCTGGCAAGGTTAAAGTTGCTCCTAGAATAGACATAACAGCAACAATGGTTACCACATTGAGCAGCAAGGCAATATTGGCGACAAGACCGAAAGCCTTGTAATACAGCAGCATAAACAGTACAACGGCTGAGAAACCGATGATGACTGACATAATCCCTTTCTCAATATTTTCAGCACCGAGAGAAGCACCGATAGTACGCTCTTCAACAATAAATGTTGGTGCAATTAAGGCGCCTGAACGTAATTGAGTAGCCAGGTCCTTTGTATTGGCAGGAGTAAAGTCAGGACCTTCGATAAAGAAATCTGTGCTAAAAGCACCATTAATACGCGGTGCGCTTACTAATGTCTCAACAACGTTGGATTTAACCAGTTCACGCTTACCATCTTTAATTTCAAAAACCGGCACTGACTCTTTTAGAATCATAGCCAGCGAGTTTCCGCGATTAGCAGTAGTCGTGCGAAGCATACGCGCACCACCTTCCCCATCTAATCTAACCGATACAATCGGTTGATTGTTTTGGGGGTGGAAGCTGGCAAATGCATCGGTCAGGTGATCACCTGATACCTGCACTTCGTCATAAACAACGATAGGGCCACGATCCGATTCAAATAGCTTACTACCAGCAGGAACACGACCTTGTTGAGCAGCTACCACATCCGCCTCATGATTAACCAAGCGGAACTCCAAAGTCGCGGTTGCACCAAGGATTCGTTTTGCCAATGCAGAGTCTTGCACGCCGGGCAGTTGAACAACAATCCGATCGCTACCCTGACGCTGAATCAAGGGCTCTGCAACGCCTAACGAATTAACGCGAGTGCTTAATATCAATCGATTCTGATCAATCGCATTATCTTGAATTTCTTGCAATTTAGTTTGATTGAAAATAGCGCGAATAACCGGACGGCCACCTTGTGTAGCCAAATTAATATCAATACGATCAATAAAACTCTTATAAAGTGCTGAGTATGCCCGCTCAGCATCTTCATCACTTCTAAAACTTACCAACAAACCATTATCTATCGTCTCAACTCGACCACGAATCGATGGCTTTTCAGCAGTCAGTGTTTCAATAAAGTCACGACGCAACTGCTCTTGTTGACGAGCCATAGCCTGTTCCATGTCAACCTGCATCAGGAAGTGGATACCACCACGCAAGTCAAGGCCAAGCTTCATCGGCTTTCCGCCAAGAGAAGCAAGCCAATCCGGTGTAGCCGGTGCAAGGTTAAGTGCAACAACATAATCTTGTTCATCCAAAGTAGGATTCAAAATTTTGTTTGCAATTTCCTGAGCCTGGAGCTGAGTCTCATTGGACTGGAAGCGAGCTATTACCAGCTTGTCACCTTCGCTCTCAATTGATTTTGGAGTTAAACCCTCTTCCTGCCAGGCAGATTCTATCTGCTCTATCTGTTGTTCAGAGATAGTGGCATCACGCAATGCAGATAGCTGCACCGCAGGGTCTTCGCCATAAATATTGGGAGCTGCATAAAGAAGTGAAATGGCAATAACGAAAACAATCAATACATACTTCCATTTTGGATAGGTATTGATCGGTAATAACCTTTGGTTGGGTTGATCAGTAAACATAGCTTATGTCCGGATTAAAAACGAAACCGCCCGAACATGCTAGTAACAAGTCGGGCGGCTAATATTATTCGTCGATTGACTTTATAGTGCCTTTTGGCAGAGTTTGTGCAATGGATGCTTTCTGGAATTTAATCTCGATACCATCAGAGATAGTCACTACGATAAAGTCATCTTTGATTTTACTGACGCGACCAAGAATACCACCGGTGGTCATAACTTCATCGCCCTTCTCCAGGCTAGAAACCATTTCTTTATGCTGCTTCATCTTCTTTTGTTGAGGACGAATCATCATAAAGTACATGATGAGAATTAAAGGAACGAACATCACAAGGAAGCTCATCAAACCACCACCTTGTGGTGCAGCAGTTGCTAGAAACATCAGGAATTACCTCTATTGTTTAATATTATCAATTAGTTAATTATTCACTCATAGACGGAACAGGCTTGCCCTGTTTCGTATAAAAATCTTTAACAAAGTCGCACAATGTACCTGTTTCGATGGCCTTTCGCAATCCACTCATCAGATTTTGATAGTAGCGCAAATTGTGGATGGTATTGAGCTTGGCACCCAATATTTCATTACACTTATCCAGGTGATGCAGGTAAGCGCGACTGTAGTTTTTACAGGTATAACAGTCACAGGCCTCATCCAGCGGGCCGGTATCCGTTTTATTGTGGCTATTGCGCAGTTTTACAACCCCTGTACTGGTGAAAAGATGGCCATTACGGGCATTTCGGGTTGGCATAACGCAATCAAACATATCAACGCCGCGACGCACTGCCTCAACGATGTCTTCAGGTTTTCCAACCCCCATCAGGTAGCGCGGTTTATCTTGCGGCATATCGCCAGTCAGATTATCCAGCACTTTCAGCATTTCATCTTTGGGCTCGCCAACAGACAAACCACCTATCGCATAGCCATCAAAACCAATATCGGTCAAACCGGCCAAAGACTCTTTACGCAAATGAGGGTACATGCCACCTTGTACAATTCCAAACAAGGCTGCTGCATTTTTGGCTTCATGAGCCACTTTGCTTCGTTTGGCCCAGCGTAGAGAAAGCTCCATTGAATCACGTGCCTCGGATTCTGTTGCCGGGTAAGGTGTACACTCGTCGAAAATCATAACAATGTCCGAACCAAGCTTACGCTGCACTTCCATTGCCTCTTCGGGGCCTAGAAATACCTTGGAGCCATTCACTGGCGATCGGAACTCGACGCCTTCCTCAGTAATTTTGCGTAGTTTGCCGAGACTAAAAACCTGGAAACCACCGGAATCAGTCAAAATAGGCTTATCCCAGTGCATAAAGTCATGCAGATCGCCATGCATTTCAATAATGTCAGTGCCTGGGCGCAACATAAGATGAAAGGTATTGCCCAGGATAATTTCAGCGCCAATTTCCTTTAACTCTTCTGGAGTCATCGACTTTACCGTGCCGTAAGTTCCCACAGGCATAAAGGCAGGTGTTTGGATGGTCCCACGCTCAAAAGTAATTTCACCACGGCGTGCCATGCCATCTGTTGTATTTAATTTAAATTGCATCGGTACTCTCTCTAGAGCTGTCACTGCTGACAGTCTTTTTTGATTCATTGCGTTTTGACTCTTCCAGCCTTGATTCTAGATGAATTTGATGAATAAACATCGAATCACCATAACTAAAGAATCGGTATTGCTCTTTAACAGCCTGTGCATAAGCATTCAAGATGTGGTCTTTACCGGCAAAGGCGCTGACCAGCATCATCAAGGTCGATTCTGGCAAATGGAAATTAGTAATTAATGCATCTACTGAGCGGAACTGATAGCCAGGATAAATAAAGATATCGGTTTCACCGACATGAGGGGCAATAAAACCAGCCATTGAAGCAGACTCCAGACATCGAACAGAAGTTGTGCCAACTGCTATGACACGGCCACCTTTTTGACGGGTCTCAATAACTTTGTCGCACACTTCCTGTGAGACCTCAAACCACTCGGAATGCATTTTGTGTTCAGTGATGTTATCAACCCGAACTGGACTGAATGTACCAGCTCCTACGTGAAGAGTGACAAAGGCAGTAGAGACACCCTTATCTGCAATCTTCTGTAGTAACTCATCATCAAAATGAAGCCCTGCCGTTGGTGCTGCAACAGCTCCATCAACCTTGCTGTAAACGGTCTGATAACGCTCTTTATCAGAAAGCTCATCTTCACGGTCAATGTAAGGTGGCAAAGGCATGTGACCGACCGATGTCATGGCCGTCTGCCAATCTCCTTCCTGAAGCTGCAAAGTAAATAGCGCCTCTTTACGACCAGTAATCAAGACCTTAAAGCCGTTTTCTAAAACAAACTCTGAGCCAGGCTTAGGGGTACGATTGGAACGGATATGAGCTAACGCCTCAACATCCGAATCCAGGCGCTCAATCAAGATCTCAAGCTTGCCGCCTGTGATCTTCTGACCAAACAGACGTGCTGGAATGACACGCGTGTTGTTAAACACCAATAGGTCGTTGGGGCTCAGTAAATCAACCAGTTGGTAAAAGTGCTTATGCTCAACAGCGCCATTTTGGCCATCAAGACACAAAAGTCTGCTAGCTGAACGCTTTTCGGTGGGATAACGAGCAATTAGCTCGTCAGGTAAGTCAAAATGGAAGTCTTCTAAACGCATGTGAACTCTGACCTTACGGGGTCATAAGTAAAAGTGCGCATAGTTTAACCACTGACGGAGAAAAGACAAGAGTTACCTTGTCTGAATATAAAATGGGCACACAATGCGCCCATCGAGATTATAACTGTTGGTATTAACTTTGTTTCTGCTCGAGGGCCTGTTCATATTGCGCAAGTTTCTGCTGCATATATTCAGGAACTCGCTTTATCTTTCTGATGACTTTATTCGCTTTTTCTTGGCTATCTACCGCCAATTGATACTGACCATTCAAGAAGTAAAGTTCAGCAGCAAACTCATGATGCTTAACTGGGTAAGAGAACTTATCAAGGTCCGCTTCGTTAAGTTGCTTAATAATTAAATCAAGCGGATATTTTGGATCATTTAGTTCATACAAATACTCAGCTAATTCTAGAGCTATTTCTGAATCATTTGATGCAATTGCCTTATCCAACCAGAAGTACGCCTTCTCTTTATCATCAACTTTAAAGAAGAGCTTTGCCAGTTTGAATTGCGAACGCCCAAGATTTCCTGAAGCAGATTGTATTAACCATGAAATAGCTTTTTCCTTGTCCTCTTCGCATCCTTGACCTGCCAGTAGCTTTTCGGCCAACTCATACTGAGCATCTGCGACACCTTGTTGGGCGGCTTTGTAGTACCAGATAGCTGGATTGAAATCAGGATTGTTTTCTACCATTGGAGCATATTTTGCATAGTAATATTGCGCCAACGGGTCGCCTTCCTCAGCCTTTTCTTTAACTTCTGAAATGATAGATTTATTTTTCCTAGAACTTTTATCTAAATGGAAGCTAAGCTTATACTTATATACTTTACTCAAATGTTGCTGGTCTTTAGGCAATTCAAAACTCCATTTTGTAACTGCTTTTAATGATGGTTTAACAAACACGTCGCCAGGATGTGCTGCAATTACTTGAATGTCGGTTGGAGTTCCTTCCCTATCAAGCTTAAAAGCAAACTGTACCCAACCTTCTACCCCTTTAAAAGCGGCCTCTAAAGGATACTCCGGAGGGAATTGTTTTATGGGCTTCGCATCGTAATCGCCTTTACCCTCTTTTACAGCAACTGGCTTATATACAGGCTCCAGTGCCAATTTTAAGGCTTCTTCACTAAAAGAGTTATCAAGGCTATTGAAATAAAATTCCGCTTCTTTTTGCTGTTCAGCGTTAAGCTGCTCACGGATTTCGTTAATAAATGCCTCTTCTTTTTGCGCTTTTTTATCAGCTAATTTAATCCATGCATAAGCTTTTACAGGATCAGCCTCAACAGCTGTGCCTTCAAGAAACATTACACCCAAGTTAAACTGTGCTGCTTTATGGCCGATTTCAGCAAGTGACTGGAACTCCATAAAGGCTTTTTGGTAATGACCCTCTTCATATTGCTTAACAGCATCTTCAAAGGTTGCGTGGGATATAAATGAAGTTATTAATAACGTTATTAAGCAAGCTATCTTCGCAGCTATTTTCATAGTGAGTCCTTTTGTATCTGTAATAATCCGCTTGGAAGTATATTAATTGATATCCATTTATTCAACTGAAGTGTGGGCATTAAAAAGCCCGGTCTTAGCCGGGCTTGTTTTATAAGTATGATGTATTGATAAGATTACTAAATAGTTTTCCTAAACATGGAATGATTAAATATAAGCTTTCATTCCATTCGTCGTAAACGCCTCTCGGCCCTCTCGCCAACCGCCTAACCATTCCTCTCGAGCATTAAGTTCTTCAAATGGACAGTTCTCTTTTGACTGACCTTGAAGTGCGGCATTGAAACCTTTGGTATGGGCTCTTTGAAGTTTATCTCTTTTTTGACGTTTCATATGATATCGTCCCCTTTCATGTTTACTTGATGTATTGAACGCATAAAAAAAGCCGACGGCTCTTGCGAGCGATCGGCTTTATTCTAAAATTCTCTTGGTATCTGTCATTAAACGCTTAGTCACTGTCTAATTTTTAACTCTATAGGTTTAACTTACACCTAAGTTAGAGGGCTTGGCAATTGATAAGTTTCACACTTTGATCATATTTTCTTCATATCAATCAGTTAGGCTAAAAAGTTATCTTTAATTGAAGAAATCCACTCAATTGATTGATTTTTGGTCAGTTTAATAGAAGATCAATAAGTTAGTGATAGCATCATTCAATTAACTGGTCTGATCTGGGGTATTTTGAATTTGACGAAGTTTACGTTTGCGTAAAGGTAAGGTATGATTTTGGCTCATTTATCAGAGTTAACGAGCTTATGTCAGGCCAGACAGCACAAAGCATCAGCGAGAAAGAATACACCATTAGCGACCTGGCTAAAGAGTTTGGTATTACTTCACGTTCAATTCGTCATTACGAAGATGAAAAGCTGATTTGCCCTGAACGTCGTGGCGTTCACAGAATATACAGCGCCAGAGACAGAGTTCGTTTACAGCTGATTCTTCGCGGTAAGCGTCTTGGGTTTTCACTTGCCCAAATCCGCGAAATTATCGATTTATATGATTTGCCTGAAGGTAAGCAAAAGCAGGCAAAGCTTCTCATAGAGCTTATTCAGAAGCGTCGTGATGCCCTGCTCCAACAGCGTAAAGATATTGAACATATGCTGAAGGAACTGGAAATGCTCGAGCAAAAGCTGGACTAAACCGATTACCATTGAATTGTTGAAATTAAGATAGAGGAACAAGCATGTATCCATCGTTGAACTTTGACCTAGGTGAAACCGCCGACATGATCCGCGAAATGGTTCGTGGATTTGCTGAGAAAGAAATTGCTCCAATTGCTGAAAAGACCGATCACGATAATCTGTTCCCACATCATTTATGGCAGAAATTTGGTGAGCTAGGTCTATTAGGCATAACCGTCGAAGAAGAATACGGCGGCTCAGGCATGGGCTACCTTGAACACGTTGTGGCGATGGAAGAAATCAGCCGCGCCAGCGCTTCAATCGGCTTAAGCTATGGTGCTCACTCTAATCTGTGTGTTAACCAGATCCGTCGTAATGGCTCAGAAGAACAAAAGAAAAAGTACTTACCAAAATTATGTTCTGGTGAGCACGTTGGCGCATTGGCCATGTCTGAACCAGGAGCAGGTTCTGATGTTGTGGGCATGAAATTACGTGCCGAGCTGAAAGGCGATAAGTACATTCTTAATGGCAACAAAATGTGGATTACCAATGGTCCAGAAGCCGATGTATTGGTTGTTTATGCCAAAACCGAGCCAGATGCAGGTTCAAAAGGCATCACAGCATTCATCATCGAAAAAGGCTTCAAAGGTTTCTCAACAGCGCAAAAACTGGATAAGTTGGGTATGCGCGGTTCAAACACTTGTGAATTAGTTTTTGAAGATTGTGAAGTGCCTGCCGAAAACGTCATGGGCCCTGTTAATGAAGGTGTTAAAATCCTAATGAGCGGTCTGGATTATGAGCGTGCTGTTTTAGCCGCTGGTCCTCTCGGTATCATGCGCGCCTGTATGGATGTAGTTGTTCCTTATGTGCACGAGCGTAAGCAGTTTGGTAAGCCAATCGGCTCTTTCCAATTAATCCAAGGTAAAGTCGCAGACATGTATACCACTATGAACGCCAGTCGCGCGTATGTTTATGCTGTTGCCAAAGCCTGTGATCGTGGTGAAACCACTCGTAAAGACGCAGCTGCAGCGATTCTATTCGCAGCAGAAAATGCTACTAAACTAGCATTAGACGCGATTCAGGTACTAGGCGGTAATGGTTACATCAACGAATACCCAACAGGTCGTTTATTACGTGACGCCAAATTGTATGAAATCGGCGCGGGTACTTCGGAGATCCGCCGTATGTTGATCGGTCGTGAGTTGTTTAACGAAACAGCCTAAAATGTTTAAATTTACCAACTCATTGTTAAAAGTTAGTTCGAAGTGCTCATTTAGTTTACTAAACTCCGCGCTTCTCACTAACTTTTGCCGCGATTTGGCTGCATTTAATTCACTTTAAATATGCATCTAAACGGAAAGAAAAAAAATTAGTAAGAGAAGTTATCGAGCGATGCTAGAACGCGGCAAATGATAACTTCTCTAGTAAACATTTAAATTCACTTTGTAGAAGAAGTGAGCGAGCGAAGTTAAGACAAGGCAAAAAGTTTTGAAAATGCGCAGTGGACATAAGGTCCATGAACACATTTGATAAACTTTTTAACGCAGTATTAGCAAGCACAGCCACTTCGGAAGAGGAAATACTTATGTCAGATCCTATCGTAATTGTCAGCGCTGCTCGTACGCCAATGGGCGGATTCGGCGGCGCACTATCAACTGTCAAATCAACTGAACTTGGCGCTACCGCTATTAAATCTGCAGTAGAGCGAGCAGGTATCAAAGCCGATGATGTTCAAGAAGTCATTATGGGCTGTGTTCTTCCTGCTGGTGTCGGACAGGCTCCGGCTCGCCAGGCTTCATTAGGTGCTGGCCTGCCAAAAACCACTGGTGCTACTACAGTGAACAAAGTATGTGGCTCTGGCATGAAAACCATTATGCTTGCACACGACCTGTTAAAAGCTGGCACCAACGACGTTATGGTTGCTGGCGGCATGGAGAGCATGAGTCTTGCTCCTTACCTATTGCCTACAGGTCGTTTTGGTCAACGCTTTGGTCATGGTAAAACTTTAGACCATATGGCTTTTGACGGCTTGGAAGATGCTTATGAAGGTCAAGCGATGGGCGTTTATGCTGAGCAGACAGTAGAAAAGTACGGCTTCACTCGTGAAGACCAGGATGCTTACGCGATTGAGTCATTAGCTCGTGCAAACAAAGCAATTGAAGAAGGCTCATTCAAAAACGAAATCGTTCCTGTCACAGTAAAATCTCGCAAAGGTGACGTTGAAGTTGATACTGACGAGCAACCACTAAAAGCCCGTCCAGACAAGATCCCTTCATTGCGCCCTGCCTTCAAAAAAGACGGTACTGTTACTGCAGCTAACGCCAGCTCTATTTCTGATGGTGCAGCAGCAGTTGTCTTGATGCGTCAGTCTGAAGCTGAAAAGCGTGGTTTAAAACCTCTGGCTAAGATTGTTGCTCAATCAACCAATGCCCGTATTCCAGCTGAGTTTACCATTGCTCCTGTTGGCGCCATCCAAAAAGTATTGGATAACGCTGGCTGGTCAAAAGATGATGTGGATTTATTCGAAATTAACGAAGCATTCGCTGTAGTCACAATGGCGGCGATGAAAGATTTAGAACTTGACCACGCTAAAGTCAATGTTCATGGCGGTGCCTGTGCACTGGGCCACCCAATCGGCTGTTCTGGTACGCGTATTGTTGTGACTTTGATTGAAGCTTTGCGTAAATATGGCAAGTCAAAAGGCGTTGCATCGTTATGTATTGGTGGTGGTGAAGCAACAGCATTGGCCATTGAGCTCATCTAAATGGCCTTTTTATCCAATAGCATTTAAAAATTATCTTTTTACTTTAGCGCTTTGTTGGTTGTGTTCTCGAAAAGCATCATGGACTATAGTCCACTCAGCCTTCTCCGAGCACAACCGTCGCGCTCTAAAGCAAAAATCTTAATTTTAATGTGTAAAGTAAGATGAATTTTTATAAATCGGAAGAAGAACCTTATGATTCTGACTGAAGAACAAACAATGATTCAGGATATGGCCAGGGGCTATGTGCAAGAGCGCATTGCCCCTTTTGCCGAAGAATGGGACAAGAATAAAACCTTCCCTGCAGAGGCCTTAAAAGGTCTGGCTGAATTAGGTTTTTACGGCATGCTGGTACCTGAGCAATGGGGCGGCTGTGAGATTGGTTATGTCGCTGCAGCTCTAGTGTTAGAAGAAATTGCTGCGGGTGACGGTGCCTGCTCTACCATTATTTCGGTTACCAATTCTGTTGGCTGTATGCCGATTTTGAATTTCGGTACTGATGAGCAAAAAGAAAAGTTCCTTAAGCCACTCGCTTCAGGTGAAAAGCTCGGTGCATTCTGCTTAACCGAACCGCATGCTGGTAGCGATGCTTCAGACCTTAAAACTAAGGCTGTCAAAGACGGTGATTCGTACGTTATCAACGGTTCCAAGCAATTCATTACTTCCGGTAAGAACGGCGATATCGCAATTGTTTTTGCAGTGACCGATCCGAGTGCGGGCAAAAAAGGTATTAGCGCCTTTATCGTACCAACAGACACACCTGGCTACATTGTCGCCAATATCGAAGACAAAATGGGTCAGAATGCATCGGACACAGCACAGATTGTTTTCGAAGATTGCAGAATCCCAGCTGAGAACCTATTAGGTAAAGAAGGCGAAGGTTACAAGATTGCTCTTTCTGGTCTTGAAGGCGGACGTATTGGTATCGCAGCTCAGGCTGTGGGTATGGCTCGTGCGGCTTATGAGTATGCACTTCAATACTCAAAAGAAAGAACCTCATTTGGAAAACCAATCAATCAACATCAGGCAGTGCAATTTAAGCTGGCCGATATGGCAACACAGGTTGAAGCTGCTCGCCAGATGGTGTTACATGCTGCGGAGTTACGCGACAATAACCTGCCCTGCCTCAAAGAAGCCTGTATGGCAAAATTATATGCTTCGGAAGTCGCCGAAAAAGTATGCTCAGACGCTATTCAGGTCTTGGGCGGCTACGGCTATCTAAAAGACTATCCAGTAGAGCGAATTTATCGCGATGTTCGTATCGCGCAGATTTACGAAGGTACAAGCGAAGTTCAGCGCATGGTTATTGGCCGCGCTATCGCATCAGAATAACATTAGGACAGACATATGCCTGTAATTAAATCGTCACTCAATCCTCGTAGCGCAAGTTTTACCGAGAACGCCGAAGCCATGACGGCTTTGGTCGATGACTTGCGTGACAAGATGGAATATATCACCCAAGGAGGTGGACCAAAGTATCAGGAAAAGCACCTGTCTCGCGGTAAACTTTTACCTCGCGAGCGCGTACGCAAACTTCTTGATGTGGGCTCGCCATTTTTGGAAATTTCACAAATGGCTGCATGGGATTTGTATGATAACAAAGTTCCCGCAGCTGGATTGATTGCGGGTATTGGCCGCGTTTCTGGCGTCGAGTGTATGATTGTTGCCAACGATGCAACGGTTAAGGGCGGTACCTACTTTCCTGAAACTGTAAAAAAGCATTTACGCGCACAGGAAATTGCTGAGCAGAATAATCTGCCTTGCATATATCTGGTCGATTCAGGTGGTGCTAACCTGCCTCAGCAGGATGAAGTGTTCCCGGACAAAGAGCACTTTGGTCGAATCTTCTACAACCAGGCCAATATGTCTGCTAAAGGGATTCCTCAAATCGCGGTAGTCATGGGCTCATGTACAGCCGGTGGTGCTTATGTGCCGGCTATGGCTGATGAGTCGATTATCGTCAAAGAACAAGGCACCATTTTCTTAGGTGGTCCACCGCTAGTTAAAGCAGCAACCGGTGAAGTCGTTTCCAGCGAAGACTTAGGCGGTGCCGACGTTCACTGTAAAACTTCAGGTGTGACTGACCATTATGCCTTGAATGATGAGCATGCCTTAAAATTAGCGCGTCAGGTTGTGTCTAACTTGAATCGCAAAAAAACTCCTTCTGTTACTCTAAAGAAACCAGTTGACCCGCTATACCCTGCTGAAGAACTGTATGGCGTGATTAATAAAGACCCACGGAAACCATTTGATATTCGTGAAATCATCGCGCGTATTGTTGATGGTTCTGAACTGGACGAATTTAAACCATTATATGGCAACACTTTGATCTGTGGTTTTGCCCGCATTCATGGTTATCCCGTAGGTATCGTTGCCAATAACGGTATTCTATTCTCGGAATCAGCATTGAAAGGCGCACACTTTATTGAGCTTTGCTCACAGCGTGGCATTCCTTTGGTTTTCCTACAGAACATCACTGGCTTCATGGTTGGCCGTAAATACGAAAACGAAGGTATTGCCAAACATGGCGCTAAGATGGTGACAGCTGTTGCCTGTGCTAAAGTGCCAAAGTTTACTGTAATTGTTGGTGGTAGTTTCGGTGCTGGTAACTACGGCATGTGTGGTCGTGCATATAGCCCTCGCTTCCTTTGGATGTGGCCAAATGCTCGTATCTCTGTAATGGGTGGCGAACAGGCTGCTAACGTATTGGCGCAAATTAAGCGTGATAATTTTGAGCGCGCTGGCCAGCCAATGTGGTCCGCAGAAGAAGAAAAAGAATTTAAGCGTCCGATTGAAGAGCAATATGAAAAGCAAGGCCACCCTTACTATTCCAGTGCTCGCTTGTGGGACGACGGTATTATCGATCCAGCAGATACTCGTATGGTGTTAGGTCTAGGCCTATCTGCCGCCATGAACAAAGAAGCCGAAGAAACCAAGTTCGGCGTCTTCAGAATGTAAGTCAGGACTGATCATATGAGTGAAGCATTAAACATTACCATTGATACCAATGAACTTGGTAAAACCGGTCGCGGTGTGGGTTACATTACCCTCACCCGCCCTGAAATTCACAATGCCTTTGACGACAAATTAATAGCCGAGCTGACTGAAGCATTTTCTGCCATGGAAAATAATTCTGAGGTAGAGGTGGTTGTCTTGCGCGCAGAAGGCAAAAGCTTTTCAGCTGGCGCTGACCTGAACTGGATGCGTCGCATGGCAGATTATTCCTGGGAAGAGAACTATCAGGACTCTCAGGCTCTGGCTACTTTGATGAACACCATCTACAGCATGAGCAAAACTACTGTCTGTCAGGTTCAGGGCGCTGCTTTTGGTGGCGGTGTCGGCCTGGTTGCTTGTTGTGACATCGTCATTGCATCCGAACGTGCCAGCTTCTGTTTATCGGAAGTAAAGCTTGGTCTGATTCCTGCAGTTATCAGCCCTTATGTCGTTAAAGCGATGGGTGAAAGACAGGCACAGAGATATTTCACTACTGCCGAGCGTTTTAAAGCTGATAAAGCAGCTGAGTTTGGTCTGGTCCATGAAGTTGTTGCTGAAGAATCATTGGTTGAAAAAACCAATGAAGTCATTGCAACTTTGTTAAGTAATGGTCCACAGGCTGTTAAAGCAGCAAAAGATTTAATCAGAGCTGTAGCGAATCAAACCATTGACCAATCCTTGATGGATGAAACGGCACGTCGTATTGCTGACATTCGTGCCAGCGAGCAAGGTAAAGAAGGTTTGAACGCTTTCCTCGAAAAACGTACTGCCGATTGGTCTATAGGCCAGTCTGAAAGCAGCTCACAATAATTGGTTAAGGAAACAGCGAACATGTTTACGAAAATATTGATTGCTAACCGTGGTGAGATTGCTTGCCGCGTCATAAAAACGGCGAAAAAACTGGGCATCAAAACCGTTGCCGTTTACTCGGAGGCCGATAAAGATGCCATGCATGTGGCGATGGCTGATGAAGCGGTTTACCTTGGCCCTGCTCCTGCGCGTGAGTCTTATCTTAAAAGCGATTTGATCATCGAAGCCTGTAAGAAAACAGGCGCACAGGCAGTTCACCCAGGTTATGGCTTCCTGTCAGAAAATGCAGATTTTGCTAAGAAACTGGCTGAAAACGATATCGAATTCATTGGCCCGCCTGAAGGCGCCATAATTGCCATGGGCTCAAAGTCCGCAGCCAAGGAAATCATGGAAGAAGCCAAGGTACCTTTGGTTAAAGGCTATCATGGCGACAATCAGGACGCTGACTTCCTGAAGTCACAGGCAGATGAGATTGGTTACCCAGTCATCATCAAGGCTACAGCTGGCGGTGGCGGTAAAGGCATGCGCATCGTCTGGAAAGAAGAAGAGTTTGCTTCTAGCCTAGCTTCCTGTAAGCGTGAGTCTGCAGCGTCCTTTAGCGATGACAAAGTCTTGGTGGAAAAATACATCACTAAGCCTCGTCACGTTGAGATTCAAGTATTTGCCGATAAGCATGGTAATGCGGTGCATTTATTTGAGCGTGACTGTTCAGTGCAACGTCGTCATCAGAAAGTCATAGAAGAAGCTCCAGCGCCTGGTTTAAGTGAAGATACTCGCTCCAAGATGGGGCAGGTTGCAATTCGTGCTGCTCAGGCGATTGGTTATGTGGGCGCCGGTACGGTGGAATTCCTATACGATGAAGACGAATCATTCTACTTCATGGAAATGAACACGCGCTTGCAGGTAGAACACCCCGTTACTGAAAAGATTACTGGCCAAGACTTAGTAGAGTGGCAATTGAAAGTTGCCGCAGGTCAGGAACTGCCAATGCAGCAGGACGAATTAAGCATCAATGGTCATGCTTTTGAAGTGCGTATCTATGCTGAGGATCCTAATCAGGACTTCCTGCCAGCAACCGGTACATTGCTGCATTTAAATACTCCTGACGAAACTGAACATGTTCGGATTGATACCGGTGTCACTCAAGGCGATACAGTATCAGTACATTACGATCCAATGATTGCCAAGCTAATCGTTTGGGACCAGGACCGTAATGCAGCACTGGCTCGCCTACGCGGAGCATTAGCTCAGTATCAGGTAGTGGGCTTAACCACTAACGTTCCTTTCCTTTCGGCATTGGCACACTGCCAGGGCTTTGAGGATCTTGATTTAGATACTAACTTTATTGAGCGCTACAAGGATGACTTAATCCTTGATGAAGAAGCAGCTGATGATGATACCCTGGTCGCAGCAGCGGTTTATCAACTGTTAAAGCGTGAGCAAACTGCCGCAGAAAATGCAAAGAACAGCGAAGACCCCTACTCACCCTGGCATTCAGTTAATGGCTGGCGTTTGAATACCGACAACCATCATACTTTTGAATATCTGGACAAAGTGGATGGCATTGCAAATGACGTAGAAGTGGTTGTTCATTTCCGCAATGATGGCTATTTACTCGATCTGCCAAATGGCGAGCTACCTGTTAATAGTGCGACCTTGAATGGTCATATTCTTCGTCTTGATGCCAACGGCAAACGTTACAACGCCACAGTGGTAGATGATGGTGCTAACTTGCACATTTTCATTCACGGTCATTATAAAGTGCTAGAAAAAGTTGAGCGCGGTCTGGCCGGTGACTCAGAGGACTCAGGTGGCAGTCTGACTGCACCAATGCCGGGAACTGTGATTGAAGTTCTGGTCAGTGAAGGTGATCACGTTGAGTCAGGTCAGCCTTTGGTTATCCTTGAAGCGATGAAGATGGAACACACCA
The DNA here is from genome assembly GCF_002838765.1 of Kangiella profundi. NCBI lineage: Bacteria > Pseudomonadati > Pseudomonadota > Gammaproteobacteria > Kangiellales > Kangiellaceae > Kangiella > Kangiella profundi. The sequence goes on along the minus strand of NZ_CP025120.1, from coordinate 1,061,326 downwards.
TTAATGCACCGAGCGCTGGTGTGGTCAGTGAGATTCACTACGCAGCTGGTGACCTGGTTGATGATGGTGCTGAACTGTTATCACTGGAGGTGGCTGAATAATGGTTATGGTCTCGGACAACCCTGCCCTGCCCACGCACGTTAAAATCGTTGAGATGGGCCCACGTGATGGATTACAGAATGAAAAACAGCCAGTTTCAACAGAAGTTAAGCTTGAGTTGATTCGTCGTTTAATCGATGCTGGTGAAAAACATATTGAAGCGACAGCATTTGTGTCACCTAAATGGGTTCCACAAATGGCGGACCACCATGACATAATGGCTGGCCTTAAAGTGTTTCCTGAAGCACAGGACGGAAGCGTCTGGTTTCCAGTGTTAACCCCAAACCTTAAAGGTTTTGAAGGTGCTTTGGCGGGTGGCGCCAAAGAAGTGGCTGTTTTTGCCGCAGCATCTGAAAGCTTCTCGCAAAAAAACATCAACTGTTCTATCGCAGAATCGATTGAGCGATTCAAGCCCGTTATAGAAGCCGCCAAAGAACAAGGCATTAAAGTACGCGGCTATGTTTCCTGTGTACTGGGCTGCCCATTTGAAGGCGATATAGCACCAGAAAAAGTTGCTGAAGTAGCCAAGGCATTGTATGACTTAGGCTGCTACGAAATTTCTCTGGGCGACACCATTGGCGTTGGTACACCGAACAAGGCGCGCGCTATGATAGCAGCGGTTGCCGAGCATGTACCGACCAATAAATTAGCCTGTCACTTCCACGATACTTATGGTCAGGCATTAGCCAATATTTATGCATGCCTTGAGCTTGGAGTTGCCACAGTTGATAGCTCAGTTGCAGGTTTGGGCGGTTGCCCTTACGCACCAGGTGCTACCGGCAATGTTGCAACAGAAGATGTCGTTTATATGCTTAACGGTTTAGGGATTGAAACCGGTATCAATTTAAATAAACTGGTCGAGGCTGGTGCTTATATTTCAGAGCAACTGGGTCGTCGACCCGTATCCCGCGCGGCTAATGCATTATTAGCCAAGCGTAATTAGTCATAAATAATAATCAATTCATTCGATTTGACGAGGATTAAACATGTCAGGTTTTGATAAAGTCGTACACAGTTACGAGGAAGCCTTAGAAGGCTTTACCGATAATATGACCGTCATGGTCGGCGGATTTGGCCTATGCGGTATTCCTGAAGGCTTGATTGAGCAAGTCTATAAAATGGGCTGCAAAGGCTTAACAGCCATTTCCAACAACGCAGGCGTTGATGGGTTTGGTCTAGGTAAATGGTTAGAGAAACGTCAGATCAGCACCATGATTGGCTCCTACGTTGGCGAAAATGAGCTGTTCGAAAAGTTGCTACTGTCTGGCGAGATGGAAGTGATTTTGACACCGCAAGGAACATTGGCTGAAAAAATCCGTGCTGGCGGTGCTGGTATCCCAGCTTTCTTCACAGCGACAGGTTTTGGTACTCAGGTCGCTGAAGGCAAGGAAACACGCAACATTGACGGTCGCGATTATGTTCTTGAACCTTCTTTAACTGCTGACTTTGCCTTAATCAAGGCTTGGAAAGCGGACACTATGGGCAACCTGATTTTCAACAAAACAGCCATGAACTTTAACCCAATGATGGCGACGGCCGGTAAGATCACCGTTGCTGAAGTTGAAGAAATTGTTGAGCCTGGCGAACTAGATCCTAACTTCATTCATACTCCAGGCATTTATGTACAGCGCGTTATCAAAGGCGAAAACTTTGAGAAACGTATCGAACAACGCACAGTAAGGTCATAAGGAGCGCATCATGGCATTAACACGTGAACAAATCGCCATGCGAGTGGCGCAAGAACTTGAAGACGGTTTCTACGTAAACCTGGGTATTGGTATCCCTACTCTAGTTGCAAACTATATCCCTGAAGGCGTCAAAGTAATGCTTCAGTCTGAAAACGGTTTGTTAGGCATGGGCCAGTTCCCTACCGAAGAAACAATTGACCCTGACTTGATTAACGCAGGCAAACAGACAGTAACTGCAGTGACTGGTGCAGCTTTCTTCTCTTCAGCGGAAAGCTTTGCAATGATTCGCGGTGGGCACGTTGATTTAACTGTACTGGGTGCTTTTGAGGTCGATCAGGAAGGCAATATCGCGTCCTGGATGATTCCTGGCAAACTGGTTAAAGGTATGGGCGGCGCAATGGATTTGGTAGCAGGTGCTGAAAACATCATTGTTACTATGACCCACGCTAATAAACATGGCGTTTCAAAAATCTTGAAACAGTGTACGCTTCCCCTTACCGGTGCTAAATGTATTAAGCGCGTGATTACTGAGCTTGCACTGATGGAAATTAAAGACGGTGCCTTCCACCTTCTAGAGCGTGCACCGGGTGTATCCGTTGAAGAAATCAAAGAGAAAACTGAAGCAGATTTGGTTGTTCCAGATCATGTTCCAGAAATGAAGTTGAATTAAGAGTATTAGTTTTAATTTAATACCAGATATAACAACTCTTAAGAGCCGGCTCAACTGCCGGCTTTTTTGTAATATTTATTAACACTTTTCCGAAATTACGCATTAGAAATCTATGGCTAATGCTTTAGGATTAATCGGTTATTCTTTTAACAACAAAGTAGAGAGTCCAATGAAAAAATTATTGATCACTGCGGCTTTATCACTTGCTGTTTCGCCCTTAATGGCGGACGAAGGCATGTGGCAGCCTCATCAGTTACCAACCATTAAAAAACAGCTAAAAAAAGCTGGCATCAAAATTAACCCTAACAAGCTTACCGAACTGACTGAATTCCCAATGGGAGCTGTTATTAGCCTGGGTGGCTGTACAGCATCATTCCTTTCGCCTCAAGGTTTAGTAGCAACCAATCACCATTGTGCTTACGGCAGCATCCAGTTTAATTCGACTGCAGAGAATAACCTTTTAGATAAAGGTTTCCTTGCTGAGTCACTTGATAAGGAACTTCCTGCAGCACCCGGCTCACGAGTTTACGTTACTGTTAATGTCAGCGATGTGACTTCTAATGTGAACGCAGCCAGCGGTGAGCTTTCTGGTCTTGATCGTTATAAAGCTATTGAGAACACTGAAAAAGCATTAGTTGCAGAATGTGAGCAGGATGCCGGCCACCGTTGTAACGTTGTTTCTTTCCATGGCGGTTTAGAGTATTACCTGATTAAGCAATTGGAAATTAAGGATGTACGCCTAGTTTACGCGCCGTCTTCTCATATTGGTAAGTATGGCGGTGATGTCGATAACTGGATGTGGCCACGTCACACCGGTGATTTTGCTTTCTATCGCGCTTATGTCGATAAAGATGGCAACCCAGCCGAATACTCTGAGGATAATGTCCCTTATGAGCCAGAGCACTACCTCAAAGTCAATAAAGAAGGGGTTGATAAAGGCGACTTCGTGATGGTTGCAGGTTATCCAGGAAGCACAAACCGCTATCGCACCAGTGCTGAAGTGAAAAATCAGTTTGAGTGGTGGTATCCGACATTCCGAAATACGCTACAGGAATATATCAGCCTGATTGAAGAAACGGCTCCAGAGGGCACAGATGCACGTGTTAAATATGCAAGCACACTGGCTGGTCTTAACAATGCCGAGAAAAACTGGGGCAGTATGATTGAAAGCTATGCCAAAGGTGATCTTTTGGAGCGCAAAATTGCTCTCGAAAATGATCTTAAAGCATGGCTTGAAGCAAACCCTAACATGCAGGCAAAACATGGCGATGCCATTGATGCATTGAATGCACTGATTCTTGAAAATATCGCTGAACAGGAGCGCACTCTTCGCTCATGGGCAATTAACCGCGATACACTGACTGGCACTGCAGCGCGCCTATATCGTCTAGCGCTCGAAAAGCAGAAGCCTGATGCAGAGCGCGAGCCTGGTTATCAGGAACGCGATATGGTTCGCTTCAAGGAAGGCCTGAAAAGTATGGAGCGTCGCTGGGATGCAGATGTTGAAAAAGCACTGTTGAAGCATTTCGCACCTTTATATGCTGAACTACCTGCCGATCAACGTCTTAAGTCTTACGATGAATTTATGGGTATTGGTGAAACGTTTGATGCTGAAGCTTTTGGCAAAAAAGTAGATGTGATGTATGCCAAAACCAAATTGAATGATCTTGAAACTCGTCTTGCCTGGATGGACAAGTCAGTTGAAGACTTCAAACAATCTAATGACCCATACATTCAGCTTGCTGTAGCGACCTATGATGAAAAGTTCGAACGTGAACTTGAAAGCAAAGAGCGTGGCGGTAAATTCCAGGAGCTTCGTCCTCAATACATGTCAGCAATTATTGATTATTACAAATCGATGGATAAACCTGTCTATGCTGATGCCAATAGCACGCTTCGTGTAACTTACGGTAATGTTAAAGGCTACTCGCCAAAAGATGGGCTTTATGCCACTCCTTTCACGACACTTGAAGGCATTGCGGCTAAGCATACCGGGGAAGAACCTTTTAATTCGCCACAAAATCAACTGGATTTAATCAAATCTAAAAAATATGGCGATTACCTGGATAAAGATCTAGGCAGCGTACAGGTAAACTTTCTGACCACACTGGACGTCACCGGTGGTAACTCAGGTTCCCCTACTCTGAATGCCAATGCTGAGTTTGTTGGCCTGATTTTTGATGGTGTCTATGAGTCAATTATCGCGGACTGGGACTATAACGATGATTTGAACCGTTCTATCCACGTTAGCAGTGCTTATATGCTGTGGGTTATGGAGCACGTTGATAACGCTCATAATCTCATCAAAGAAATGGAAATCGTTGATTAAAAATAACTATTTGTTCTGTTTCAAGCCGGCTCCTGTAGCCGGCTTTTTTGTGAGCGCTATAAATTGGATAAAAACTAAACTTTTCAAAAGGTTAGTCTGCCAATCTCAACAATTATATTGCACAATTTTATAATTAAAGCTAAGGTGGTTACGTCTATCTGGAGGGCCTACTTTGTTGTTGAAAACTATACGCTTTTGCACATTAGTCATAATCACGCACTTTACCCTACTTGCAGGCGTTTTGAGTGCAGCTGAAGCTCAGCCAACAAAAACATTAAGAGTTGCCATTCTGGATGCACCCCCTGCTCTTATCCCAAGCGACAGCGGTAATCACTCTGGTTTTCTGGTCGACTTCTTAGAGGAAATAGCAGAGCGCGAAAACTGGCGCATTCAGTGGCTCTATCTTAAATGGCCAGAGATCATCAATACCGCTAAAAGAGCGGAACTTGACCTTATTCCATTCGTCGCCTACTCCAGGCAACGCGCAGAGTTTCTCGACTACAACTCAATCAGCTATATCACCGGTTGGGGACAGGTTTACATTCACCCAGATGAGCAGTTACTTGAAAACATTTTTGATTTTGAAGGCAAGACTATTGCAGTAGTAAAAGACGAAATCTACGCCATTCAATTTGCCAACCTCTGTGCCCAGTTCGATATCATTTGTCACCTTAAAGAAGTGCAGGACTACAAGTCCGCCTTTGCTTTATTGGATAAGCGTCTAGTTGATGGAGCTGTAAGTGGTAACCTGGTTGGCTATAGCTTTGAGAAGCGGTTTAATATTGAGCGTACACCAATCGTTTTTAATCCTTCAAAAGTCCTTTTCGCAAGCCCCAAGGGTAAAAATGCGGATGTATTACAGACCATAGATAACTATCTTGATGAATGGAAAGATAACCCCTCCTCCCCCTATTATGAAATCAATGAACGTTGGCTAGGTAAAGACAATACCAACACATTTCTTCCAACATGGCTCCTCTACAGTCTTGTCGGATTATTGGGTTTACTCATTATTACCGGACTTGTTGTTCTAATTCTGCGCAAACAGATTCGAAAAAAGACGGCGGATCTTGCAGATAAAACTGACCAAATCAAACAAATTATAAACTTAGTTCCGCACATGATTTACGCCACTAATGCTAACGGTGAAGTCATACTGGCAAACCGATATGCGGCCAACTTTTTTGGTTTAACCCAGAAAGAATTTGATGATATAAATATTGAGCAACTTAAAAACCAAATACCAGAAGCAAGCAAACTGTTTGAGGATGAGGAGTACCTGCTAAGAAAAGATGCTGTCGCAGTGGATAAGCAATTGAAAGTAAAAGCCAGCAATAACAAAACAACCTATTTCAATATATCTAAAGTCCCTTTTGTGGGTCGCTATAGCCGTGTTCCAGCAGTGGTGACCGTCGGTGTCGACATCACTGAGTCAAAAGAATTTGAGCAACAAATTCAGCATATGGCACAGCATGATTCCTTAACAGGATTACCAAACCGACTATTGCTCAATGACCGCATCAATCAATCTATCGCCCTCTCGCTACGCCACCATCATAATGGAGCAGTACTGTTTATTGATCTGGATTTCTTTAAAAACATTAATGATTCCATGGGGCACATGACCGGCGATAAATTACTGGTTGAGGTAGCTAAGCGCCTGGAGGATAACGTTCGTTCAGGAGACACCGTTGCTCGCTTGGGCGGTGACGAATTCATCATTCAACTCAGTGAGTTAAGTGATAATTCAGAAGATGCAGAGCAAGATGCGATAATAGTGGCTAAAAAGTTGCTTCAAACGCTGGGTAAAGGGTTTCGAATCAATGGTCAATCGCTTCATATTACTGCCAGTATAGGCATCGTAGTGTATCCTCGAGATGGTGACAGCCATGAGCTAATCATGCAGCGCGCAGATACAGCCATGTATCACGCCAAAGCCAAAGGACGTAATGGTTATGCCATTTTCAAGTCTGACATGGAAGCTGTAATCATGAGGCGTCAGACCTTGGAAAATGATTTACATAGAGCAATCTTTAACAATGAATTTTTCCTGTTGTATCAGCCACAGATTAATGGCTCAAATGGCAAATTATTAGGTGTTGAAGCCCTCATCCGCTGGAATCACCCCGAGCAGGGAATAATCTCGCCGCTCGAATTTATACCGATAGCAGAAGATAATGGCACCATTGTAAACATTGGTAGCTGGGTACTTGAGAAGGCATGCCAGCAGATAAAGTTCTGGATTGATGAGTATGGCAGTTCGCCTGTTATTTCGGTCAATCTATCATCTATTCAGCTTAGTCATGGTAATCTGGTTGAGACCATTTCCGGCTTGCTTCAATCAACCAAGATCCCTGCAGAATTACTAGAGCTCGAGGTTACAGAGACTCTGATAATTTACGAAGAGAAACGCTCTATTGAACTATTAAAAGCCCTTAAAAAACTTGGCGTTCGTATCTCCATCGATGATTTCGGTACAGGTTATTCATCTCTTAATCACCTTAAAAAGTTACCGTTGGACAAACTTAAAATTGACCGAACTTTTGTTAATGATATTCCGGGGGATCCAGACAGCGAAACCATCGTCAAAACGATCATTCGCATGAGCCAGGACCTTGGTTTGGAAGTGACAGCTGAAGGTGTAGAGAACATCGAACAGTTAGAGTTTTTAAAAGAAGAGCACTGCCCACAATTCCAGGGGTATTACTTTGATAAGCCTATTAGCCCAATGGTCATTCAGGATAAATATCTGGAACAAAAATAAACCACCCCGCCACATAGGACTGGGTGGTTTACTGTTAGTTTGAAATGATTAAGCTGCGGCGTTAAAGCCAATAAAGTAACCGATTAAATAACCAGAAAGTACTAACATCACCAGCCAGGTCAAAATCACACCATAAAAACGGCCAAATGATTTACCCACACTTTTTGACAAGCCTGCAGCATGCAATACCCTACCGAGAAGCAATGCTATGCCAGTACCATGCATAAACCACGTTGAGGCTCCCTGAATTTCTGCTAGCGCCATTAATAAAAGACAGATTGGGATATATTCAACCGCATTGCCATGCACTCGAATCGCTCTGGCTAAAACTTTTTCGCCATGCGAACCGATTCCAACCTGAAACTTTCTACGTAACATGACCACACGATACGATAACAACAAAATCAGTAAAGCTAACAGCCCAGCGTATAACGATGTAATTTCGATACTCATGTTGACCCCAGTTATTGTTCATTATTAATGAGCTACAATCTAGCAGACAGCTAGACATAAAAAAAGCCCACCGAAGTGGGCTTTCATTTTTAGCTAGTATAAAGCTAAAGCATTAAGCACCTACAGTTACTTTATTGGCAACTGGAATAGTGACTTTAGCAGCTTTTGCCTTGTACTCTTCCATCTGATGGAAGTTCATGTACTTATAGATATCTTTCGACAATGAGTCTAGCTTGCTGGCATAGCCCATGTACTCTTCAACAGTTGGTAAGCGACCCATTACCGCGGCAACAGAAGCAAGTTCCGCAGATGCCAGATAAACATTGGCACCTTGGCCCAAACGGTTAGGGAAGTTACGAGTTGAAGTAGAAACAACCGTTGACTTTGGAGCTACACGTGCCTGGTTACCCATGCACAATGAACAGCCCGGCATTTCTAGACGCGCACCCGAACGACCGAAGATGTTGTAGTGCCCTTCTTCCATCAATTGGTGCTCATCCATACGTGTTGGTGGAGCAATCCATAGCCGCGTTTCCAGAGTACCTGCTTCAACACTTTCCAGTAACTTAGATGCTGCGCGGAAGTGGCCAATGTTAGTCATACAAGAACCGATGAACACCTCATCAATCTTGTCACCAGCAACATCACTCAATAGACGCGCATCGTCTGGATCGTTCGGTGCACACAAGACTGGCTCTTTTAAGTTATCCATATCAATTTCGATAACAGCAGAATAGTCAGCGTCTTTGTCAGCTTCCATCAATGATGGGTTGGCCAACCACTCTTCCATCTTCTCAATACGACGTGAGATTGTACGCTCATCGCCATAGCCATTAGCAATCATCCACTTCAACAATACGATGTTAGATTGCAGATATTCTGCTACTGACTCTTCGCTCAACTTAATGGTACAACCTGCAGCTGAACGCTCGGCAGATGCATCAGACAATTCAAACGCCTGCTCAGCAGTCAAATGTTCAAGGCCTTCAATTTCAAGAATGCGTCCAGAGAAGATGTTTTTCTTGCCTGCTTTTTCAACGGTTAATAAGCCTTCTTTAATCGCCTGATAAGGAATCGCATGAACCAGATCACGCAATGTGATACCTGGCTGCATTTTACCCTTGAAGCGAACAAGAACTGATTCCGGCATATCCAATGGCATAACACCAGTCGCAGCTGCGAAAGCTACCAGACCAGAACCTGCAGGGAAAGAGATACCTAGAGGGAAGCGAGTATGCGAATCACCGCCAGTACCAACGGTATCTGGAAGTAACATACGGTTTAACCAGCTGTGGATAATACCGTCACCTGGACGTAACGAAACACCACCACGGTTCATAATGAAATCAGGAAGTGTGTGTTGAGTGTCAACGTCTACTGGCTTTGGATAAGCTGCTGTATGACAGAATGACTGCATTACCAGATCAGCCTGGAAACCTAAACAGGCCAGATCTTTCAGCTCATCACGAGTCATAGGACCGGTAGTGTCCTGAGAACCGACCGTAGTCATCATTGGCTCGCAGTATTGGCCTGGACGAACACCTTCAAGACCACAAGCCTTACCAACCATTTTTTGCGCTAACGTAAAGCCTTTACCAGTGTCATTAACTTCAGCAGGAGCGCGGAAGAAGTCAGCAGCAGGCAAACCTAAATAATCACGGGCACGCGTTGTCAAACCACGGCCAATGATCAACGGAATACGGCCACCGGCTTGGACTTCATCAAGTACAACACCTGTACCCAGGTCAAAAGTAGCAATAACCTCGCCACCCTTTTCAACCTTACCCTCATAAGGATAAATGTCGATAACATCACCAGTTTCCATTTTCGAAACATCAAGCTCTACAGGCAAAGAGCCGGCATCTTTCATGGTGTTATAAAAGATTGGAGCAATCTTGCCACCAAAACAGAAACCGCCGGCACGCTTGTTTGGAACATAAGGGATATCCTCACCCATGTGCCATAAAACAGAGTTTGTCGCAGATTTACGCGAAGAACCGGTACCTACAACATCGCCAACGTAGGCTAATGGATGGCCTTTTTCTTTAAGCTTTTCAATCGTTGAAATTGGACCAATTTCGCCCTCTTTGTCTGGATTGATGCCTTCACGCTCATTTTTCAACATAGCCAAAGCATGCAATGGAATATCAGGACGTGACCAGGCGTCTTGAGCTGGCGACAGGTCATCGGTATTGGTTTCGCCTGGAACCTTAAATACGGTTAAGGTGATTTTTTCTGCCAATGATGGCTTTTCTTTAAACCACTCGGCATTTGCCCAAGAATCAATCACAGCCTTGGCAATCGCGTTGCCTTTGTCTGCTTTTTCTGCAACGTCATGGAATGCATCGAACATCAATAGGGTGTGCTTTAATTTTTCACCAGCTAACTCCGCTAACTCAGAATCATCCAGAAGCTCGACCAAAGTTGCGATGTTGTAACCACCTAGCATAGTGCCTAACAACTTAGTTGCATGAGCTTTATCAATCAAAGGAGACTCAGCTTCACCCTTAGCAACGGCGGCAAGGAAAGCTGCTTTTACGTATGCAGCCTCGTCAACACCAGGCGGTACACGATGTGTTAATAATTCGACCAGAAATTCTTCTTCACCGGCTGGTGGGTTCTTTAATAACTCAACCAGTTGGCTCACTTGTTCAGCATTTAATGGTAAAGGCGGAATGCCTTGCTCGGCGCGTTCTGCAACATGATTTCTGTAAGCTTCTAACACTTAGGATTCCTCGTTGTTCGATGTTTGTTTTACCGCTGATATATCCGCTCTAGATCAGGCGGACGGCTCAGGGAGTCTCTCTAAAAAGGTGGCCGATTATAACACAGGCTTTATAGAATGTGAGCCATATCTTATATAGCTGAGGGCTAGTAAGATGTCGGTCAAGATACATCGGATGTGAAAAGCCCCTCATAAGGCCATTAAGTCAATATTCAGTTGCAAGTTGCTATGCTATATTCGAGCTTACCAAAATCAATGAGGTATCATAATGAAGTTGATAAAGCCCCTATTGAGTATGACAGCTATAACATTAGTGCTAGGTATTTCAAGCAGTTATGCGATGTACAAAGGCCCAAAAAACAACCAGGGCAATAGCCAGAACCAAGCTAATGTCGCAGCAAAAGCTGAACGTGGCGGTATTTTCCACGATGATGAAATCCGCATTATTCGTGAGTATTATCATGACCATGATTATGGTGGTAAGCAGAAACAACTGCCTAAAGGTCTTAAGAAAAAATACGAAAGAACTGGTGAACTGCCTCCAGGCTGGGAAATGAAACTGCAGCGAGGAGAGGTGCTTTCAGAAGATGTATATCGCTATGGACGCCCCCTACCATATGATTTACGCCAGCGACTGCCAATTGGTCCGGTAGGTAGCAAGATTATTGAGGTGGAAGGCAAAATTATCCGCGTCATGGAGAATACTCGGGAGATTATCGATATTTTAAACCTGTAAGACGACCTTTTCTATCGACCATAAAAAAGCCAGCATCTGCTGGCTTTTTTATTTGAATCAATAAGTTATGAATTTGACTTAATTAAGCTAATCAGCGTCTTATTGTAAGCAGTTGCAAAATCACGTGTTTTTACACGAAGTTCTGCATGACGTGAGTTATAAACGACATCGGACATTCCGGCTAAAACCTCATAGTCACCGTTAGTGACTACCATTTCAGAAACATCTTCAGCCAACCCTGGGATCAAGATCTCACCATCATTAAGTACCGCTAAAAAGCGTTTAGACGATTTAAGCTTCTGCTTTGCTAATAGCTCAATATTGGCATCTTCAACCCATTCCATTTGCTCAATCAGCTCTTTACTTTCTTTTTTGGTGGCTTTACCTTCAATACCCACTGACTGCCCATCATCACATGCTGTCAGGGTCAATACAATCAGACCTGCCAATACCCACCACTTAATCATAAATCTACTTGCCTTGAGCAACTAAACGAGTTGCCGCGGATATTGACAAAAAAGTCACTAAAATAAAACCGAATATTTCCATATTTTTGTAAAGAATTGTCACATTAGCCCATCAATATCTCTCAGACCCAGTTTTATAGATGCCAAAAAGCGCCAGTTGCGGTATGATCCGCGTTTCGAAAAAAGCCATGCACAATTGGGCTGGCGGGTTCTAATTCTGTAGGCCGAATCGAATGGCCAAGCAACGAATCTGCCCAAATTTCATTCAGTTCTTCTTAAAGTTTGGAAACCAGTAACGGGAAACATCTCATGCAACTTTCAGCACTAACCGCAATTTCACCTGTCGATGGCCGCTACGGCTCAAAAGTCACTGATTTACGAAGTATTTTTAGTGAATTTGGTCTACTCAAATACCGTGTAACGGTTGAAGTCCGCTGGCTACAGGCTCTAGCTCAGGCAGATGCCATTAAAGAAGTTCCAGCGTTTTCTGATGAAGCCAACCAGCTGTTGAACACTATAGTTGAACATTTTGCAGAAAGTGATGCAGAAAAAATTAAGGAAATTGAGCGTACCACTAACCATGACGTAAAAGCTGTTGAGTATTTCCTCAAAGAAAAAATTCGCCATAGTGATGAATTGGATAACGTCAGTGAGTTTATTCACTTCGCTTGTACCTCTGAAGACATCAATAACCTGTCATATGCCTTAATGCTGAAAGAAGGTACTGAAGCGCTGGCTAAATACCAGCAGGAGATTTGCCAATCTATTAGAAGCCTGGCGGATCAGTTTGCAGAAATTCCAATGATGTCACGTACTCATGGTCAGCCAGCCTCTCCTTCTACCATGGGCAAGGAAATGGCTAATGTGGTCTATCGTCTTGAGCGTCAGCTAAAGCAGATTCAAAGTCAGGAAATCTTAGGCAAAATTAATGGTGCTGTCGGTAACTACAATGCCCACCTTTCGGCTTACCCAGAGTTTGACTGGCAGTCATTCGCGCAAGAATTCGTGACTTCTCTAGGTTTAACTTGGAATCCCTACACAACTCAGATCGAGCCACACGATTATATGGCCGAACTGTTCGATGCCATTGCTCGTTTCAATACAGTTGTGATCGATTTTGACCGTGACGTCTGGGGTTACATTGCATTAGGCCACTTCAAGCAAAAAACTGTTGCTGGAGAAATTGGCTCATCAACCATGCCGCATAAAGTAAACCCGATTGACTTTGAAAACTCAGAAGGCAACTTGGGTATTGCTAATGCATTATTTGATCACCTTGCGATGAAACTACCGATTTCACGTTGGCAGCGCGACCTGTCTGACTCAACTGTACAGCGTGTTCTAGGCGTTGGTTATGCGCATAGTGTTATCGCCTATCAAGCAACTCTAAAAGGTATTTCGAAGCTTGAGGTTAACGAGAAATCATTGCTGGACGAACTAAACGCTAACTGGGAGTTGCTGGCTGAGCCAATTCAGACTGTCATGCGTCGATATGCAATCCCTAATCCTTATGAAAAGCTAAAAGAGCTTACTCGTGGTAAGCGAGTGACTCGCGAAGATATGCAGGCTTTTATCGACTCACTCGAGTTACCAGAAGATGAAAAGCAACGTCTGAAGCAACTGACGCCGGCAACTTATATTGGTAATGCTATCAGCCAGGCGAAAAACATCTAAGTCATGACAGGCTGTTTATGAGCAAGATTCTCGGTGACATTAGTACTGAGCAATTCCTGAAGGAATATTGGCAAAAGCGCCCCTTGTTAATCCGAGGGGCGTTTTCTTCTGCACTGGTGTCAGGCGAAAACGCACTGATAACCGCAGATGAACTAGCTGGTTACAGCCTTGAAGATGACATTGAGTCTCGATTGATCCAGTGCGATGGACAGAATTGGCAGCTGGAACACGGTCCTATTGATGAGACCAGATTTGCCGAGCTAAAGGATGAAAATTGGACTTTGCTCGTACAGTCACTGGATTATTTTCATCCGCCGCTATCTGAGTTAATTAAGGCATGCAACTTTATTCCTCGCTGGCGACTGGATGATGTCATGGTGTCTTACGCGACAAATGGTGGCGGTGTTGGACCTCACCTCGATAAATATGACGTTTTCTTAATCCAGGGGGACGGACAAAGGCGCTGGCGTGTTGGGCATAAAAACCAAAACACCATAGCAGTCAGCCCTCATCCACAAATCGCTCAAATTGAGCCTTTTGATGCGGAAATAGATGTAATCGTCAATCCAGGTGACATGCTTTATATTCCACCGAATACACCACACTGGGGTGAATCGATAGGCAACAGTATCTGTTACTCCGTCGGCTTTCGCGCTCCGAATATTGGCGGCATCATTCAAAAGCTGATGCAGTTGCCCCACACAGAATTAGACCAACTGTGGAGCGACGAAAACAAACTGACTGTTGAGTCTAATGGCGGTGAATTGTCTGACGATATGAGCAAATGGGCACAGCAGCAGCTTAGCCAGCTTTGGACATCAGATGATTACCTCACAGCTTTTGGTAAAGAAGTTACAGAATTAAAGTACCCCGATTTATTAGAAGTGCCGTTAGAAGATGAACTAAGCAACTGGATTGCTCTTGCTCTAGATGAAGGTATAAAAGCTGATCCCTTGGCGCGTATAACTTACATTGAAAAGCAAGATGGTCTTTGGTTATTTATCAATGGTGAATACCAACCGATGGACTCCAGACTGACTCCAGTCGTCACTCAATTGAATCGGACATTAGAGTGCTCTTCAGAGCAATTGGCATCGCTGGATAAGAACATATCAAATGATTTTCTAGCATTTGCCCTAGGGCTGGGTGCGATAAAACCAGCCTCATTCGATATATAATAAATAGCCCTCGTCGAACGAGGGCTTTTGTGAATCACAGTGAATTAATTAGACAGGTTTCTCATGGCAGATTCTGCTGACAACAAAACATCAAATCACAGCAGTCACTCATGGCAAGATATTCGCCATGAAACCAGTGCGATTATCAGAATTGCCATACCTGCCATTCTTGCCCAGTTAGCCCAGATGTCACTTGGGGTGATTGATACCTTAATGGCAGGTAACTACAGCAGCAATGCCCTCGCCGCTGTCGGTACAGGCTTTAATGCCTTTATGATTATCTTTTCCCTATTCATGGGATTGATGATGGCCATCAATCCCATGGTGGCGCACTTTAACGGTCAGGGCAAAATGGAAAGCATTGGCAAGACATTCCAGATGGGCATGTTTCTGGCCATTATTTTCGGCATCATCACCTTTATATTGCTACGCAATGTGGATCCTTTCCTAACGCTGCTGGGGGTAGAGGAAGCTATTGTCGAAACCACTGGTGGCTACCTTAAAGCACTCAGCTGGGGCTGTGTTTTCGCCTTCTTATTTATTGCCCTACGCTCTGGTAATGAAGGGTTATTTTCTACCAAAATCATTATGATTTGTTCCTTCATGGTGATTCCATTCAACTTACTGTTTAATACCTGGTTCATTTATGGCGGCCTTGGTGTTCCAGCCATGGGAGCCATTGGTGTCGGCTATGCAACCAGCGTTGTCTGGACCCTGCTGTTTCTATTTTTATTATTTTTTACCTGGCGTAACCCATCTTTTGCCAGCCTCAATATTTTTAAGAAAGTTCGCCTTCCCACCTGGAAGTTAATTAAAGAATTTTTCTCAATTGGCACACCGATGTCGCTGGGACTGCTGATGGAAGTCAGCATGTTTGGCATGATCGGGATTCTGGTTGCTCGCTATGGAGTAGACCTGACAGGTGCTCATCAGATTGCTATGAACATTGCCACGGTTGCCTTTATGGTGCCCTGGGGTTTGTCGATTGCGATTACCGCTCGCGTTGGCTATTGGATGGGCAGACAAGACTATCGCCAGATGCGTCTTTCGGGCTTTTGTGGCATTGGTGCGAGCCTATTTTTCCAGGCAGTATCGGTAACCATAATGCTCTTCTTCCGTTATGAGCTGGTAGGAGTCTACACCGATAACCAGGCGATCATCGAGATTTCTGCTTCATTGATATTCCTAGCCGCCATTTTCCAATTCTCAGATGGTCTGCAAGTTAACAGCGCAGGCGCCCTACGAGGTATGAAAGATACTAAAATACCAACGGTATATATGGCCATTGCCTATTGGCTAATTGGATTTCCGATTGGAATTTATTTGGCCGACCACATGGACCTTAAAGTTCAAGGCTTCTGGATAGGTATCATTTTTGGCCTTACCGTTGCGGCAATCCTGCTGCTTGGACGTTTCATTCACCGATCCAAGCAGACCATAGCATTTGCAGAATCTGGCAAAAGCTAATCAATTGTTCCATTTCAAAAAAAAAAGCCGCTCACAATTGCGAACGGCTTTTTAGACAACCAATATACTGGTAATTATTTCTGCTTTATAAAACCATCACCTAACTTAGGACTAACTCTTGGTTTGCTAGCAGGTCTTGGACTTGGTGTCGGCTGAACTCTGACTTCAGGTTCAGGACTACGTGGTTGAACCCTTGTTTTTGGCATCGGCGGATCATTTGGCTGTTTATCAAGGTTCGGATCAACACGCGGTTCATAATCTCGAATCACACGATAACGATAATAGTAAGGCCAATGGTAAGGACGGTGATAGAACCAGTATGGATCCCACATTGAATAAACTTCAACATATTCACGACGTGGACGTTCTTTCCACAAATAATGACTTCGTGTATCTACCACCGGGAAATTGATCTCATGTTTCCCAACTTTGCCTGGCATGGGTTCACCCAACATACCAACAAAAGTGATTTCTTTACCTTTCTGGTAGATCATGGGATCAAGGAAGCCTGGAACGCGTGCGATGAAGCGGCCACCGGTCTGGCTGTCTTTAACTGGACGAGCTTGACGGTCTAACGGCAAGTTAACAACTTCTATCAAAGTATCTTTTTCAAGATTTTCCACTCGGGCAATTACACCACCCCAGCGAACCTCTTCTCCAGCGTAGGTTGCAGGGCTTTGAGCTACCTGAGCAAAATCAACTCGGTTAGCTTTATCAAGCTCAATTGATTCCGGCACATTAGCACAAGCCGCTAACAAAGCAGCCATTGCACCAACTGATAAAAATTTTAAATACTGTCGCATTAAATGCCTCCCTTTATCTGGTCTGTCTTAATTCTAGAGAGTAATTAAAATCAGACACTTAACTCATATTGCTTTATGTGTAACACAAAGTCTATGAACACTTCCTGAATTTTAGAGATTCATGCAGGCTTGCCCTGCTCTGAGACTTTTTTTGCTACATTGTTACGCAAATATACGGGTTGAGCCTGCTCTGCGTCGACTGCTGCTCCCTTCGCTAACTGCTCTGAAACCCAGGGCAACATTTTCTCAGCATCAGGAAAAGAAACCGTTTCTTCAATCACCAGCGATACATTGCTTCGTTGTGCAAGCTGATCTGGATAAGTTTGCCAGCCGCTGCCAACAGCTCTATAAATGATAGACGGTTTTAACTGACTGATAGTGACAGAATCTGGCTCTGCAACTTCTTCATCACCAACTAATGTCATCAGACCATCCTGAAATTGATACACCCCCCAATAAACCTCGCCCATTCGTGCATCAATAGCCGACAAGATATTCTTCTCACCAGTGCTTTGATAGGCCGCTTGCGCCATTGCCTGCAAACTGGATACTCCTACCACTGGCACACCGGCGCCATAAGCAAGTCCCTGCACAATACTGATGCAAATACGCAGACCGGTAAATGCTCCTGGACCTTGTCCATAACCTATAACATCAAGTTCGCTAAGCTTTATCTGCGCCTGCTCCAACAAGCTATCAATCATGGGTAAAACCAGCTCGCCATGTTGGCGAGGTGCAACTTTATAGTTTGAATAAACTTGCTCACCTGACTGTAGTGCAACCGAGCAGGCTTCTGTAGAAGTATCAATGACAAGGATATTTGACATGGAAATTGTTTAATCTTGTGTTAGATTTTCAAGAAATTCTATCACAGTCTTCTGTTCACGCGTACGCCGCATTGGCGGTAAGCTACGCAAAAAGCGTTTGCCATAAGCATTGGCGATTAATCGTGGATCACAGAGAACCAGCACGCCGCGATCACTCTGATCTCGAATCAAACGACCAGCACCTTGTTTTAGGGCAATAATGGCTTCGGGAATCTGTAGGTCAAAAAATGGATTCTTACCGGACTTTCGCATCGCCTGAATCTTTGCTTCAATCAAAGGCTCATCAGGAGCTGCAAACGGTAATTTATCAATGATGACACAGCTTAGTGCAAGGCCTTTAACATCCACCCCTTCCCAGAAGCTTGAAGTTGCCAGCAATACCGCGTTGCCAGCTTCTCTAAAATCTTCAATCAATTGATTTTTAGGCTTTTCACCCTGCATCAGTACCGTTTTATCTAATAACTGATCTTTCCATAATTCCTGAACCTGGTGCATGGCTGAATAACTGGTGAAAAGCACAAATGTACCACCCGGATTAGCCTCAACTATCGGTAGTACAGCCTTTTGCCAGCTATTGATAAAATCTTTTGACCTCGGATCTGCCAAGCCACGAGGGATGTGGAGTAAAGCCTGAGAGTCATAATCAAAAGGACTAGGCAATTCAAGTTCACACGCTTCATCAAGACCAAGTCGCTCTTTAAAATGCTTAAAGTCACTGACACCCTTACTACTGGCCTGAGTGATAGTTGCCGAAGTAAAAACCCAGGTGCGGGTTGATTGCTCACGGCAGCTTTGCGCAAAGGCTTGAGATACATCGAGCGGTGTTTCCAGTACAGCAAATCCTTGTCGGTAGGTTTCAACCCAGCGAACGGCTGTTAGCTCCTGATCCTTATCGCTGAAAAACGCCAATGTATGCAGACACTCTTCAGATCGCTTATGACACGAGTCCAAACCTTTAGATCGGGAAGCATGGCGCTCAAGTCGGCTATGCAAAGCACTCAATTCTTTTTTGAGTTCAGTAAATAATTGTTTGCGCTGTGGGTTAACAATCTGTTGCCAGTTTTTCTTTTGGCCAGACTCGCCAAGACTCAATCGAATCTCATTAACGGCGCCTTCTACGCGACGGACAGCTACAGACAACTGACGATCATCTTTGGCATTGGTCAAAGCTTCAAGCTCTGTGTCACGACAAATTTCCATCAGCTGTCGGCTGGTCAGCCGTCTACCGTAAAAGCTATGAGCTATATCAGCTAGCTGATGCGCCTCATCAACAACAACGATATCTGCATCTGGTAATAACTCACCAAAACCATCCTCTTTGAGCACCATATCAGCCAACAACAAATGATGGTTTACCACCACCACGTCGGCTGAAACCGCTCTTTGACGGGCTTTGGCAACAAAGCATTCGGCATAATCTGGGCATTCTGAGCCAAGGCAGTTTTCATTGGTCGAAGTCACATAAGACCATAGCGGGTCATTATCAGCCAGATCCGTACATTGAGTAAGGTCGCCGCTGGAGGTTTGAACGGACCAGTCATTCACACGACTTAAGGTATCCACCATTGAGCGGCTTTGGAAACGCCCGCTTTCAAGGCTTTGCTGCAGGCGATATTGGCATAGATAGTTATTGCGCCCTTTTAATAAGGCAATTTTTGGTGAGATAGACAGTGCTTTACAGATATCAGGAAGGTCCCGAAAATACAGCTGGTCCTGGAGATTCTTGGTTCCGGTAGAGACAATGATTTTACTGTCTTGCTCATACCAGCTCTTCAAAGCAGGCACAAGATAGGCAAAGGTTTTGCCAGTTCCGGTTCCTGCTTCAATACAGATTGAGGCTTCTTCTTTAATGGCAGATTCAATCGACTGCGCCATTTGCTCCTGCTCGGAACGTCGGACAAAGCCTTCAAAATAATCAGCCAAAAGGCCATCAGCAGAAAAGAGTTCTTCTAGGGAAGCTAATGAAGCCATTGGTCAGAAATGCTTAATGAGCTATTTAAGCAAACGCTGCTCAATCAATGTGAGCATCATTTCAACATGGGCATCATCATCATTTAAAGCAGGAATGTATTGGTAATGCTTACCGCCATTCTCAATAAAGACTTCTTTATTTTCTTCAGCGATTTCTTCAAGAGTTTCAAGGCAATCGGCACTAAAGGCCGGGCAAACAACCTGTACCGACTCAACACCCTCTTTGCCCCAGGTTTCAAGAGTGGCATCGGTATACGGTTTAATCCATTCTTCCTTACCAAAACGCGACTGGAAAGAAGTCAGATAATCACCTTCTTCCAGACCGAGTTCCTTGATGACCAGCTCAGTGGTTTTATGGCACTGTTGCTCATAAGGGTCGCCACCTTTACTGAAACGCTCAGGGACACCATGGTACGAAAACAGTAATTTATCTGCCTTGCCATGCTCATTCCAATGACGTTGAATCGAATCAGCCAGCGCTTTGATATACAAAGGATGATCATGATAATCACCGACAAAGGTGAACTCAGGAACAAAAAACTCTTGCTTCATAGCCTTAGCCACCCGATCAAAAATCGAGGCTGTCGAGGCAGAACTATACTGAGGATAAAGTGGTAACACGATGATTCGTTCGCAACCCTGATTCTTCAGTGCTTTTAAAGCCTTCGGAATTGATGGGTTACCATAGGCCATGGCTATTTCAACTGGGATATGCTTGCCGTATTCCTGCTCCACAAAACGATCATTCATCATGATTTGAAGCTTTTTACGTTGGCGCTGGGTAATCGCAAGTAAAGGCGAGCCTTCTCGAGTCCAAATGGACTTATAGAGTTTAGCTACTCTGGCAGGACGAATACGCAAAATAATACCGTGCAGGATAAGACACCAGACCCAACGGGTAAGCGACACTACACGGTAATCATGAAGAAACTCGGCTAGATAGCGACGAACCGCTTTGGGAGTCGGTTCGTCAGGTGTTCCTAAATTACAGAGGAGAACTCCTTGTTTTTTCAAAAACAGCCTCTCTTATTCGATAAAACTAAAGGTGAGTGGATTATGATTCCAAACCCGTGAAAATTGCGTCACGAATATCTTCAACCGAACCAACACCCTTGACTTTAACGTACTCTGGAGCTGCCTCAGCATCTTTGGCTGCCCAGTCAGAATAGTACTCAATCAAAGGCTTAGTCTGCTCAACGTAAACCGCTAGACGGCGACGAATGGTATCTTCTTTATCATCGTCACGCTGAATCAATGGCTCACCCGTTACATCATCTTTACCCGCCTCTTTAGGAGGGTTATAAGTCACATGGTAAACGCGACCCGAAGCAGGATGTACACGACGACCACTCAAACGCTTAACAATCTCTTCGTGATCAACATCGATCTCAACCACATAATCAACATCGATATTGTTTTCACGCATGGCGTCAGCCTGAGGAATGGTGCGAGGGAACCCGTCAAGCAGGTAACCATTAGCACAATCGGCTTCTTTTACACGCTCTTTAACGATACCAATGATAATGTCGTCTGACACCAACTCACCAGCATCCATCTTTTGTTTGGCCTGTAAACCAAGCTCAGTTCCGGCTTTGACCGCCGCGCGTAACATATCCCCGGTCGAAATCTGAGGAATATCGTACTTTTCTTTAATGAATTGAGCCTGTGTACCCTTACCAGCACCTGGCGCGCCAAGCAAAATTATGCGCATCTGCGAAATCTCCTACAAGTAGTCGCAAAGTATGAGTTATAAGGCGCTAAAGATACTTGGAATGGCATGGTATCTCAAGTAAAAAATCCCCCAATTTCCCGTTTTACGAGCCATTGCAGGGAATTGCAGTCATAAGTGGGTGGCAGGGAGAGCGCTTAATAGGATGGGTTAGCAAAATTGCGTAACCCATCTATAATTAGGAGGATGTATAGCTTTCCTAATTACTTGAGACTTAAAAAATGCGGACAGGCACATTGGCCTGCCCCTACCTTAAATCAGTAGTACTTGTCATCCCGCGGCTGTGACCGCGGGATCCAGTGCCTATTTAATTGTTATTTGAACACCTTATTTCAGGAATTAGGATAAGTCTCTTATTCCTTCACCAGGTACGGCTTCAACAAGAACCCAACCACAACACCGGTCAATACACCCAGCGAATTGGCCAGCAAATCCAGCCACTCAAAACCACGGTTCGGAATAAACTGTTGTAGAAATTCAATAAAGAGAGAAAAAAGAATACAGCCAATCACAATTTGCCAACTGGGGTGCTTCTTCGAACCCATCCTCGCAAGAAACGCCAGACCCGCGTAACCAATAAAATGCAGAGCCTTATCCCAAGGTAAATCCTTCGGCAACTGCTTGCCCGGCATTAACGACATCGCAAAAATCGCCAAACAAGCAATCACAAACAAAACTTTAAATAATCGACTGTTTAAAAACTGAACCATAAAAAAACCGCCAAAGGCGGTGGAACTGTAGAGTTAGCAAGATTCTAACAACTAATAATTGAGGTTACTAGAGACTTATGACTGTAGGGTACCCAGGGGGCAGACCCTACGTCATAACGCACCAGTATCGCTTCGGTGTATTTTAAGACTAAACTTTTCTTAATCACCCATCATTTTAAATGCAACACTATCATTGTTAGTTTGTAGCGCCTTCTTCTTACGGCCGAGTTTAAAGATATTAATACCCGCCCAAAGTGTTAGAACCGCGCCAACAGCAACCAGTGAATAGACAACAATATTATTTGCAAGTAAAGAATGAATGTTTGCTCCCTCTCCAGTTATTAGCGAATAAGCACCGAGTCCTAGAATGATATTAGCAGGGACATCTAAGATGATGTACTTCTTGATTTGCTTGTCTATAGTTTGAATAGATGTTTCCGTATCTGTAGTCATAATAATCACCTCGTTGTTATTAACAATTTAAATATCGAACCGCGAATTATAACGCTTCGCATCAACGGCAGCCAAAATCGGCGCGACGAAGAAGCGACGCTTTTGGCTGTCCGAGTGCATGCATTTGTTAGGCATTATCTTCTGCCCGACCTTCGCTTTCTTGTTGGTTGGCACGATTTGCATTCCAAAAGGTGTTAAATATAAGACGAAAAGTAAGCCACCAAGCATAGATTGAATATATATTTTGGCTTTCCTCATACCCGATAAGACCGTGCGCTAATTCATTTCGTAGATTAGGTCCGAAAGGATCACAAAATATTGCTTTTAATTCGAAGGAAAGATCTTTTCCAAAGATATCTTCTACCTTTGGATTATCCATTAGCGTGCTAAGACCGTTTTCGTTCTCTATGCCGTTAATGTCTATATTGGTTGTCTTTTCCCCATGTTGTTTTAGGTGATATCTAACTAAGTTTTCTATCTGGGGGATAAGCAAATGCAAGGCACTAATAAAATCGCCATCGAAGCCTTGAAAAAGCGCTTTTGCCATAAGCCGAATCCTATCTGGAGGCACTACCGGAGACCTTTTTACAACCGAATAAAAATCCGCCTCCTTTAACCTGTGCTCTTGCCTAATTACTTCAAGAGCTGGCCAGATATCACCCTGTACTACCAAGCTGAGTTCCATAGCGTAGTGCTTAACCATTTCTGGCCAGATGACTGACTCTTGATTTTCTCCCCCAAGATCAGCAGCAGGTTTCTTTGCAACCACTCTTCCGTCTGATGACATATGGGTAGCTGCAAACAATGACTGCAAGGGGTGATTCCTTATCATTTCCTCAGAGAAGCTTCGTATTTTGTCAGCTCGTGCACCTCTGTAGACGTTTGCAAACTGCAATAGCGCTTCCGATAATTCCTTTCCTTTTACCGCTTTCACTGAGTTTTCAATTAGTTCGCTGATATCTATTGGCCCAGATGTAATCTGGCCCATTTCATTAAGTGAGTTTTCTCCTGCCTCATTCATTAGCCCCCTGAGTTCAACGATCCTTTCCTCAACATTGTGTTGATCGCGGAGCGCTTTCGGAATTGTTCTGTATTTATGTATCGCGCTTTCATAAAAACTCGCGGCAACCATGTTGCTAGGATTAGCACTAGCCTGTCTAGCGATTGCCTCCTTAACCCAACACTCTGCATTTTTAACAATCATTACTGTGGATTGTGGTACATCTTCTGATTTTTTATACCATTCTGATGCTGCGTCTAAATAATCTCTTGCTCTATGAAGATCGCCGGAGTCTTCAAAGTAAGTAGCAAGCGCCTCAAGTTTTTCAGCAATATCCTTCTTATCTTTAACTCCCAAGTGGTGCTTTGAAAGTAAATCAGCCAGCCAGTTGGCCAAATATCCATCTTCCGGCGAAGATTCTTTCAGCGCCTCAACTATTTTTGACTCTATCTCTTTTAACCTTTCGCCGGCGCCAGCCCGAAGCATTAAACATAGCTGTATCGCCCTATCCCAACATTCCCGACCATCTCGAATCCAACTTTCGGTCCCGATTTCAATACTTCTATAATTATCTATCGCAGAGAGTGCATGCTGAGGATTCTTCGGCTTTAATAGCAACCACGCTATATCTGAAATTCTTGCACATAATTTTGGCTCATCAATAAAAGGTATAATTTGTGAAAAGAACTCGATGTCTTCATTTTTAAAATCTTCTGGAAGTGCCGAACGTTTTCCATCCATGACCATAAAAGGTGCAAAAGGCTCGTTCAAACTATTAGGCTTCAAACTCATTGAGCAGGCATCTGCAAGTAACCAAAGTACTTTCCCTGCTTCTAAATTACCTTCTTCTGTAGCCTTCCTTGCTCTCGACGATAGCTGTTGCCACATGGATGAATAGTCTTCTCGACGTGCTTCTTCCAATGCCTCGCGCCAACCACAAGCATTAAAGTCATCCAATGAAATATTTGTATTCTCTGGGTAACGTTCCATGATGTTCCAAACCTATTTATTGCCTAACGCTTTAAACAGCGGAAAACGCGAGCGTAGCGAGTGGTTTTCCGCTGATTTAACTTGTTATATCGCATTATGCCATGCCCTGAGTTCTTTCATCTCTTCAAGAGCTTGGTGTTTTTCAACCAAATACCAACCATAAGTAGAATTCAGAAGCATATTGTATTGAGTTTTAATTTCTATGTCAGAAGCTGATTTTTGACCAACAAGTTGATAAACAAAGAAATACTCTTTCCCTGCCTCAAAGTTGAACTCAAATTCTAAGTTAGCGATTTTAATTGGCGCATTAGGGGTAAAAGAAACTTCTTTATTTCCAGGTTCGACCATGACTTTTGCGAATCCCGGATAACCAATGCAACCTTCATATTTGTCATTTATGCCAACCAACAGGCAAGAATTAACTCCGGGCATATCAAACTGGTAAAAATATGCGACAGCCTTATCGTTACTATGTTGTTTTGAATAATTGAAGGTGGGTCCTTGTGGTATTACTTCAGTGCTCATGCAACCAGATAGCACGAGCACCATTAAAACTGAAAGAATTCTCATTAGCTAAACATCCTTTTTGCGATATAACATTTTATTATACGAATTCAATCCTAAGACTTTATTATCATTGATCTTTTTTTACAAGTGTCGATTTTATGGTTATTTAGGAGATTAGCGGATCCCTTAATCCTCGCAACTATTTTCTTTATCTCTATTTAAATCATTAAGTTAAAGGTTATGACTAATAACAATAGCGGTGCAGATGCAATACAATTGACCTTGAAAAGTACACATTCGCCAATAATGATATCCTACAGATGGCTTTCTTATTTACATAAAAAAGCCCGCATATTGCGGGCTTTTAATTTCAAGCGTTGATGATGTTAGTTTGCCAACTTCAATAACAGTTTGTTGAGTTTGGCGGCAAAGCTAGCAGGGTCTTCAAGCTGACCTGCTTCGGCTAGTTGCGCTTGATCGAACAATACGTCGACCCATTCGTTGAACTGGTCTTGATCCTGTTCTTTTTCAACTAACTGGATCAGGGCATGTTCAGGGTTGAGTTCAAACACTGGCTTAACGTCTGGCACTGGCTGGCCTGCTGCCTGCATCATCTTAACGATTTGCAGTGGCATGTCGCCCTCGCCTGCTACGATACATGCTGGCGTGTTGGTCAGGCGTAAGGTAATTCGAACATCAGCTACCTTATCACCTAACACGTCTTTTACACGCTTGACTAAATCTTCGTGTTCTTTGGATGCCTGTTCTTGAGCTTTTTTGTCCTCTGCATCTTCAAGGTTGCCTAAATCCAGTGAACCCTGGGTAACAGACACAAACTGTTTATCTTTGTATTCCTGCAAGTGAGATATTGTCCATTCGTCAATACGGTCGTGCATCAATAGAACTTCGATACCTTTCTTACGGAAGATTTCCAGATGCGGGCTGTTTTTGGCCGCTAGGAAGCTGTCAGTAGCAATGTAGTAAATCTTGTCCTGCTCAGGCTTCATACGCTCAATGTAATCATCCAGCGAAACGGTTTGCTCTTTGCTGTCTGTGTGCGTTGAACTGAAACGGAATAGACCAGCAATCTTTTCCTTATTCGCAAAGTCTTCGCCTGGCCCCTCTTTGAGAACCTGACCGAACTCATTCCAGAACTGCTGGTACTTTTCCTGGTCTTTCTTCGCTAATTGCTCAAGCATTTTCAAGACACGGCTAACCGTTGCTGAGCGTAGCGATTGAGTTACAGAGCTGTCTTGAAGAATTTCGCGAGACACGTTAAGCGGCAAATCATTAGAATCAATTAGGCCACGCACGAAGCGCAAATAAACCGGAAGGAACTGTTCAGCATCATCCATGATAAAGACGCGCTGTACATAAAGTTTTACACCGCGTACACGATCGCGGTTCCACATATCAAACGGTGCTTTAGCTGGGATGTAAAGCAAGCTGGTGTATTCCTGCTTACCTTCAACCTGATTGTGGCTCCAGGTCAATGCGTCTTGAAAATCATGGGCCACGTGCTTATAAAACTCTTGGTATTCTTCGTCCGTAATTTCAGTTTTAGGACGAGTCCATAAGGCTGTCGCTTTATTGACGGCTTCGAACTCAGGCTCTGCTGGCTTATCTTTTTCATCGCCATGATGCATTTTGTGCATCTCAACCGGCAGCGAAATATGGTCAGAATACTTGCCGATAATGTTGCGTAGGCGGTAATCCTCAAGGAACTCTTCCTCACCGTCTTTCAGGTGAAGAATAATATCAGTGCCTCGAGTATCTTTGGTGGTCGGTTCAATGGTAAATTCACCATCTCCCGCAGATTCCCAGATCACAGCCTGATCAGCAGCAACACCCGCGCCACGCGTCACGACAGTCACTTTATCAGCAACGATAAAGGCAGAATAAAAACCCACGCCAAACTGACCAATCAGTTTTGAATCTTTCTTTTTATCACCGGTTAGCTTGCTTAAAAAGTCAGCCGTACCCGATTTTGCAATCGTTCCAAGATGAGCAATGACCTCTTCTTCGGTCATACCTATACCATTATCGGAAATGGTTAGGGTCTTGGCATCTTTATCAGCAGTAATGCGGATTCGAAGCTCTGGGTCATCTGCTAACAGGCTGGCGTCATCCAGAGCTTTGAAGCGTAGTTTATCAGCCGCGTCAGCCGCATTTGAAATAAGCTCTCGCAAGAAGATTTCTTTGTTTGAATACAAAGAGTGCACCATGAGATGCAATAACTGTTTAACTTCAGTTTGAAATGAATGTGTTTGTTTTTCAGCCGCTACCGACATAACAAATCTCCGTTATTGATTCAGCAATAAATAGAAAAGAAAGGATAATACTTGCAGAGAATGTGGGGTTTAGGTGGTGAAATTCAAGGGTTAGAGTACAGATTATGGCATCTTAATCAGCGAGCACTGAACCGTGTCTAATGGATACAGGGTATCGTTCTGAGAATCATAGAGATAACAATCACTTTCGTGCTTGAGCAACTGAAACTGACGGGGCATCTCTTCAATGGCCCCCATAACCGGCAGCCCATCTTTCTCATGAGGTGCTATCTGGATAGAAAGGATATTAGTCTCGGTGAGTACATCAGGAGCTAATGTTACTGGTCGTCCACCATATATGGTCGATATTACCTCTGTTAACTCTGCAGTTGTTTCAGCTGAGGGGTTACTGATTATTGCCGGCTTGGCCTGAGCTGGTTCAATGGTCTTGCAGGCCGAAGCCAACAAGACCATCGAGGTAATGACAAATGAGAGTTTTAACTGCATATCTATTTAGGCTCAGTCAAAATCAGGTTCTGCTTAAGGAACATGCGATCACGCAGAATGGCTGAGTTGAACAGTGAGTTTTCATCATAAATATTGGAAGGTTTATAAGTTTCCTGACTCAGTGTTTTTGTTGCTGCTGGGCAGGAGCCTGTCTCGCGATAACTTAAGGCTGCAGCTAGTCGCGCTTCCTGTTCATCACCCAACAGGTGATCAAAGTCATCAGCAACCACACAGCCGCGAACAACATCCTGGCCATTATCACTGCCGCCAATTACAAAGCCATCGGCATAATCTCCAAAACCTTTTTCATTTTCGCCACGGAACTGAATGGTAAAGTAAGTGATACCGCAGTTGTCCGTCGCATAGAAACCGTAAGGCTTACCACAGGTATCATCACCGATTAATATAACCTCAATATCAACGCCTCTGAGGCCGTTGATGAATGCCTCACTAGCAGAGCAAGTTCCGCCATCAGATAGTACAAACACACGATTAAGGTTCAATTGTGGAAGTGCCTGTCCCTGATTTACAGAGAAACCAAGTGAAGTACTGTAGAAAGGTGTTGGCGTTAGGGCGCTGCCAGTTACAGGGTTGGTGCTTGGATGCTGATCATTGAATACTTGCTGGTTGTAGGTTCTACCGCTGGTGGCAGTACTACCGGCAACCATGTAAGCAAGCTGGCTAGAAATCGCCAGGAAACCACCGCCGTTATATCGAAGGTCAACAATCAAATCAGTAATGCCCTGAGCTTCGAAAGTTTCAAAAGCATCAATCAATTCGGCTTCTGCATCAACAATGCCGAAAGTATTAAAGGTTAGATAACCAACGTCACCTGTACCCGTTGCTATGATTTTCTCATTTTGCACTGGATCCGTTGTTACAACTGCAGAGGTCATTGCTACGGTTCTAGTAGCACCACCGGGCTCTTCTATCAGGAACTCATGACTCTCTCCTGCACTACTTGGGAATAAACCCGCGTTTAGCGTATCAACGTCATTACCGTTGATCATATCGACGCCATCAACTTCTAAAATTTTTACGCCACGAACTAAGTTAGCATTAGTAGCTGGAGAGTTGGGCTCTGTGAAAGCAACACGGACATCACGAGGAGGAGAAGACTGAAGCAGTACCCATTCAGCACCATAACCAGCCGAAGCGCCAGATGAAACTAACTGCTCATATACATCTGTATCATAGGTATAGTGGAATCGGTCCTTAGGGTTACCCGACGATGTTACTGCGGTTGTTTTCAAGACATCAAAATAATCTAATGGATCATTAAAGTTTGCAGGGTTTTGATCTTGAATTTCGTTATACCAAAGATAGGTGTTGTTACTCCAGGAGCGTAACCAATGATTTTCATGCAAGGTCGAACCAGGTTTATCAGGCCAAGGATCACCATCGATATCTGTACCAGTTCTTGGAACCTCACAAAAATCTTTAAAGTTATCCTCATCTTCAAAAACGCCTTGTGTCCAGGACAACTGCTCTTCTGTGGAAGGATTAGGTTCTGAATCCGAATCAGAACTACAACTGATTAAAGCAAAAGAAAAAGAAGCTATACCAAGTAGCTTGAGGCGATTAACCCAATTACTCTGTTCTGTACTCATGCGCACCTACCCGAACTAAAATAAGAAAAATTGACTGCGGATTAGTATTTCTTAAGGAAACAAAAAATACATTACCAGTTTTGTATCAGTCTGTGTAGTTTTTATACTGAAGTCATGTTAACTGGTTGATTTTAAAGCTTTCGCACTAAATTAACCCCGTCACGTATCGTTAGTACGACGTTTTCAACCCTGTGATCGGTGACAATTAATTGATTGAGTTTATGAATGGCAATATCAGTTTCAGCCTCTGGCTCGAGAACTTTACCAGACCATAGACAGTTATCAATAACCAGCAGGCCATTGGAATTTAACTTAGGGATTATCGACTGGTAATACTCAACATAGTTTTCTTTGTCGGCATCGAGAAAAACCAAATCAAATGATTCATTTGTATTTGAAAGGGTTTCGAGAGCTGGACCTAATTTAACGGTGATTTTTGAGCCATGGGGACTACGAGCGAAATATTCCTTGGCAAGTTTTGCGACCTCTTCATCAATGTCACAGGTGAGTAGACGTCCATCCTCAGGCATGGCTTCTGCAAGTGACAGTGCGGAGTAGCCAGTAAACATGCCGATCTCCAAAATTGACTTAGCTCCAGTCAGGGCCACCAGCATTTTTAACAGCCGCCCTTCAATCTTGCCAGTCAGCATCTGTGCCATTGGCATATTGGTTTCAGTAAATTCCGCAAGTTCCTTTAGCAGTTCTGGTTCATTACTGGTGTAAAGTTTTGCATACTCTTCAATCTCCTTATCGATAAAGTTCATCTCAAACTCCTGATTGAAACGATTAATTTCGGTAAGGTTGTCTTCCTGAAAGCGAATGCATCAAGGTACCACCATCAATGTATTCAAGTTCACCACCAAGAGGTACGCCTGAAGCAATTCGCGATAAAACAACCTCATTGTTTTTTAACATTTCTGCAATGAAATGTGCAGTGGCTTCGCCCTCAACTGTCGAGTTAGTCGCCAAAATAATTTCTGCAGGCTTTTCTTCATCAACTAACCGCTTTAGTTGGTCCAAACCTAAATCTTCAGGACCAATTCCATCCAGTGGAGAAAGATGTCCCATCAGAACAAAGTACTTACCTTTAAAACTCGCAGTAGACTCAATGGCAAAAACATCAGCAGGACTCTCCACAACACATAACAAACTGTTATCACGAGCCTGAGAGTTACAAATGCCACATAACTCATCTTCTGTGAAATCTCGGCAACGTGAACAATGCTTAACGCCACGCATGGCAGCAACCAAAGCATCGGCTAATTGCTCACCGCCCTCGCGATTGCGCTCCAATAAAAAGTACGCCATGCGCTGCGCGGATTTGTTACCGACACCTGGCAAACAAGTGAAAGCTTCAATCAATTTTTTAATCAATGGTGATTGCATTTAAGCGCCTGCATAATGGTTTGCTATACACAAACTTTACCAAAGAGCGGTGCGTCACGACGCAGTGCCTGCCCCTTTGGGTACCCTACGAATATTGTAATATTTAAAATAGCGAGAAAGTTGAAGATTTTTGCTCAAGTTCTAAGCAAAACTGCGTGGAGAGACTGAGTGAATATAAATATTCAAAACCCGCCACTTCTTAACCCATCTCCCAATTTTAACGCAGAATTTTTCTTTCTGGACGAGGAAGCACTGAGCGCAAAAAACCGAATAGTACACAAAGTACATGAGGGTTTTGAGTACAGTGCTGACAAAGTACAGGAAGAAAAAGACCAGTTAAAAGGGGAGGTTCATACCTGGAGGAAGATTCATCCCCTTCGTCACCTCCGCCATACGCTCTTTAGTCGTCTCTTCAACTTTGCGTACAGCGGCGTTAACCGCGGCTGCTACCAAGTCTTCAAGCAGGTCTTTATCATCTTCCATCAGACTTGGATCAATTTCTACTCGTTTAACATCGTGACGGCCTGTCATGGTGACTTTGACCATTCCGGCTCCTGCTTCTGCGGTAACCTCAAGATTTGCAATTTCTTCTTGAGCTTTTTGCATTTTTTCCTGCATTTGTTGGGCTTGTTTCATCATGTTGCCCAATCCACCTTTACCGAACATAGTGACCTCGACTTTAATCAGTTAATTTTACTGAGCATCCAGGTACTGGATACTGCTTTTATCTAATTTTGCACCAAACTTTTGCGCCAACTGTTGGGCAAAAGGATGCGTTGAAATTGTTTTGCATGCTTTACGATGCTTTGCTTTTGCTTCTCTTTGCCAAATCATAGCGGGAGTTGCAACCTGTGCATCCCCAAACTGCCAGTCTACCACAATCGTCTTTTTGAAATACTCTGTAAGCGCTTCTTCTATAGCCTGTTTAGCTGTATCGGTACACAAAATATCCTGGGCAGGCTCTACAGTTAATTGTATTTTATCACCGGATGCCCAATGAACAGTACTGCATTGCGCTATTTGTTGATAGCTGCCGGTTAAATCCATATTTTTAACATGCTGCGCCCACTGCTTTGCCTCTTCTGTTACTGGTGGGCCTTTTTCTTCAAGTTCTGGCTCTCCGAATTCCAGTTCTTCAGATTCAATAACTATTTTGCCCGGTTCGGCTCGTGCCACTTCCTCTTCCACATGCGCCTTCTCAGACTGACTCAACCGTTCCGGCTGCGTACTAGGCTCAGATGATTCAGCCTCTACTTGCTGGGGTTCTAGTCTGAACTGGTCATCATTATCTATCTCTGGTTCACTCTCCACATTCTGTGCAGGAGTTGACTCTGAAGCATCATGATGAATAGGTGCCACTTCCTCATTACTAGAGTTTATTTCCGAATTAACTGACGAAGCACTGGTTTCAGGTTCATCAGTCAGATTTAGCCCTAAAGCAGAATGTAAACTCGCTAATGCAGCCTGATTTTTATCGGTGGTTACATTATCAGGTTGGTCACTGTTAATTTTCGAAGATGGGTGTGGATCAGCTTTTTGTGATGAGCTTGACTGGTACTCTTCCGCTATTGAATCTTCAGTCTTTTCATCATCGCTGAATGATGCATAATCATCAGGATTGAATGGAGGCTCATCAGAGACTTCAAACGTTGAGTCTTGTTTTATAGCTTTGCTGTCAGAGGATGGCTCGTGATTAATATTTTGCTGTTGATTATCGGCTTTTTGAATAGTTGCTTTTGACTCGGCATTAACTGTTTCTGCCTTAGCTACCTCTTCACTAATATTTTCTGCAGGATCGACATCAGCAGTAATTGTTTTTTCAATTTGTGGTTTTGGTTCAGGTTGCCTAGTTTCAGCCTGGGGCTGTTTTAAGCTAGCTTTTTTTTTTGCCTCTGAATCTAATGAGGTTTGGCTTGAGCTGTTTTGAATGACTTGTGAAGGTTCAAGTCGGAACGCCAGCATTCTTAACAGCGCCATCTCAAGGCCCTGTCGTGGTGACGGTGCCCATTCCAGATCTCGACGGGCATGTAAACCCATCTGATAATAAAGCTGTAAATCATCACAGGCTATCCTACCGGCAAAATCTTCAACGTACGGAGCAGCCTGATCCAACAATACACCTGTGCTTTGGAAAATCGCGATCTGATGGATACGTGACAACAGTTCTTTCAACGCATCTGCAAAATCCACCGGGTATTGGCTCATTTCTGCAACAGCCTCAATCGCAGCAGCTGAGTCATGATTAGCCAGTGCTTCAAGCAGCTTGACCATAAACTGATGATCAATAGTGCCTAGCATTGTGCGGATATCTTCTTCCTGAACCTTGCCTTGCCCAAAAGCAATCGCCTGATCGAGTAAACTCAGTGCATCACGCATACTGCCTTCTGCAGATCGTGAAATCAGCTCAAGCGCTGGTGCTTCAAATTCAATAGATTCTTGCTGCAGGATGAAAGCAAGGTGCTGAGCGATGGTCTGCTCTTCCATGTGCTTTAAGTGGAATTGCAGGCAACGGGATAAAACCGTAACTGGGAGTTTCTGAGGATCGGTAGTTGCCAGCAGGAAAATGACATGCTCTGGTGGTTCTTCCAAAGTTTTCAACAGCGCATTAAATGAGCTGTTAGAAAGCATGTGAACCTCATCTATCAGATAGACCTTATAACGACCGCGTGTTGGCTTGTATTGAACGTTCTCAAGAAGCTCACGAGTATCATCAACTTTGGTGCGTGACGCTGCGTCCACCTCAATTAAGTCAACGAAACGTCCTTCATCAATTTCTACACAGCTTGCACACTCGCCACAAGGCTTAGAAGTCAGTCCATTTGTCTCGCAGTTAAGACATTTAGAAAGAATGCGAGCGATAGTGGTTTTACCAACACCGCGAGTACCAGTGAATAAATAAGCATGATGCAAGCGGCCGCTTTCAATAGCATTTACCAGAGCACGACTTACGTGCTCTTGGC
This sequence comes from Kangiella profundi, assembly GCF_002838765.1. Lineage (NCBI taxonomy): Bacteria > Pseudomonadati > Pseudomonadota > Gammaproteobacteria > Kangiellales > Kangiellaceae > Kangiella > Kangiella profundi. The sequence goes on along the minus strand of NZ_CP025120.1, from coordinate 1,027,353 downwards.
CTTGTAATTCATCGAAGTTTTTTGGTCGCCATTTACGGGCGAGCACCTGATAGCTCATTTTTTAGTCAATTTTATCGGTGTATGCTGTAAGTTGCCAAACAATAGCACAATTCAGTCAAACGAGAAAATAATTAAACCCAATCAAAAATCAGGCACAAAAAAACCGCAATTAAGCGGTTTTAAATAAAGACTCTGCTAGCCACACCTCGGCACACGAGACAGCTGCTACCGTTGCTCCCTTCCGGGCCTGGCGGGATTCACAACCTTTCGTTGCGAGGGGACCAGCAGAGCCGGGCGCATTATCCCTCAACTAGAAAAAATTATAAACCCTTAATCTTAAAAATTTGGGACAAACCCTTGATGAATCAGAGCTGCCAGTTCCGGAATGGCTTCATTGTCACCTATATCCGCATAATCATAAGTAGCAAAGTTAGTCCAGGCCTGAAGTGCCTTGGCAACCTCGACGCCCTCTTCAACAGTACTAAGGTGTAATTGCTTGGTTACTGTTCCCTCAAAGGTTTTCCTTTCCAATAATCGTGACTGCCCCACCAGTTCTTTTAACTGCTCCATTAAAATAGCCTGCTGCTGGCTTTCCATGCGCGAGAACTCAATACGAAAACCATCCTCAGGATAAACCTGATAGAAAGTCGGATTGCTGGTACTCCAATTCTGCCAAACTCCAACTACTTGCTGAGTATTAAATGCTATGGCCAGAAACTCTGATGATTTCCAGATAGTTACCATCTGTGGCGACTTGCCATCTTCTTTAAGTACGTAGCTTGCTTGAATTGCACTTTCTTTAGGTGGATTGGCCAGCAACTGACCAATTGATAACAATACGATTATTAAAGCAGCTGTCGAAATGAAGATGGATTTAGACTTGTTGCTCATATCAAACCTCTTTATGAACACTATGACTAGTAATACATAAAACTACGCCCAAATACCCATAAAAAATGAATAGAAAGTAATTGAGCGCAGTCTAAGTGACCGATTTACTGAACTGCGTTAACTTCAGCCTGATTGATTAAATCAGCCGCAAAGTCAATGGCATGGAATACCATGCTCTGCTCATTCACCCCTCGTAACAGTTGTGCTCCGGGGCCAATGGCATAAACACCAACATCTTCACCTGCATGCGTTTCAGAACCTAAAGGCACCAGAGTTTCCTGATGAAATCCTGATGATTCAGTGTCTTCTTCCGTGTGAACATGGCGTCCAGCATTATGTTGTTCGCTGTAGCGCTGATCACCAACTGAAGCATCACCAAAGTTGGCATAACCTAAGCCATTGGTATAACCCAAAGTGGTATAAGGTCTATCATCGCCTGCCAGTACAGGCTCTGATTCTGGATTACCAGCACTATCATTAGTCTTGACCAGACCGAGAATCGGGTTGCCACGTGTTGGGTAACCCGCCAGCGTTAACACGTGGCTATGGTCTGCAGTCACAACTATCAGGGTTTCATTCAGGTCAACGGAATTCACAGCAACTTCAATCGCTTTTGCAAACTCAATCGCATCATATAAAGCACGATAAGCATTGCCTGCATGGTGGGCATGATCCACACGGCCGGACTCAACTGTCAGGAAAAATCCATTGTCATTCTTTGACAAAATCTGCAAGGACTTTTCCGTCATCTGGCTAAGAGACGGTTCTCCCGCTACATCATTGGATCTATCAGCCTCATATTCCATATGCGATGAATTGAATAAACCTAATAACTTCTCAGCGGCTGTTGTATCAACCGCATCAAAGCCTGACTGATCAAAAACATACTGACCATTTGTATACTTGCTTTGCCATAAGCTGATCAGATTTTGGCCATCCTGACGCTTTCCATTTTTACCTTCTTCATCAGTCAGGGTATTGGGTATAAAATGGCGACGACCACCGCCTAAAACCACATCAATGCCATCACCGTAATTGAAGTCGATCAACTGCTGGGCAATATCTTTACAGCCATTGCTTTTTGCTTCTTCGGATAGGCCATCATCACTCTCCCAGTTTCGCTCTGCAGATTTAGCATAAGTGGCCGCAGGAGTTGCGTGGGTGATTCGTGCTGTTGAAATAATACCTGTTGATTTTCCAGCCATTTCAGCTAGCTCTATAGCAGTTACAAGTTCCTCACCCTGTCCCGATGCGCAGTCGGCCCGCAACGCTTTTTCCGAAAGACCAATTACACCAGCCTTAGTCTTTGCGCCACTGATCATGGCTGTCATCGTTCCTGCTGAATCAGGTGTCTGCTGATTGGTGTTATAAGTTTTCAGCAAACCTGCCACTGGAAACTTATCAAAACTCAATTGGTTCTCTTCACCAGCCTTTCCCTCCATCTGACCCGCAAGAATGCGAGCAGCGGTAACCGTTGAAATGCCCATGCCATCACCAACAAACAAAATGACATTTTTTGCAGAACCACGTGTTAGGTTTACTTCGGTTTTATTGGCCGTTATAACTGTATTCTGACCAGCTTCAAACCAGGCGTTTGTTTTAGTCCAGTCGACCGATGACTCTGGTGGCGTGGATGGTGTTTCGTCGTCATCACCAGGACATGCCGTCAACAGAGCTGTTGCCATAAGAACAGGCAATAATTTCAATGTGTTTTTCATCTTAATTTCCTCAATTCAATTCGATACGCTGTACGTAGCGGTTACTGATATTTTTCACCGCCAAGTTCGGCAGCCTGATTGATAACGTGGAAAATAACGTTCTGCTCAATAACTCCCTGCAACCATTGAGCACCTGGTCCCTGAGCAAGAACGGCTACATCTTCACCGGCGTGAGTTTCAGATCCAAGTGGAACTAAAGCTTCCTGGTGGAATCCGCTTTGTGTGGTATCAACTATGGTTAAATCAACTCGACCATTTGAGCCTGAATCTCCATAACGCTGGTCACCACCATTTCCTTGTCCATAATCTGCAAAGCCCAAACCATTGGCATAACCTACGGTGGTGTAAGGCATACCGTCAGCTGCCAAACTTGGCTCATCGAGAGGTGCACCATTAGCATCTGTGCTTTTAACCACGCCTAAAATTGGGTTGCCGCGCTGAGGGTAGCCAGCAATAGTGAAAACGTGACTGTGATCAGCGGTAACAAGAATTAAGGTTTCGTCTGGGTTGGTGCTATCCACGGCAGCTTGAACTGCTTTAGCAAATTCTTCTGTATCACGAAGAGCTCGATAGGCATTACCCGCATGGTGAGCATGATCGATACGACCTGATTCAACCATCAGGAAATAGCCGTTATCATTTTTTTTCAATAACTCGATGGCTTTGTCAGTCATCTCACTTAATGAAGGCTCTCCGCCAATATCATTCTGACGATCCGCTTCATACTCCATGTGGGATGAGTTGAACAGGCCCAACACTTTACTGGTCGCTGCAATATCAAGCGCATCGAATTCAGTTTGGGTTTCAATATAGCTGGCAGCTTCTCCCTGATAACGCGCTAACCACTCAGCGGTTAAATCACGTCCATCCTTGCGCTTACCATTTTTGCCTTCGCTATCGACTGAGTCTTCTGGCAGGAAATGGCGACGACCGCCACCTAGGGCCACATCAATACCATCACCCGCTTCAAGCTCAATCAGTTGAGAAGCAATATCTTTACAACCTGCAGCCACGGCTTCTTCAGGCAAATTGTCATCACTTTCCCAATTACGCTCAGGCACTTTGGCATAAGTAGCAGCTGGCGTGGCATGAGTAATTCTGGCTGTGGATACGACGCCCGTAGATAAGCCTTTGGCCTCAGCCAGCTCAAGTGCTGTAGTCAACTCATATCCTAGCGAGCTTTCACAGTTGCCGCGCTCAGCATCTGGAGCAATATTAATGACTCCAGCCTTTGTTTTAACCCCGGCCATCATGGCGGTCATAGTGCCTGCGGAATCAGGTGTTTGCTGATTAGTATTGTAGGTTTTAACTTGAGCACTATAAGGCATCATATCAAATGACAATTTGTGCTCTTCTCCAGTACCACCGAGCTTTTGCCCTGCAAAAATTCGACCTGCGGTAATGGTAGAAACACCTAATCCGTCACCAACAAATAAAATGACATTCTTAGCTTTGTTTTTTGGTGTTAATGCCAATTGTTTTTGAATAGCTGCCTGACCTTCATTAAACCAGCTACTGTTTTTTTGTGTGTCCGGAACAACCGCTGCATGCAGTGAACTAACCACTAACGTGCTCAAAATTGCCAGGCCACACTTCGTACTAAAATTTTTCATCCTGTACCCCATGGTTTCGGTTAAATAATCAAGAAAGGCACACTGTCCTTCTTGTAACTGGGGCAACTATAGAAAAGCTATGTGACGAATAAGTGACTGTTCATTGACAGAAAATAGACAACTGAATGACAACGCCAAAAAGCATGATTTGATTGGCATAATTTTTACTTGCAGGATTCTTCTAATAGGTTTAAGCGTAATGGTGCTTCATTATGTGAACTATTTAGTTGTGTAGTACTGGTGGGATTCTATGGTATATTGGCCAACAATTGGTCATTCGACCATTCAAGTTATCAAAACAATCTAAGCACAATCTGGAAGACACATGAAAATAGGTATTTTATCGCGCAACCCACGGCTATATTCCACTAAAAGACTGGTTCAGGCTGCTGAAGAGCGTGGACATGAAGCGCAAGTGGTTGATGTGCTCAAATGCTTTATGAACATCACATCGAACCGCCCTACCGTTCACAGCAAGGTACAGGGCAAAGTACGTCAGCTAGAATTTGATGCAGTGATTCCACGAATTGGTGCTTCAGTCACGGCTTATGGTACTGCTGTACTTCGTCAATTTGAGGTCGGTGGCGTTTACTCTGTGAATGAGTCTATCGCCATTACACGATCACGAGATAAATTACGTGCTCATCAACTTTTAGCACGTAAAGGTGTTGGCATGCCTATTACCAGTTACGCACACTCTGTTGAAGCAACTGATGAACTAATTGAGTCAGTCGGCGGCGCCCCATTAATCGTTAAGGTTATTGAAAGTACGCACGGTAATGGTGTTGTTCTTGCTGAAACAAATAAAGCTGCCGAAAGTTTGATCAATGCTTTCCGCAGTTTAAATGCTGACTTCCTGGTTCAGGAATTTATCAAAGAAGCCGGTGGTTCAGACATTCGCTGCTTTGTAGTGGGTGATAAAGTCATTGCAGCCATGCAGCGAAGTGCCAAAGAAGGCGAATTCCGCTCCAATCTGCATCGTGGTGGTAGTGCTCAAGTCATCAAACTAAAGCCTGAAGAACGAGCCCTTGCGGTTCGTGCAGCTAAAGTGATGGGGCTTGATGTTGCGGGCGTTGACCTGATTCGCTCTGCTCACGGTCCATTAGTGATTGAAGTAAACTCATCACCAGGCCTTGAAGGTATTGAAAAAGCGACAGGTAAAGATGTTGCAGGCTCAATCATCCAGTTCATCGAAAAAGACTCTTTAAAAGGTCCCAATAAGCCAAAAGGCCGTGGTTAACTGAGAGGATTGATCGATGAGCAAAATACACGTCGGATGGAAAGAAAAGGCCAAGCTGTCAGGGCTTGGCATTCCAAGCATCAAAGTCAAAGTCGATACCGGTGCGAAAACATCAAGCCTGCACGCCTTTGATATTAAGCTCATAGAAAAGGATGATAACACCTACGTATCATTCAAGACCTGCCCTCTTCGTCGCCACCCCAAGAGAGTATTCACCTGCGAAGCGGAGATGATCGACTATCGCAAAATCACCAGCTCCAACGGCCAAACTCAGTTACGCTATGTGATTCGAACACCCATTACTATTGGTGATCAGACATGGGATATCGACATCACCCTCGCTAACCGGGAGAAGATGCGCTACAAAATGCTGCTGGGCCGTGAAGCCATGGAAAATCTCCTGGTATCACCGACAGAAGCCTATTTGCAGAGTCCGAAGGATTAGTTAAGTAGGACTTCAAGCTCTATAGGTATTACATGCGTACGGGCAATTCATGAGTTGTCCCTACATAGCTCAATATTGTCCCTTCCAATAACAGACATTGCCCTTAGGGATTGCCTTTTATATGTAATTCCTATATCTTACGCCGCCTAGATTGCTAGGCGATCTAAACAAATTACGGTGAAGTGTCCGAGTGGCTGACTAGTTACGCAGTAACTTGAACAGCGGAGTGACGCGACGCTGGCCCGAAGGGCGAGAAGCGAAAGCTTCGAGTCACGAGCACGCATAAGTGCGACGGGGTGAGTAAATTAACAACATCCCCACCAGAATTTACATACAGGTTTACGGTGAAGTGTCCGAGTGGCTGAAGGAGCACGCCTGGAAAGTGTGTATACGTTAATAGCGTATCGAGGGTTCGAATCCCTCCTTCACCGCCATACATAAAGCGCCCACATTAGTGGGCGTTTTTGTGTGCAGAACTGACTGGATTCCATGATACTCCAGTCTCTCAAATCATGGTTTGAGAAATTAGTATTTAACTTGATACCGCTTGCTTTCCAAGCCAATACTTCTGTATCTGCCAATAACTTAAAAACAACACTCCACTGAACAATAAATCTCCCATCATGCTCCGTTGCAGAAAGGGTAAAGCCATGGTGTAGCATTCAATCAGCCCTGCCCAGCTTTTGCTGTAATAACCAGAGACAAACCAGACTCCAAAATTACTGATGAGGAAAAATATCAGTGAACTACTAATGGTCGCTCCTATCACTTTCAGACTACTAACTCGGTTGTGCAACCAAAACCCTATGAGCACTGCTATAGCCATAGCACCATAAACAAATATGATTGTGCTATGTAGTCCTAAAAACAGATCTGCCAGGAACATAGAAACCAAAGGTACAGCAAACGCCATCCACTTTTTCTGAAAATAAGTTCCAGCAAATAGTGCCAGTGCCATCACTGGTGTGATGTTATGTGGGTGAGGAAAAATACGATACAGAGAAACTGCAACAATAATCGCTATCAGGGTTAGTGTTTTTGGACTTATTTTTTCCATTGTTAATTCCTTCATCGTTGCCATTGGGCTTCTTTATCATTATTAGAGCGTGCAATTATCCGACTGATGATAAACAGTAAGTCGGATAACCGGTTAAGATAGATAATGCTCAGTTCAGTAACTGTTTCGTTTTCAGCAAGGCCTACCAGACGACGCTCTGCTCGACGAGCAACACACCGGGCAAGGTGCGCATTAGCTGATGCTATGCAGGCACCGGGAATGACAAACTCTTTCAAAGGCGGCAGTTTCTGATTCCAGGTTTTTATCCAGGCTTCAAGCTGTACCACATCGGATTGCTTCAAAAACTCCTGTTCAGGACTAGCCAGTTCGCCACCCAGGCTGAACAGTTGATTTTGAATATTTCTGATCGCCTTTACGATGGATTCATGTTGCCCCACCTTTATTGAAGCGACTAACACACCCAGCACCGCATTAAGTTCATCGATGGTACCTATTGCCTCAATCCGTGGATGACTTTTTTTTACATGCTGTTGATTGGCAAGGCGGGTCAAGCCCTTATCGCCTTGCCCCGTTGTTATTCGAGTGAGTCGATTACTCATGAGTAAACCCTTAAAATACCAGATCAAAAGTGACGATAATATCTTGCCCTTTTGCTGGGTAATAACCATTAAATTGTGCGTAATCAATATACTCTTTATCCAGCAAATTATCGACACGCAGACCCAACCTGGCGTTATCTAGCTGCCAATACAAAGCACTATTTAACAGTGAATAACCACCTACTTTGCTGAATGTATTGGTTGTGTCTCCTTCCTGATAACGCTCATCACGGTAAAAAGTTTCTAGATACCAGCTGAAGTCACTGGTTAGTTGCCAATCGAACCAGGCTGTAACTGTATTCTCTGAGACACCTGGCACTGCCAAGTCACTAGATTCAATGTCCGCATCCGCCCAATGATAAGTAAGCCCAAGCTCGTTCTCATCGAGAAAATAGCGATAGTCTAGCAGTAGTCCAAGTCGAGTTGACTCACCACCATTAACATTCGCACCAGGAAAAAAAGCGCCTGCCGGAGGGGTAGCCGATGGGTCAAAGAAGATTTCATCCTCAAGCTTTAATTGATAAACCGATGCCTGTAATGAGCTTGATTCAAACTGGCCTGACACTCCTGCTTCAAGGGAGATACCTGTCTGCGGCTCAAGCCCTAAGACTCCATCGGATGTATAGGCTTGCTCATCAACCTTAGCGAAGCGGTAATTATTGCTATAGCGAATAAAGCCTTTCGTAGCACTGTTAAATTGATAAGAAAAACCAACGTCATAGGCTGAGGCAGAATTGTCGAGAACAACTCCTTGAGGGTATAAAGCCGCATCCGTTAATTGATCCTCTACTTCAGCCAGCCGTCCAGCAAGTTCAAGTTGAAAATTAGTTGAAAGTGGCCAATAGAACTGACTGTATACGCTTTCCATGGTTTGCTCATTACTGCGAGCGAGAAGAGAAAACTCATAGTCGGCCTTGTCGTAATCGAACCCCGTTATCCACTGCAGAGGACCATTATCAGTATCCCAACTACCTTTTACTCTTGGGTACACGCTACTTTGCGAACGTCGGGTCTGATTAACATTAAAAGTCGCAAAATTGATAAAGCTATTAATACTTTGGATATCACTTTCCTGATGATTGACATCCAATGCAAACTGCCAGTTTGAATTTAAATTTGATTGGCCGAATATACGACTATAGTCTTCATCGGTACTGACATAATCACTGGCAAACTCAGGACGTGACTGGCGACGATCGTCTAAATCTGATTCAAGTAACGCACCCGGAGTCTGCTGAGTTTCATTACGCGTACGGTGTAAAAATCGCCATTGCTGTTGATTGTCCTGATAAAAAAGCTCTGCGCCCAATTGATTATTTTTGAGCTCATTATGATCGCGGTAATTATCCGTTTCTTTTTTATTACCCTTTATGACAAGTGACCATTGCTCATCAATTTGAAAACCTAAATTCCCCGCGGTTTGTTTATGATCAAAACGGCCTTGGGCATAGCGCAGAGTTTTTGTCTGTTTTTGTCCAGATTGAGTGATGATATTAATGACACCTGCAACCGCCTGATCACCATATAAGCTGCTTCCTGCACCTTGAATAATTTCTATTCGTTCAATATTAATGATATTTATGGTATCGATATCAGGTGATGCCAGATCGGTTTTATTAAGGCGCTGTCCGTCAACTAGAACAAGAACATTGCTCCCTGCCTGTGAAGCAGAAATGCCGCGCATTGAAACACTGGTTTTGCCATTAGTGTTCGACACCTGAATGCCTGGAACCCTACGTAGTACCTGACTTAAATCAGTTGCTGAAAGTCGTTCAATTTCCTGTTTTGTGATTATTGTAACGTGACTCGGTAACTGGTTTACCTGTGATTCAAAACGACTGGTGGTAATAATTACTGTTTCAGTGTCTTGCTCAATTCTTTGTTTAGAAGTGATTGTTTCATTTGCCAATAATGGCTGTGTCAGACAGCTCAAAATCAAAGCTGCTGGAATTGTTTTATTGTTTAAACTCATGGTTGTCTCGTAATTTACGAGCGGGCACTAAAAAAAGAAACTCATCTACTATCCGGCTATAAGCCTAAGCAGAGCCCACCGATCTGCTCGATACACTGTTCAGGCCGGTCTCCGGGCTTATGATCATCTAGTCACTTACCTTCCCAAGTTTTTCTCACTATAAGAAATGAACTCAGTGGTCTATCAAGCGACGCTATCAATTACCGTTGCGGGGGCAGCATCAGATTTAAACTGATTTCCCGATTATCTCCTTGCTTGTATAAAGCTTTGGAAGACCTGATCAGGGGATGAATTTCATCGTGGCCAAATGGCCTATACTTTATAACGATAAACTCTTGAAAAGGGTTCACCATTGCTAAAAGCGGTGCTATTATAACAAAATCTATTTGGACGTCTATACGTCTTTTTTATTGCCGTAAGTTATATGCGCAACATAGCACAAACGAGAGCTTAATGAGTAAAACACAGCAACTAAAAGAAATTCTAAACAAACGAATCTTATTGCTCGACGGTGCAATGGGGACAATGATTCAGCAATATATGTTATCTGAGCAAGATTATCGCGGTGAAAGGTTCGTTGACTGGCCAAGTGATCTGAAAGGTAATAACGACCTACTAAGTCTAACTCAGCCGCAAATTATTTCTGATATCCATAAGGCCTATCTTGAGGCCGGCTCTGACATCATTGAAACCAATACTTTTAATGCTACTCGAGTAGCAATGGCTGATTACGGTATGCAGGAGTTGTCGGCAGAAATTAATCGAGAATCTGCAAAATTAGCCAGAAGAATTGCCGATGCCTACTCTACAGTAGACAAACCCCGTTTCGTGGCTGGCGTTCTCGGCCCTACCAATCGTACCTGCAGCATCTCACCGGATGTTAATGATCCCGGATTTCGAAATATCTACTTTGACGAACTGGCTGAAGCTTATTACGAGTCCACCCAGGCGTTAGTTGAAGGTGGCGCTGATATTCTTTTAATAGAAACGGTTTTCGATACCTTAAATGCCAAAGCAGCAATTTTTGCAGTAAAAAAGTATTTTGATGATCATCAGGTAGAGTACCCCATCATGTTGTCGGGAACCATAACCGATGCTTCAGGGCGAACACTTACCGGTCAAACGACCGAAGCTTTCTACAATTCCATTCGTCACGCTAACCCCATTAGTGTTGGTTTAAATTGTGCGCTTGGACCAAAGGATTTACGTGCTTACATCGAGGAATTATCTCGTATCAGTGAGTTTGCCGTTTCTGCACACCCCAACGCAGGACTACCCAATGAATTTGGTGGTTATGATGAAACCCCTGACGACATGGCCAGGGAAATGTCCGAATGGATCGAGAAAGGCTTTATCAATATTATTGGCGGCTGTTGTGGTACGACGCCTGAGCACATCGCCCGCTTCAATAAGATGATTGAGGATGCACAACCTCGCAAGCAATTTAATAGTGAGGCTAAATGTCGCTTATCGGGTTTGGAAGCATTAAATCTTGATCAGTCGAGCCTATTCGTAAACGTTGGAGAGCGCACCAATGTCACCGGCTCTGCCAAGTTCTTGCGACTGATCAAAGAAGGCGATTTCGAAACGGCAATTGAGGTTGCACTTGAGCAGGTCGAAAATGGCGCTCAGGTGATTGACATCAACATGGACGAAGGGATGCTGGATTCCCAGGCTGCCATGCAACGTTTTTTAAATTTAATCGCCGCGGAGCCAGACATTAGTCGTGTTCCAATCATGCTCGACTCCTCTAAATGGGAAATTATTGAAGCCGGTCTTAAATGTATTCAGGGCAAAGGAATCGTCAATTCGATTTCATTAAAAGAAGGCGAACAGCAGTTCCTTGAGCAGGCCAGGCTAGTTCAACGCTATGGTGCCGCCGTCATCATTATGGCTTTTGATGAAGACGGTCAGGCCGATACGCTCCAGCGTAAAACAGAGATTTGTCAGCGCGCCTATAATTTGCTGATCGAAAAACTCAATTTCGACCCACAGGACATTATTTTTGATCCCAACATTTTCGCCATTGCAACAGGTATTGAGGAACACAATAACTATGCGGTGGACTTTATAGAAGCCACGCGTTGGATAAAACAAAACTTACCTGGTGCAAGAGTATCTGGCGGCGTGTCTAATGTGTCCTTTTCATTCCGCGGTAACAATACGGTGCGAGAAGCTATTCACGCAGTATTCCTCTACCATGCTATCAACGCTGGCATGGATATGGGCATTGTGAATGCCGGGCAGTTAGAAGTTTACAGCGCCATTCCGGATGACCTTAAACAAGCGGTTGAAGACGTGGTCCTCAATCGCTCACCTGAAGCCACGGAAAAGCTGCTTGAACTGGCAGAGCAATATCGCAGTTCAGGACAGGACGTTAAAGAGAAAGAAACTCAGGAGTGGCGACAATGGCCTGTGAATAAACGCCTGGAGCACGCTCTGGTAAAAGGTATTACTGAGTTTATTGACGAGGATGTTGAAGAAGCCCGTCAACAGGCCGAACGCCCTCTTCATGTTATCGAAGGTCCACTGATGGATGGTATGAATGTGGTCGGTGATCTGTTTGGCTCCGGCCAGATGTTCCTGCCGCAGGTGGTCAAGTCAGCTCGCGTGATGAAGAAAGCGGTCGCCTATCTTCTGCCTTTTATGGAGGAAGAGAAGAAGCGCCTAAAATTGGCTGATAAACCTAAAGGTAAAATTGTCATGGCAACGGTGAAAGGAGATGTCCATGATATTGGCAAGAACATAGTTGGCGTCGTACTGCAATGTAACGGTTATGAAGTAATTGATCTGGGCGTCATGGTGCCATGCGATAAAATTCTGGATACGGCCATAGAACACAACTGCGATATCATCGGCCTATCGGGGCTTATAACTCCGTCACTGGAAGAAATGGTTCATGTGGCCAAGGAAATGCAACGACGTGGACTTGATTTACCGCTACTGATAGGCGGCGCTACCACGTCGAAAATACATACAGCAGTCAAAATTGAACCTCATTATCAACACCCGGTTATGTATGTGATGGATGCCTCGCGAGTCGTCGGCGTAGTTAATAAGTTATTAGGTGAACATAAGGACGCTTATGTCGGCGAGGTCAAAGACGAATATCATAAGCTCAGATCCGAGCGTGAGAAACGTCAGAAAAAATCCAGCCTTGCCAGCCTTAATCAGGCCAGGCAGTATGCCACCAAAATAGACTGGTCAAAAACAGATATCACCAAGCCCTCTTTTCTTGGCACAAAAGTATTTCATGATTATCCTCTGCAGGATTTATTACCCCGCATTGACTGGACGCCCTTCTTTCGCTCTTGGCAATTAGCAGGAAAATTTCCTAATATTCTTGAAGATGAAGTTGTCGGGGAAACTGCCCAAAAGCTATATCAGGACGCTCAATCGATGCTTAAAACAATTGTCGAAGAAAAGTGGCTGACTGCTCGTGGGGTTTTTGGTTTTTTCCCGGCAAATTCTGTGGGTGATGATATTGAACTCTTTAACGACGACACACGAACAGAAACGCTTTGTCATCTGCATAATCTGCGCCAACAAAAACAGACCCGCGATGGTAAGTTCAATTATTGCCTGTCAGACTTCGTCGCTCCCAAAGAAACTCAGCTCAAGGACTATATCGGCGGCTTTGCGGTCACTGCAGGGATTGGTATCGACGAGCATGTAAAGGCCTTTGAAGCCAAGCATGATGACTATAACGCCATTTTGCTAAAAGCCCTGGCCGACAGACTGGCAGAAGCCTTTGCAGAGAGAATGCACGAATTAGTTCGCAAAGACTATTGGGGCTATGTTCCCCATGAAAATCTTGATAATGAGTCCTTAATTTCAGAAAAGTACCAAGGTATTCGCCCGGCCCCCGGCTATCCCGCCTGCCCCGACCATACTGAAAAAGGAACACTCTGGAATTTATTACAGCCCGATCAGGCAATCGGACTCAATATCACTGAACACTTTGCTATGTACCCTACCGCGGCAGTTTCGGGCTGGTACTTTGCCCATCCTGAAGCACGTTACTTTGGTGTTGGAAAAATAGAGAAAGATCAGGTCAGCGACTATGCCCAGCGTAAGGGCTGGGACCTCGAAACGGCTGAAAAGTGGCTTGCACCCAGTTTGAGCTATGACACATAGTTATGACATTTAACCCACAGGAAGTTTTGAACTTTCTCGAAAATAAGCTATCCTATCAATGTTTTGGATATTCATGAGTCTTAAAGTGCAGCATAAATTGATACAAATATTAACCTTGGTATTAGCGTTACTGGCGTTTATCGGCCAGTCGAATGCTATGGTTGGTATGCCTTGTATGAGCACTCATGAACAATCACCCAATCTAATATCTCATAATTCAGACCAGCATTCGGGCATGGACCATTCATTAATGAATCATGCTCAAATGAACCACTCAGAATTGAAACAATCAGATGTACAGTCCATGGACTGCTGCGAAGACAGCGGTAGCTGTGATATGAGCACTTGCTCTACTCCGGGCTTACTCATAGAGCCCTTTTTCAACTCGCAGTCTGCAGCAAGCAACACTTCAGTCGATTTGTACTCAGATCAAGCCATCGTTTCAATATCCAGCTCTCTCTATAGACCACCCATCAGCTACTAAAACAGCATAGATCCGTCTTGAGTTTATGATCTTTACCACTCAAGCAATATGTCTGAGTTAGTTGTGTCTCTTCAGCGCTCTACTCATAAAGATTTAGTTAATACCAAAATGACTGGTTAATCGCTCTTCTGGAGGAGTGATATGTTTATAAAAGATTTAAAGCACTGTATTAGCTTATCAGTAAGCCTTTTACTGATGAGTGCTCTAGTTTTCGGTAATTCTGAGGTGGCTGCAAACACCTCTGAAGCTTCACGTCAACTGACACTGGAACAGGCTATTCAAATAGCGCAAAACAATGACCCTTGGCTAGAAAGTAATGAGTATCGTCAACAGTCAATCAGTGCACAAAGTACTGCTGCCGGAAGTTTGCCCGACCCAATGGTTTCCATTTCTGTAGCTAATTTACCTGTTGATAGTTTTGACTTCTCACAGGAAGCCATGACTCAACTTAAATTCGGAGTAACACAGGCTTTGCCCCGTGGTGATAGCCTTGAATTGTCACAAAAGCGTTTGCAACAACTGAGTCAAGAGTTTCCCTTACAGCGCCAAAACAGAAAAGCACAAGTTAAAGCGGCTATTAGTCAACTCTGGTTAGAGATTTTTCTTACCGCACAAACCATTGAATTGATCGAGCAGGATCGTCCACTCTTCGAGCAACTGGCAGAAACAGCATCTATCAACTATTCCAGCGCCATGGTACAAACCAGCCAACAGGATGTGATTAGAGCTCAGGTTGAGTTAACTCGACTGGATGACCGATTGAGTCAACTCAGACAACAGCTAACAAGTAAAAAAGCTCAATTGTCAGAGTGGTTAACGACTTCCAATCATTCTCAATGGGCGATGAAAGAGTTTCAATTACCTGACCATCTACCAGCAATCACTTTAAGTAGTGATGATTTGCTAAGCGAAAGCGGGAATGAATATTCAGAAAAGCTTATTCAGCATCTTTCAAGTCATCCCCAACTAGTAGCGTTTGAACAAAAAATTCAAGCTAGCGACACCAGTATTGAACTGGCTAAACAAAGCTATAAGCCACAGTGGAATTTGAATGCCAGTTATGGATATCGAGATGATGATCCAATGGGTAATAGTCGCTCAGACTTCTTCTCAGTTGGCGTTAGCTTTGATGTCCCTCTGTTTACTGAAAACCGTCAAGACCAGCAAGTTACTTCAAGCATTAAAGAACGCGAAGCATACAAAGCTGATAAATGGCTAATGCTGCGGAATATGTTAGCCAGCGTACGAAATTTTCAAGGACAGTTAATCGAGCTTGATAACAGACGTCAGCTTTTCAATAACAAGTTATTGCAGGAAATGCAGCAACAGGCTGAAGCAACCCTCAATGCTTACACCAATGATCGAGGTGACTTTGCAGAAGTTATGCGCGCCAGAATTGCAGAGCTGAATACTAAAATAGATGCCATGACTGTTGAGGTAAGCTACCTCAAAACAATCGTTCAATTAAATTACCTGTTCACACAGGCCGAACAATAATTTTCAAGGTGACACTATGAAAAAATCAACTTTGACTACAATCATTAGTGCCGCAATTGTTGGTGCTATTTTGGGTGTATCACTTTCCTCATGGCTTGGTGATTCAGGTTCCTCAACGGGTGACAATGCAGGCCCAAAGGAGCCGCTTTATTGGGTTGCTCCTATGGATCCGAATTATCGCCGAGATAAACCCGGTAAATCACCGATGGGAATGGATTTGGTCCCCGTTTATGAGGAAGGTCAGAATGCAGACTCTCCTGGCACAGTGACCATCTCTGCAGCAGTGGAAAATAATATTGCTGTTCGCACCGATACCGTCAAATATGGCACGCTCAACAATGCCATCAAGACCGTCGGCTATGTGCAGTTTAATCAAGACCAGCTAATTCATATCCATCCAAGAGTTGAAGGCTGGGTCGAAAAGCTATTCGTAAAGGCATCCGGTAATCCGGTAAAAAAAGACCAGCCGTTGTACGAGCTTTATTCACCTCAGTTGGTCAATGCACAGGAAGAATATGTTTTAGCATTGAAGCGTAACAGTCGTGAATTGATTCAAGCTGCGCGTAATCGGTTGCGCGCATTGCAACTGCCTGAATCATTAATTCAGGAACTTGGCAAGAATCGTCAGGTAAAGCAAACCGTCACCTTTTATTCGCCACAAGATGGCGTCATCGATCAACTCAGCATTCGTGAAGGATTTTACGTACAACCAGGCACAACCATGATGTCAATTGGCACCTTGGATCAGGTATGGGTTGAAGCGGAAGTTTTTGAAAGACAGGCGAACCTTATCAGTGTTGGGCTTCCGGTTACTATGACTCTGGATTATTTTAATGGTCGTTCATGGCAAGGTCTGGTCGATTATATTTACCCATCACTTGATAGTACCAACCGCACCCTGCGCGTTCGTATTCGATTTGACAATCCTGACCATCAACTCAAACCTAACATGTTTAGCCAAATTGTTATTCATGCCAACGCTGAACAGAATCAACTACTGGTGCCTAAAGAGGCTGTGATTCGTACTCAGAAGCAGGATCGTGTGGTATTGGATTTAGGTGATGGAAAATTCAAATCCATTGAAGTTCAGTTAGGGGCTGCGGGTGATGAGTTCTTTGAAGTCGTCAAAGGCCTCCAAGAAAATGATCGTGTGGTTACTTCAGCACAGTTCCTGATTGACTCTGAATCGAGTAAAAGCTCGGACTTTAAGCGTTTGAGTCAAGATGATGAAAGCGAGTCCGCATGGGTTGAAGCAACGATTAACAGTGTCATGTCACATCACAACATGTTGAATGTAAGCCACGGTCCTGTTGACCAATGGAAATGGCCGGCTATGACCATGGATCTGAATACTCAGGAAGATCTTGATTTGTCGAAACTAAAGTCAGGTATGACGGTTCACATTGAAATAAGCAAGCTTCCTGATGGCAGCTTCTTGATCACTCAGATACACATTCCCGCTCAGAGTGACAAGCAACAGAACCAAGAAATGGACCACTCGACTATGGACCACTCGACTATGGACCATTCGACTATGGACCATTCGACTATGGAACATGATAAAAGTGACGAGGAGGATAAGGAATGATCGCTTCCATTATTCGCTGGTCAATCCACAACCGTTTCTTCGTCTTGCTGGCGACACTAATCCTTGTTGGTGTCGGAGTTTATTCCCTCAAGAAAACACCGGTAGATGCGATACCTGACTTGTCTGATGTACAGGTCATTATCAAAACCAGTTATCCAGGACAAGCCCCACAGGTTGTTGAGGATCAGGTAACTTACCCGTTAACCACTGCCATGCTATCGGTACCTGGAGCACAAACGGTACGCGGATTTTCATTCTTTGGTGACTCTTACGTTTATGTCATTTTCGATGAAGACACCGATCTATATTGGGCACGATCAAGAGTACTGGAATACTTAAGCCAGGTTGCTCCCAGTCTGCCTGAAACAGCAAAACCCCAGTTAGGTCCTGATGCTACAGGCGTCGGCTGGGTTTATCTGTATGCCTTGGTCGACAAGACGGGACAAACTGATATCAGCCAATTGCGCAGTCTGCAGGACTGGTTCCTAAAATATGAACTACAAACCGTAGAAGGTGTTTCAGAAGTCGCAACCGTTGGCGGCATGGTTAAACAGTATCAGGTCAAAGTTGATCCAGAAAAACTTCGCGCTTATTCAATTCCACTAGATTTAATCCAGAGAGCGATTCAACAAAGCAACCAGGAAGTCGGTGCTTCAGTTATTGAAATGGCTGAGGCGGAATATATGGTCAGGGCAAGTGGTTATCTGAAAAATCAGGAAGATATTGGACTGATCCCACTTGGAGTCAATGATCAGGGTACTCCCCTACTGTTAAAAGACGTGGCCGATATTTCTGTTGGCCCACAGATGCGTCGTGGAATCGCTGAGCTCAATGGGCAAGGCGAAACCGTTGGCGGTATTATTGTTATGCGTTTTGGGGAGAATGCTCAACAAACCATTAATTCCGTTAAAGATAAACTCACCCAACTCCAATCAAGCCTACCTCAAGGTGTTGAGCTGATCACAGTATATGATCGTAGTGGTCTGATTGAACGCGCAGTTGATAATTTGTGGCAGAAGCTGATTGAAGAGTTATTAATTGTTGCCCTGGTTTGCATGGTATTCCTGTTCCATGTGCGCTCCTCACTGGTAGCTGTCATCAGTTTGCCCGTTGGCATTCTGACCGCATTTATTATCATGCACTGGCAGGGACTGAACGCCAATATTATGTCGCTTGGTGGCATTGCTATCGCCATTGGAACCATGGTCGATGGTGCCATTGTGATGATTGAAAATATGCATAAACATCTTGAACGAGCCCGGACAGATGAGCAGCCGTTAACCAGCAAGCAGCGTTGGGAAGTTGTTAGCCAGTCAGCGACTGAAGTGGGGCCTGCATTATTCTTCAGCCTGTTGATCATCACTGCCAGCTTTATTCCTGTCTTTACTCTTGAAGCTCAGGAAGGACGCATGTTCTCCCCTCTTGCCTTCACCAAAACTTATGCCATGGCTGCATCAGCTGCACTGGCGATAACTTTGGTGCCTGTTCTGATGGGATACTTCGTTCGCGGTAAAATAAAACCAGAGAACAAAAACCCTATCAATAGAGGTTTAATTAAGCTGTATAAGCCGGTGCTGACCAAGATTTTGAAATTCCCCAAAGCAACCTTAGGTGTGATTGCCTTATTGATGGTTATTGGTTTATGGCCCGCGACCAAAATCGGTAGCGAGTTTATGCCAGAACTTGATGAAGGCGACTTGATGTATATGCCAACCACTTACCCTGGTCTTTCTATTGGTGAGGCGCGTGAAATTTTGCAGCAAACCGATAAGTTAATCATGTCGGTACCCGAAGTCAAAACCGTGTTCGGTAAAATTGGTCGCGCTGATACAGCGACCGATCCTGCTCCACTAACCATGATAGAAACTTTTATCCAGTTGAAACCGAAAGAGCAATGGCGAAAGGGAGTAACCACCAGCAGTATCAAGCAAGAGCTAGAACGCTTGGTAAAAATTCCGGGGCTATCAAATGCCTGGGTTATGCCCATCAAAACTCGAATCGACATGCTCGCAACGGGTATTAAAACCCCTGTCGGTATTAAAGTTTCAGGCCCCGATCTCAGTGTTATTGAAAATATTGGTAAGCAACTTGAACAAATACTGCAGAAGGTTCCCGGAACTGCGTCAGTCTACTCTGAACGTGTTGCTGGGGGTCGTTATCTGGACATTGATATTCATCGTGAAAAAGCCGCCCGTTATGGCTTGAATATCAAAAATATTCAACAGGTCATTTCAACAGCGGTTGGGGGCATGAATATTACTCAGACGGTAGAAGGACTTGAGCGCTATCCTGTCAATATTCGTTATCCTCAGGAGTATCGAGATTCTCCGGAGCAATTGGCTTTATTACCGATAGTGACTCCTGCCGGACAAAGAATTGCTTTAGGTGATGTCGCTACCATCCAAATCCTGGATGGGCCACCCGCCATCAAAAGCGAAAATGCCCGTATCAATGGTACCGTGTTTGTTGATATCGAGAATATCGATATCGGCCACTACGTAAGCCAGGCACAACAGGCGGTGAATGAGCAACTGCAACTGCCTGCTGGCTACTCATTGAACTGGGCAGGTCAGTATGAGTACATGCTCAGAGCAGAGAAAAAACTTAGTTATGTCTTACCACTAACTTTAGCCATAATCATGGTATTGCTTTACTTAAGTTTCAGAAACTTAATGGAAGTGATTATTATCATGGGCACCCTACCGCTGGCCATAGTCGGCAGCCTCTGGCTGACTTACCTAATGGGATTAAACTTTTCCGTGGCGGTCTGGGTTGGCTTTATCGCGTTGGCTGGTGTGGCAGTCGAGATTGGGGTCATTATGTTGGTCTATCTCAACCAGTCCTATCAAGAGCTAACCCGTTCCAATGCAACGAGCGTGGATAAAGATCAACTAAGACAGGCCATTATTGAGGGAGCCTCATTGAGAGTTCGCCCAATTATGATGACAGCCGCTTCAATCATATTAGGTCTATTGCCGATTCTACTTGGTGGAGGTACCGGAGCAGAACTGATGAGTGGAATTGCGACACCTATGGTAGGAGGAATGTTAAGTGCCTTAATATTAACACTGGTCGTTTTACCTCTGGTGTATTACCTCTGGCGCGCACGCTCCATTCAAAACTAAGTCGACTTAGATGCTGGTGCTTGTCGCCAGCATCTTAACTCGCTGCTGCAAAACAATCCCTTCTGCCTAAGCTGTGACAAATCGCGTAGGTCAGATCTGCACGGTTTAGGGTATAAAAATGAAAGTTCTTAATACCCTCCTTGGCCAGTAGTTTTACCTGCTCGATGGCAATATGAGACGCAATCAATTGCCGGGTAATAGGATCCTGGTCAAGCCCCTGATACAGCTTATGCATCCATCCAGGAATCTCGACCTGAGTAAAACGAGCAAACTTCAATAACTGTAAAAAATTGGTAACTGGCAAAATACCGGGGATTAATTCCACTTCAACATTATCACGAACACACTTATCCCTAAGTCTTAGGAAATGTTCTGCATTAAAAAAGAACTGGGTTATCGCTCGATTGGCACCAGCATCCACCTTTCGCTTAAGGTTTTCAAAATCTGATTGAGCTGACTCTGCTTCTGGATGCACTTCGGGATAGGCGGCAACACTGATATCAAAGTCATACAGACTTTTGAGTTTCTTAATCAAATCGGTGGCATAGGTAAAGTCACCATTATGTTTATCAGAGTCATCAGGTTTATCACCACGTAAAGCAACAATATGACGAACGCCAATTTCCCAATAGCGGTGAGTAACTTGCTCAATTTCTGCCTCAGAAGCGTCAATACAGGTTAAGTGAGGCACTGCATTCAAACTGGTTTCAGTATAAATCTTTTCAATGACATCATGAGTACGTTCACGAGTACTGGCACCAGCACCATAAGTTACAGAGACAAAATCTGGCTGTAGTGGCTCAAGCTTCTTTATGCTCTGCCACAAAACCTGATTCATATCCTCACTACGTGGTGGGAAAAATTCAAAAGAAATATTAACGTTGCCAGAAAGGCTGGCAAAATCATTATTGATCCTTTCCAGTTCCTGAACATGTGAATACAAACGTTCTGCTCGATTCATGCAACACTCCTTAGTAAATCACAAAGGTCATTAAGAACGCCCGCAGCAGTAACTTCACGGCCAGCCCCGGGACCTTGTAGAATAAGAGGATTGTCCTTGTACCATTCACTGCGGATAGCAAACACATTGTCACAAGGGTTGAGATTTGCGAAAGGATGTTCCGGTTGGATAACTTCTAACTTCAGGGTCAGCTCCTGTTTAGTTAACGTCGCAATGTAACGAAGCAATCCACCTTGGGATTTTGCCTGCTGATACAGTTCAGCATAGTACTTATCAACTGCGGTTAAGTTATCCCAAAATTGGGGCAAGTCACCCTGAAGTAAGGAATCAGATAAAGCTGGTTCAAAACTCTCTCTTGCATTAAGGAAGCCCGCCTCTCTTGCTAAGATTCGAATTTTGCGAATAACATCATTACCCGATAAGTCTTCGCGGGGATCTGGCTCAGTAAAGGCATTATTCTTGGCCTCAAGGAGTAACTCAGAAAAGGCTTTTTGACCGTCAAACTGCCCAAACAACCAAGACAGCGAACCTGAAAAGATTCCAGAAATACTGAGTATCGTATCGCCCGCTTCCTTTAGTTTCTTGATGCTTGACTGGATAGGAATACCTGCACCAGCTGTAGTGTTTTTAAACCACTTACGATTTTTTTGCGATTGAATTCGCTCAATATGACTGGCTAGCTTATGATCCGATGCTGCAATTTTATTGGCAGATATAATATGCCAACCACTATTGGCAAACTCTGTATAGAGGTTTGCAATTTCTTCACTGGCAGTAAGATCAATAACAACCAGTTCTTTATTTGAATAACTATTTAAGGCCTTTAAGAGTTGATTATTAAGATTGCTCTCTATGAGGGGCTTATTATCACAAGATCTACTCTCAGTATTATTATCATCTTCAAGTAATTCGATGGTATCTTCATGACGAGTTAAACAATTCTTGGACAATACGTAGTGTCGGCTATTGGCTACTGCCAATAAAGACAATGACTGATTAAGCGATGATTCAATTTCAGACTTGTTATCCTTTAAGATCCGTAAAAACTGTTTACCAATATTGCCATAACCCAGCACAACAATAGGTATCGAAGGTTCTCGTTCAAAAAAGGTGTCGTGCAAGTCATGCAATAAAGTAATAGCCTGCTCATCCTCTATCAAAACGCATAAAGTATGAGCATTAGCGGGATAGTGAATCTCTTCTATAGAATATCGCTCAAGTCGCTCAATGAATTTGCTGATTACTTTATGATTCTGGCGAATACCCTGGCCTACCAAACTAATCAGTGAAAGGTTGTTTTTTTCAACGATAGGATAGAACTGAGCCGCCTGTATGATAGAAATGCAATTAAAGCGATCAGATTCAGCCACATAAAATGTCAACCTATCTAAAGTCCGATCAAAATTACTGGCATAACTGGCAGTCTGATTCAGCAGTATTTTCTGCTGAACAGTTCTCGCACTGAGCTCATTAATATTATTGATAACGATACGTACCAGTGCCTGTTTAGCCGCTATCGTTTTAACCTGTCCAAAACTGGTTGGATGCTGTGTTATTTCTGTGCCGACGGAAGAATTTAGGAATGAGCTTTTTATTGAGGCGCTGGTTTTGTAGGTCAAAAGTGGGGTGACTGTTTTTTGGTGTAGAACATTAGCACCCAGCTCTGAGATTGCCTGCGCCTCACATAAAGACAAGTGTTCAACTCTTTGTGCGTTGCTCACAATATTCGGATCGGCAGTAAAAATACCATCCACGTCGGTCCAAATGGTAACAGAATTGGCCTGCACCAGTTGTGCAATCGCAGTCGCGCTATAGTCGCTACCGTTCCGTCCTAAAGTGATGAGCCTACCGTTGTTATCGCTGGCTATAAAACCGGTAAATACAAACCGAGTGTTGTTACAATCTAAATGATCAAGAAATGATTCATACAGACTGGAAAAATTAACTTCGGCAAATTGCTCATCAAATTGATTGTATTCATGAAGTGACGTTAGCTTGAGATAATGACTGGCATCAACAGCCTGCGCATTGCATTGATAACCTAACAGTAATTCGCTAATTAGTCGGGCTGACCACTTTTCACCAAAAGCTAAAATGCTATCGGTTGGAACAGGAATCTGCTGAGACAGTTCCTTTATTACTTCGAAATCTTTGCTGAGTTGCTTTAAAAAACTATCACTATCAATGGGTAACTCTGAAGCTAGTTGCTTAAAGTATTCTACCAGCTCTGGTATCGAGTGATGCCGGCCATGTGCGACACTGATGAGTCGATCCGTCACATCTCCATTGGCAGAAACGACAATAATATCTCCTGGCCTGGTTTGATTTACAATAATGTCGCAGACTTTCTCTAATTGTTTACTGGTAGCCAAACTGGAACCGCCAAATTTATGCACATTAATGCCTAAATTTTTATAATTTCTAGATAGAGAAATATCTTCGCTATAGGTTTCTGCCTTTATCTGAACCTTCTCAGCCATGTTGCTCACCCTTTAACACTTTAATTTGAGATCGTTTAAATGCACTCGCTAAATCTTTAATCAGGTCAGTGGCTTCTTCTATGCCAACCGAAAGCCGTAATAAGCTACTGCTGATACCGGCGGTTTGACGAGCCTTCTCATCCATTGCTGCATGAGTCATGGTTGCAGGATGACAAATCAAACTTTCAACACCTCCCAAAGACTCAGCAAGAGAGAAAAGTTTCAAGCTGTTAACAAAGGTTCTTAAATTGGCGCGCTCAAGATCCAGTTCAAAAGACAACATGGCACCAAAGCCACTTTGCTGCTGAGCGGCGATTGTGTGAGTTGGATGAGATTTCAGACCGGGATAGCAGATGTGTTTAACAAGCGACTGTTGTTGCAAAAACTCAACTACTTTGTGGGTATTTTCCTGGTGCTGACGAATTCGAACAGAAAGAGTACGCAATCCTCGGCTGGTGATAAAGCTATCAAAGGGCGATCCTGTAATCCCAATACAATTTGCCCACCATGCAAGTTGCTCATAAAGCTCCTGCTCTTTGGCAATAACTGCACCGCCCACCACATCACTGTGTCCATTGATATATTTCGTTGTCGAATGAACAACCACATCTGCTCCAAGTTTCAGTGGCTGTTGCAAAACCGGCGATAAAAATGTGTTATCGACAACTTTAATCACATCATTACCGGCCAGTTGGCAGAGCTTGTTAATATCTACCACTCTTAGTAAAGGGTTACTGGGCGTTTCAATCCAAAGTAATTTTGGTTTTCTTTTTAAAGCCGATTTGAAACTCTCTTCACAACCCTGATCGACAAACTGAACTTCAAACAAACCTTTTTTTGCGAGACTATTGAGCAGACGATAGGTGCCCCCATAACAGTCGTGTGGCGCAATGATCAGATCGCCTTTATTTAGCAGGTGGGTAACCAGATACACCGCTGACATGCCGCTTGAAGTAACAATTCCACCGGCACCAGACTCAAGCTCGGCTAAGGTTTCAGCTAAAGTATCGCGGGTTGGATTACCTGAGCGGCTGTAGTCATAGCGTCTTGGTTGTTCTAGATCAGCAAAGGTATAATTTGAGGATAAGTATAAGGGCGGAGTAACCGCCCCAAACTGTTGATCCGTTTCAATTCCTGAACGGACGGAGATTGTTTGATTGGTGTGTGTCATCGTTTGTTCCTCAGAAATGGAGTGATACTCTCGGTTAGCTGCGAGGCTTCCAGAAGAAAACCATCGTGACCGAAGTATGAATTTATTTTTTTGAATTGAGATTGGCCGCTACATAAATTTGCAGTCTCTTTGATTAGATCAGCAGGCACTAACTGGTCACTATCGATTCCAATAAACAAAGCATCGGTTACGACCCCTTTGGGATCGACTTTGTGTAAATCTATGGATTGGGATAAACATCGATAACGTTCAATATCAAACTTAGCGGCAAACTTATCGCCCTGATACTTCAGATAATTGATTAATTCATTGCTGAAATTTTGCTGTTCAATGATCCTGTTTGAATTGAAGCGACTCTCTAGCTCTTGCTGACTGCGGTAACTGATAAAGCCTAATTGGCGAGCAATCGAAACTGCTTCTTGAGATTTTCCAGAGCTGACCCCAAGTTGGAGAATTTGCTGCTGAATCTGGCGCTGTGCTATCGAGGTTTGTGTATTAGTATGAGCCGCTGCGATACAAACCAGCTTGTGGAGTTTTTGTGGAAAGAGATGCGCAAAAGCCAGTGCTACCATTCCGCCATAAGAACTACCGATAATAGCCTCTAAGTGCTTTATATCTAGATTTGCCAAAACTTCACTGATGACTCTGGCCTGATCGAAACTTGAAATTAAGCTAGGGCGCTGCTGATCATTATTGACAATGTAATCCACTCCAATAACTTGGAACTGCTCTAAATCCAATGGCTTTCGATGACCAAATAAGTCAGCCCACCACTCGTGGATATCACGGGAAGATGAAATCCCACCAAGCACAACCAATGCTGGCCTATCGTTTGCGCCATAACGGTTGTAATGAACCGAAATGTCACTCAGATTTCCGCCATGCAATAAATCTAAATGTTCTATAGAGACAGTGCCGGCTTCTATAAAACCGGCACCTGCCTCTAAACTATTGGATAAAGGATTCCACCTTTCCTCAGAAGTTATGTTTTTTTGTTCTACTGCTTGATTGGTCATCATTTACCTCTTAAAGGCATAAACCTGGTATGGAGCATGCCAGAAAAATAAAGACGTTTAGACGTCTATATGGCCAATATATTCTTTTAGTAGAATGAAAGTCAAGATGTTTAGAGGGCTGAAAAGAATGTATAATAACTACATCGAATAAGACACGAGGTATATATGGCTAAAGATTGGGACGGAAACTTTATCAATCCATACGTAGAACACGGCGAAAAAAAAGATAAAGTAAAAAAAATAACAGTATCGATACCCTTCTCGGTACTTAAGATATTGACCGATGAAAGAACCAGACGTCAGGTCAACAATCTACGACATGCAACCAATAGCGAGTTACTGTGTGAGGCATTTTTGCATGCCTATACCGGACAGCCACTGCCAACCGATGAAGACTTAAGAAAAGATCGTGATGATTACGTTTTAGACATGGAAGCTCAAGGCAAGAAAGTTAAGAAGTAATAGTTTCGTAATCACAATAAATGAAAGCAGGAATTGTTCCTGCTTTTTTTATTAATTCAAAATCTCATCATCACTACCTTCATTGATTCCTTCGAACAAGAAAGTACTCATGTAGCGCTCTCCTGTATCTGGCAACATTGCCAATATGGTGGCCCCATCCTCTGCATCCTTCGCAACCTCAAGCGCAGCCGCAAAGGTTGCACCTGCGGAGATACCACAAAAGATTCCCTCTTTTTGTGCCAAGGATAAGGCTGAGTCACGGGCCAGGACATCATCAATAGGGATGAGGCGGTCATAGATATCCTGGTTCATCACATCCGCGATAAAATCAGGCGTCCAGCCCTGAATTTTATGAGGTTGCCATTCTTTACCAGCTAACAAGGAAGCTCCTGCAGGTTCAGTGGCGATAATCTTAGTTTCTGGCCGTGCAACTTTAAGAACTTCCCCAACTCCAGTAATAGTGCCACCAGTTCCATATCCACTTACAAAGTAATCCAGTCTTTTGCCCGCAAAGTCCTTGAGTATTTCTGGAGCTGTGGTATTTCGATGGTAAGCAGGATTAGCTTCATTCTCAAACTGACGAGCTAGGAACCAACCATTTTTATCAGCCAGTTCTTTTGCCACACGGACCATACCAGTTCCACGCTCAGCTGCTGGTGTCAGAACAACCTTGGCGCCCAGTGCTCTCATGATCTTTCGCCGCTCAATTGAGAAGGTTTCCGTCATTACAGCGACAAATGGATAACCCTTAGCAGCACATACCATGGCTAATGCAATACCAGTGTTGCCAGATGTAGCCTCCACTACTGTCTGCCCAGGCTTTAACAACCCCTTCTGCTCGGCGTCATTGATAATCGCAAAAGCCAGGCGATCCTTGACGGATGCTAATGGATTAAAAAACTCTGCTTTTACATACATGCTGACATGTTTCGGAGCCAGACTATTAATTCGAATGATCGGTGTATTACCAATCGTATCCAGAATGGAGTTGTGAATCATGAATAAAACCTCTATACAAATAACCTTCAGTTATTTATCTCAATAAAAACTGAAAGTTAAGCTCTACTATTAAAAAATAACTTTACCACTTAGATAAAAAAAGATGCTACAAATCTAAGCATATTAAGGTTTGTAAGCTAATTGTTTTTCATTATCCTCTAATAACCTGCGGTTATAAAGAAGCAAAATAAATTTGCACAATATATCTGAAGGATATATAAGATATTGCCTTTGAGCATAATCCGTGTTAACTTTCTCAGCCATTTAAACATTTAGACGTCTATAATGAAACTACAACAGCTAAAATATTTAATCGCTATTGCAGATAATAACCTGAGCATAACCAGCGCAGCTCAGAAAATATTTACTTCTCAACCCGGAATCAGTAAACAACTACGCCTGCTTGAGGATGAATTACAAACAAAAATATTTGAGCGTAATGGTAAACAGCTAGTAGGAATAACACAGGTTGGTAAAGAAATATTGGCTCGTGCTAGAAAGGTTATGCAAGAAATTAATAATATAAAGCGTCTATCAAGTGAAATTAGTCAGGAAGACACTGGCTGTTTTTCGATTGGCACTACTCAGACTCAAGCTCAGTACGTTTTGCCACGTACATTCTCAACTTTCCATAAAGAATACCCTGGTTTGAAAATTGATCTACATCAGGGAACAACAGAGCAAATCATTGAACAGCTCAACAAACAGGAAATTGACTTTGTAATAGCGTCAGGCAGCGTTGAACTTGGGCCAGATATTGTTCAGATTCCTTGTTACCAGTGGGATAGAACAATATTGTTCCCTCAGGACCATGCACTTGGTGACCTGAGAAAAATATCCCTTGAGGATCTGGTTCAATATCCGCTTGTGACCTATAACTTCAGTGACAAGGCTTCTTCCAGTCTATTGCGTGCTTGTAAAGAACAAAAACTAGAGCCAAATATCGTTTTCACAGCTCGTGACGCTGACATAATAAAGACCTATGTTCGGAAAGGATTCGGTGTTGGGATAATAGCCAGCATGGCCTACGACCCAGATCATGATAAGGACTTAATCAGCTATTCGACACGAGACATGTTACCTAAGTGCACTACTTGGCTTGCGTTTAATAAGAACCTGTTCTTAAAACAATATATGAAGGACTTTATTGAGCTATTTGCTCCGCATATTTCACAGCAAGAGTTAGTCCGATATTTATATAGTGAGCATACCTCATCATCCGAGCTGTTACACCGGTTCCAAACTAAAGATAGTAAGATAACGAAGTTTCAGAGAGTGGTTTCAGCATAGGCTGCACCCTGTTCAGTGCAGCACTATGTGTTATCAACATTAACAATTTTATTGAAAGAAATTACTGGGCTGCCGGCTTGACGAATTTTAAAGTCATACGATCGCTCTCTCCAATTTCCAGATATTGCTCTTTGTTTTCTTCACCGAGACGCAGGCTAGGTGGCAAAGTCCATACTCCTTTAGGATGATCGGTAGTATCTTTTGGGTTAGCATTAATTTGCGATCGCTCAAGCAGTTTAAAACCCGCCTCTTCTGCCAAATCAATGACGAATTTTTCATGCATATATCCCGAGCTTGCTTGTTCGTCCTGCTCCAGTCTTGTTGCCAAACGGTGCTCTACAACACCTAGCATGCCACCTGGCCTTACAGCATCATGCATTAGCTTAAATGCATTTAATGCTTCCTCACGACCACCACGCATCCAGTTATGCACATTACGGAAAGTAACTACCACATCAGCACTATTGGCAGGAGCAATTGGGTTAGTAGACTTGGGATCGAATACAGTCAATTCAACATTAGAATAAAGCTCTGGGTTCGCCGCC
The DNA here is from genome assembly GCF_002838765.1 of Kangiella profundi. Lineage (NCBI taxonomy): Bacteria > Pseudomonadati > Pseudomonadota > Gammaproteobacteria > Kangiellales > Kangiellaceae > Kangiella > Kangiella profundi. The sequence goes on along the minus strand of NZ_CP025120.1, from coordinate 998,102 downwards.
AACTTGTCTTTGAATCCTTTAAGACTATTCTGGTAATACTCAACCTCCGAGTTAGGGTCAAAGTGCGCTGCATAGAGCTTTCCTTCTTTACCTAACCATGGGGCAAGAATCTCAGTATACCAGCCGCCACCAGGCGATACCTCAACAACAGTCATGCCAGGACGGATTCCAAAAAACTTAATCGTTTCGGCAGGATGACGGTACTCATTCCGAGCTTTATTCTGCTCACTTCTATGATCACCCTCAATAATGGAAACTAATTTAGAGCCTGTAGTCTCTTTTTTGTCAGCTGTTGCTTCTGGCTTGGCTTCGGAGGTGGTTTCCTGATTAGCCGCACCCTGTTTAGATTCTACGGCAACCAGCTGGCTCTCAGACTTCTCATTCTGCTCGTTACAGGCACTTATACTTAGAGCCGCAAAAATTGCTAAGGTTACTGCCTTGATATTTGCTTTCATGAATTCCCCTTTGGTCTATGTTAAATATTACTTTTAACGTTCGCTTGAATATCGTTAGCAAAATTTACCATTTTCTGTAAGGGGATCAATGCTTTTTCAGCTAAATCGTGATCAACAAACACTTCATTGTCGTCTTGCTCAAAGACCTGAGATAACAATTGCAGGACATTCATCTTCATCCAGGGGCAGTGTGCACAGCTACGGCAAGTTGCTCCCTCGCCTGCTGTTGGTGCAATGATTAGCTCTTTTTCAGGAGCTGCCTGCTGCATTTTATAGAAGATGCCTTTATCGGTAGCAACAATAACCTGCTTCTGAGGAAGTTCTTTAGCGGCTTTAATCAGTTGCGATGTTGAACCAACAAAGTCAGCCAGATCAACAATCTTTTGGGGCGATTCTGGATGTACCAGCACTGCTGCTTCTGGGTACAAAGCCATAGTTTGCTCTAAAGCTTTGTACTTGAATTCATCATGAACAATACAGGCGCCTTGCCACAACAACATATCAGCACCAGTTTTTTGTTGAATATAGCGCCCCAGGTGCTTGTCAGGCCCCCAGATTATCTTTTTCCCCTGCTCGGCCAAATACTCAAGAACATCTACGGCAATACTTGAAGTCACAACCCAATCGGCACGTGCTTTAACAGCAGCTGAGGTATTTGCATAGACCACCACTTCTCGGTCAGGGTGCTGATCACAAAACTCACTGAATGGTTCAATTGGGCAGCCTAAGTCCAATGAGCAGGTTGCTTCAAGAGTTGGCATAAGTACACGCTTTTCAGGACTTAGGATTTTGGCCGTTTCACCCATAAACTTAACTCCAGCAATAATTAAAGTATCTGCTGGATGACGAGCTCCAAATTTGGCCATTTCCAGGGAATCACCAACAAACCCCCCAGTTTCTTCAGCCAATGCCTGAATTTCAGGGTCAGTATAATAATGAGCAATCAGCACAGCGTTATGCTGAGCCAATAACTCTTTGATTAGCTTTCTATGATGTTCTTTTTCATCAGTAGAGAGTTCAACAGGAGGCTTTGGGAATGGAACATCAATTTCGATGGGCGCTACAGTTTGATTCATCGCCATATCTGGTATTGCAAAGTGGTTCGATCATTATATAACACTTAGCATCCAACTGATAAATCTTTTATAGCTATTTGGTTTTGCATTAAAACTGGCTGTTGGTACAATCAATTCAACTTTTGCCATGCTCCATACAAGGACTTTATGCTTTTTACCGCACCAATCAAGAATACCAATCAATCGCTGATTAGGCGCACTAAAGCTATCCTTGTCGTACCAGCTTTGCTGTCCGCTTTGTTATTGAGCTCCTGTTCAGAAGATGAAACACCAGAGCAGCTACCTGTCACCAAAGTTTCATTGCCAAAGAATCCCACTCAGGATTACGACTATCTTCTTAATGGTGTGCAGATTGATGATAATTATATGTGGCTTGAGCAAAAAACGCCGCAACGCACAGATTGGCTGGAACAGCAGGCCGAACTGTCCAAGCAATATTTTTCCAGACTGGATCAGGGGATCGAAGCATTTAAGCAAGTTGAAAGTGCTGTAGGGCGCAAACTCCCCCAACAGTTCATCAATCTTTATTTCTACATCAAAGAAGATCCTGCCACCCTTGAGAGCAGCATCACTGTATATGACACGATCAAGGAAATAGAAACTGAGCTTGGAACATTACCAATTGGCATGACTGCTGTATCGACATCACTGTCACCTCACGGACGATATCTAGCAATTCAGACGGAAAACAGTCAGCAGCAATACCGCTGGCTAATTTTTGACCTTGCAACAAAACAATTCGATAGCTACCGCTTACCTGCAACCCATATTCAAACCCAGTTTAACTGGCTTTCAGGACACAATCGCTTTATCTATCAAACCGATCACCAGTTGTATTATCAAAACCTTGGCCAGGGGCCTGATTTCAGCCAGGTTCTATTTGATTTAAACCAGCACATTGAAACAACAGAACTCTGGAGTATCAGTACTCAACTTACTCCAGACGGCCGATATCTAGTGATAACTGCCAAACATCTGGTTGATACATCTGACATGGTTTGGGTTATTCCGATAAGCGAATCTGGTAAGTTGTCAGATGCCATCAATATTGCAAAAAATACTCGAGCCAGCCTGAACTTTGTTGGCAATATCAATGAAACTTTTTATTTTCATACCAACCTGGTAGCACCTCGCTGGCGCATCATATCGATCAATCTTAAGCAACCATCTCGCCGTGACTGGAAAGAAGTCATTGGTCAGGAAAATGAACTGTTACTTGGTGCCCAGCTAATAGAGAATCGCTGGTTATTACAATACCTGAATAATACTCAGCAAAAGCTCTATGTTGCACAGCTAAATGGTGGCTCCAGACAATCAATAGAAGTTAAGCCAAACAGCGAACTAAAACTGCAGCCAAGCACCCTCATGCAGAACGGGCAAAGGAGTATTCTTGCAACGGTAAATAGCTTAGCACACCCGGCAACCATTCACTCTGTGGACTTGAACCAAAAAGAACTTGCAGACTCGCCACTTCCTATTGAGAAGATAGGAGATATTGTAAGCGAAACGGTATTTTATCGGTCAACTGACGGTAGCCGAATTCCATTGACGATAGCCTATCATGAAGACCTGCCTAAAAATGGAAAGAACCCTGCCCTACTTCTGACCAATCACGGTTTTGGACATATTCAAGAGCCATACTACCACCCGTTGTTTAAAGACTGGTTGGAGCGTGGAGGAGTCGTTGCAATTG